>NZ_AP025514.1:2852631-3169590 GCF_024347655.1 Vibrio toranzoniae | reverse complement strand
GGTGCCCCACTCTATTTAAGTTATGTGAAATGACCGTTGATTTTACCTGTTGATAAGTAAGATCGCCAGTAATTGATCACAAATTCAGTGAATAAGATCCAAGTTATTCACAGTAAATTGGGTAAAAATAGTTAGATCCACACATCTTGCCCCTAATTTACTCACACAATGATCCACTTATGCCCGGATCCTTGCGAGTTATCCCCAAATTAGAATACGATATAGTTATGGTTAATAACATCTGGTTATTTATTCTATTGAGCCATTTCACAGTAACATCCAATCCCATAAATATAAGGAGTTACCAAATGAATAACTGGGTTAAGGCTGCAATTGCGGCTATCGCACTCTCTGCTGCTACTGTTCAAGCTGCGACTGAAGTTAAAGTCGGCATGTCTGGTCGCTACTTCCCGTTTACTTTCGTTAAACAAGACCAGCTACAAGGTTTTGAAGTGGATTTATGGGATGAGATTGGTAAACGTAACGACTACAAGATCGAATACGTGACTGCAAACTTTTCTGGTCTGTTCGGTCTTCTTGAAACGGGTCGAATTGATACCATTTCAAACCAAATTACTATGACGGATGCACGTAAAGCGAAATACCTATTCGCAGACCCATACGTAGTAGACGGCGCACAAATTACCGTTCGTAAAGGTAATGACAGCATCAAAGGCATCGAAGACTTACATGGCAAGACGGTTGCGGTAAACCTGGGTTCAAACTTCGAACAACTGCTTCGCAGCTACGACAAAGACGGTAAGATCAATGTAAAAACCTACGATACAGGTATTGAACATGATGTTGCACTGGGTCGTGCGGATGCATTCGTAATGGATCGCCTTTCAGCACTAGAGCTTATTAAGAAGACAGGTCTACCATTGCAGCTAGCAGGTCAGCCATTCGAAACAATTGAAAACGCTTGGCCTTTCGTTGACAACGACAAGGGTAAAAAACTGCAAGCTGAAGTCAACCAAGCATTAGCAACAATGCGCGCCGATGGCACGCTAGAAGGTATCTCTCAGAAATGGTTTGGGGCGGATATTACTCAAAAGTAATGACTCACTCGTTCCATTTAAGGCCCACTGCTTTATACAGCGGTGGGCTTTTTGTTTTTGTATTACTGATTAAAAGCCTGATATAACGGTATTTCTAAATAGAACAACACTTCCAATAAAAATATGAGATAGATTATGGGATTTGACTTTAATTACATGCTGGAGCTGCTACCAATACTGCTGAAGTATCTTGGCACGACCATGGAGATGGCAACTTGGGGTTTGTTCTTTGCTCTGATTCTCTCTTTGATACTGGCAAACATTCGTGTATTCAAAATCCCAGTACTCGATCAGTTGAGCCAACTGTACATCAGCTTCTTTCGCGGCACCCCACTGCTAGTACAGTTATTTCTTCTTTATTACGGCTTACCACAAGTGTTCCCGTGGATGGTTGGTCTAGATGCCTTCAGCGCAGCCGTCATAGGCTTAACTCTGCACTTTGCCGCCTACATGGCAGAAAGTATTCGTGCCGCAATTATCGGTATTGACCGTAGTCAAATGGAAGCCAGCCTATCTGTGGGCATGACAACCAGTCAAGCGATGCGCCGAATCATCTTACCTCAAGCAACCCGCGTCGCATTGCCGTCATTGATGAACTACTTCATTGACATGATTAAGTCGACTTCGCTTGCTTTCACTTTAGGTGTCGCTGAAATCATGGCTAAAGCTCAGATGGAAGCCTCTTCAAGTTTTCGCTTCTTCGAAGCTTTCTTAGCGGTAGCGCTGATTTATTGGGGCGTGGTGGTTATCCTTACTCGTATTCAAATTTGGGCCGAAGTGAAACTGAATAAGGCGTACGTACGATGATCAAATTACAAAATATCCACAAACAATTTGGTGACACTGAAGTATTGAAAGGGATCGACCTAGAAATCAAGCAAGGCGAGATCATTGTCATCATAGGTTCAAGTGGTACTGGTAAATCTACCTTACTGCGTTGTGTGAACTTTCTAGAGCAAGCCGATCAAGGTACGATTTCGATCGATGATATCAAGGTGGATGTTCAGAAACATACCAAATCAGAGGTGCTTGCACTGCGTCGTAAGACGGGGTTTGTGTTCCAAAATTATGCGCTATTTGCTCACCAAACCGCGAGGCAGAACATTGCTGAAGGTTTGATTACTGTTCGAGGTTGGAAAAGTAAACAAGCCCATGAAAAAGCGCAACAAATACTCGATGACATTGGTTTAGGTGACAGATCGGACAGTTACCCAGCAGCGCTCTCTGGCGGCCAACAACAACGGGTTGGTATTGGCCGAGCGATGGCACTTCAGCCAGAGCTTTTGTTGTTTGATGAACCTACATCAGCGCTTGATCCTGAGTGGGTTGGCGAAGTACTTAATCTAATGAAAAAATTAGCAAATCAGCATCAAACCATGCTGGTGGTTACCCATGAAATGCAGTTCGCGAGAGAGGTCGCAGATAGAGTGATCTTCATGGCTGATGGCCACATTGTCGAACAGGGATCTCCACAGGATATTTTTGGTAATCCACAGGATCCTAAATTAAAGAAATTCTTAAACAAGGTTGGGATCGACTAAGGATCCTTGTGATTTTAGTTATTCTACGTATAATCCCCCGACCGGAATTTTAGTTAACCCAATCATTGACACTTTTTGTGACAGTGATTACAATTCCGCCTCTTTGTTGAGAGGCGTCGGTTTTCCTTTCTTATATAAAGAAGAGAAAAAATACCCACGCCGGGTTTAACAAAAACCTAAAACTACTGATCAGTAAGGTAATTACAATGAAACGCACTTTTCAACCTACAGTTCTAAAGCGTAAGCGTACACACGGTTTCCGTGCTCGCATGGCTACTAAGAACGGTCGCGCAACAATCAATGCACGTCGTGCAAAAGGCCGTAAGCGTCTTTCTAAGTAATCTTTGATTATTTTGAATAAGCTAGCCTTCGGTCGGGAGTTACGCTTGTTAACTCCCGAACATTATCAAAATGTCTTCAAGCAAGCTCATCGAGCTGGCTCCCCTCATTTCACCATCATTGCTCGAAATAACTCTCTTTCAAATCCTCGTCTTGGATTAGCCGTTCCGAAAAAGCAGATTAAAACCGCCGTGGGTCGTAACCGATTCAAGCGTCTTACTCGTGAAAGCTTTCGTAACACTCAACACAAACTCCCTAACAAAGATTTTGTTGTAATCGCTAAAAAGAGCGCGCAAGATTTAAGCAATGAAGAAATGTTCAAGCTACTCGACAAATTATGGCTTCGCCTGTCTCGCCCTTCGCGTGGATAGCGCTAATACCCATCTATTTTTATAGATGGTTTATTAGTCCACTCATCGGCCCACGCTGCCGATTTACTCCAACCTGCTCTTTATATGCGATAGAAGCGTTGAAAGCTCACGGTTTTGTAAAAGGGTGTTGGTTATCAGGCAAACGTCTATTAAAATGCCATCCTTTGAATGAAGGGGGCTTTGACCCCGTTCCACCAGTCCCAAAACAAGACAGAGATAAATAACGATGGATTCTCAACGTAATATCCTGTTAATCGCATTGGCTTTGGTTTCTTTCCTACTTTTCCAACAATGGAACGTAGCGAAGACCCCAGCTCCACAAGCGGTTGAGCAGGCACAATCTGGCAGCACACTACCAGCACCATCTTATGCAGATGATCTAGACCCAGCTCCAGGTCAAGTTGCTGCTGCAAAAGCTATCACAGTAACAACTGATGTACTGACGCTGTCAATTGATACGGTTGGTGGTGATGTCGTTAAAGCGAACCTTAATGATTACTCTGCTGAGTTCGATTCTGAAGACACTTTTGTTCTTCTTAAAAACGAACCTGGTCACCAATTTATCGCTCAAAGCGGTCTAGTGGGTCCTCAAGGTATCGATTTAAGCAGCACGAACCGCCCTAGCTACACGGTTTCAGCAGACAGCTTTACTCTAGCTGAAGGTCAAGATGAACTACGCATCCCAATGACTTACCAAGCGAACGGCCTTGATTACACAAAAACATTCGTACTTAAGCGCGGCAGCTACGCGATTGACGTTGAATACGATGTAATCAACAACTCTGGTAACAACGCGACATTCGGCATGTACGCTCACCTACGTCAAAACGTTATGGATGACGGCGGTAGCCTAACCATGCCAACGTACCGTGGTGGTGCTTACTCTACGGAAGATACGCGTTACAAAAAATACAGCTTCGACGACATGCAAGATCGCAACCTGTCTCTTAACCTAGCAAATGGTCAAGGTTGGGCAGCGATGATTCAGCACTACTTTGCAAGTGCGTGGATCCCACGCGACGAAGCAGGCAGCAACCTTTACACCCGTGTAATCGGTAACCTTGGTGACATCGGTGTGCGCATGCCGAACAAAACCATCGCGACTGGCGACGAAGCGAGCTTCAAAGCAACACTTTGGGTTGGTCCTAAACTTCAAGACCAAATGGCTGCTGTTGCACCAAGCCTAGACCTCGTAGTTGACTACGGCTGGTTATGGTTTATTGCTAAACCACTTCATACTCTGCTTTCGTTCATTCAAGGCATCGTTGTGAACTGGGGTCTGGCAATCATCTGTCTAACATTTATCGTTCGTGGTGCTATGTACCCACTAACGAAAGCCCAGTACACATCTATGGCGAAAATGCGCATGCTTCAGCCTAAGCTGACTGCAATGCGTGAGCGTATTGGCGACGACCGTCAACGCATGAGCCAAGAAATGATGGAGTTGTATAAGAAAGAGAAAGTAAACCCACTAGGTGGCTGTTTACCTATCATCTTACAAATGCCGATCTTTATTTCGCTATACTGGGCATTAATGGAGTCTGTAGAACTGCGTCACTCACCGTTTTTCGGTTGGATTACTGACCTTTCAGCACAAGACCCATACTACATCTTGCCACTTCTGATGGGTGCTTCAATGTTCCTAATCCAGAAGATGAGCCCGACAACGGTAACGGATCCAATGCAGCAGAAGATCATGACCTTTATGCCGGTTATGTTCACATTCTTCTTCCTGTTCTTCCCTTCAGGTCTGGTTCTTTACTGGCTAGTATCGAACATCGTAACTCTGATTCAGCAAACGCTTATCTACCGCGCGCTGGAAAAGAAAGGCTTACATTCTAAGTAAGTGCGATAATAGAAAGAGATAAAGAAAGGCGACCAAAAGGTCGCCTTTTTGTTTTTAGCTGATTACAATTCAGCTAATTGATTAATCGTGAACGCCCCTTTTTGGCCTT
This sequence comes from Vibrio toranzoniae, assembly GCF_024347655.1. Taxonomy (NCBI): domain Bacteria; kingdom Pseudomonadati; phylum Pseudomonadota; class Gammaproteobacteria; order Vibrionales; family Vibrionaceae; genus Vibrio; species Vibrio toranzoniae. Next base: position 3,164,326 of record NZ_AP025514.1, on the reverse strand, counting down.
CACATGCTAGCAGGCACACCTATGACTACAGATACGATTGTTGCTCAAGCGACCGCGCCCGGCCGTGGTGGCGTCGGTATTATCCGCGTTTCCGGCCCATTGGCGACTCAGGTTGCCCTAGAAGTAACAGGAAAAACACTTAAGCCTCGCTACGCTGAGTACTTGCCTTTCAAATCTGCCGATGGCATCGAGCTCGACCAAGGTATCGCGCTTTACTTCCCTAACCCACATTCGTTCACTGGCGAAGACGTGTTAGAGCTGCAAGGCCACGGCGGCCCAGTGGTTATGGACATGCTAATCAAACGCATCCTAACCATCTCAGGCGTGCGTGCCGCGCGTCCAGGTGAGTTCTCTGAGCGTGCCTTCTTGAACGACAAGATGGACTTAACTCAAGCCGAAGCGATTGCTGACTTAATTGATGCAAGTTCAGAAGAAGCAGCAAAATCGGCGCTTCAATCACTACAAGGTGAATTCTCTAAGCGCATTAACACGCTAGTCGATTCACTGATTCATCTACGAATCTATGTTGAAGCGGCTATCGACTTCCCTGAAGAAGAAATCGATTTCCTTGCTGACGGCAAAGTAAGTGCTGACTTACAAGCCATCATCGACAACCTCGAATCCGTACGCCAAGAAGCCAACCAAGGCGCAATCATGCGTGAAGGTATGAAGGTGGTGATAGCAGGCCGTCCAAATGCTGGAAAATCCAGTCTATTGAACGCACTATCAGGCAAAGAGTCTGCGATTGTGACCGATATTGCCGGTACCACACGAGATGTGCTTCGTGAACATATCCATATCGATGGCATGCCACTGCATATTATCGATACCGCAGGCCTACGTGATGCCTCCGATGAAGTAGAAAGAATCGGTATAGAACGCGCTTGGGAAGAGATTTCTCAGGCAGACCGTGTTTTATTTATGGTGGATGGAACGACTACAGGTGCCACCGATCCAAAAGATATTTGGCCAGATTTCGTTGATCGTTTACCAAATAACATAGGCATGACGGTGATTCGTAATAAAGCGGACCAAACCAGTGAAGAGCTAGGAATTTGTCACGTTAACGATCCGACCTTGATTCGCTTATCAGCCAAAACAGGCGAAGGTATCGATGCACTACGTAGCCATCTAAAAGAATGCATGGGCTTCGCTGGTGGCCATGAAGGTGGCTTCATGGCACGTCGCCGTCATTTGGACGCCTTAGAAAGAGCATCAGATCACCTAGATATCGGCAAACAACAGCTTGAAGGTTACATGGCAGGAGAGATCTTGGCGGAAGAGCTACGTATCACTCAGCAGCACCTTAATGAGATTACTGGTGAGTTCAGCTCAGATGATCTTTTAGGTCGTATATTCTCTTCATTCTGTATTGGTAAATAACCTTTAAAAGCCGGCTTATGCTGGCCTTTTTTCTTTAGTAAGGACAGCTTAATGATCCATATTATTACAGGCAGCACCTTGGGCGGTGCTGAATACGTTGGCGATCACCTTAATGATCTTCTTGAAGAACAAGGACATGAAATAACCCTGCATAATCAGCCAGAGTACGATGATATTGCACAACAAGGCTTTTGGTTATTGGTGACTTCAACTCACGGTGCCGGTGAATTCCCAGACAATATTAAGCCGTTTATTGACGCATTAACCCAGCATTCTCCAGACTTAAGCCAGGTTCGCTTTGCTGTCGTGGCACTAGGAGATTCAAGCTACGATACCTTTTGTTTAGCGGGAAAATCAGTCCACAGCCAACTGGAAAACCTCGGAGCGCAGTCTATTTCAGCCTGTTTTAGCATCGATGTATTGGAAACCCCAGTCCCTGAAGATGCAGCTGAAGCCTGGTTTAACGATCATATTGACCAGTTTTAACCTCTTCTTTCTTCCAAAAAGCGGCTTATGCCGCTTTTTTTACCTCCGAATATCGTGATTGTGAATAACTTTTTTTAAAAAAAATGGAAAATTGACGGTTTATTTTCTATTTTATCTGTGGATAAGATTATACATATACGGTGATTAACCTATAGTTATCCAAATAACAAGTTTTAGGATTATTTCCCCCTGTGAATAAGTAGCCATTTTGATCCCAGCTAATCCTCAGCCTGATCAAAGTTAGATCACATCATTTGATCCAAAAAAGATCCATGATCTTGTTGATCATTTTTGACTTATCCACAGATACCCTCGATCCTAATAATAGATCTAATAAAAGATCTCTTTAAAGATCTTATCTATATTAATTAAAAACAGCTTTTTTGAAAAATTCCAAAAACGTTTTCTCAAGCAAGGAAAACAGGTAGTATATCGCTCCTTTTTATCTGTTTAGAAAACGTTTGAATACCTGAGGTCGGTTCATGCTTTATCACGAAAAATTTGACGTCATCGTTGTTGGTGGTGGCCATGCTGGAACGGAAGCCGCACTCGCATCTGCACGTACTGGTCAAAGTACGTTATTACTCACTCATAATATCGATACACTAGGACAAATGTCTTGTAACCCAGCTATCGGCGGGATCGGTAAAGGCCACTTGGTAAAAGAGGTCGATGCTATGGGTGGATTAATGGCGCAAGCTATTGATCATGCAGGTATTCAGTTCAGAACATTAAACGCATCAAAAGGTCCAGCCGTTCGTGCAACTCGTGCACAAGCTGACCGCATACTTTACAAATCCTTTGTTCGTAATGTGCTAGAAAACACACCGAATCTGACGTTGTTCCAACAATCGGTTGATGACTTGATCGTGGAACAGGATCAAGTGGTGGGTGTGGTGACACAGATGGGCCTTAAATTCCGTGCTAACGCAGTGGTACTGACGGTGGGTACATTCTTGGGCGGAAAGATCCATATTGGGATGGAAAGTTCTTCGGGTGGTCGTGCGGGGGATCCACCATCGATCGCACTGGCTGACCGACTTCGTGATCTTCCATTTAGAGTTGATCGCCTAAAAACAGGTACCCCTCCTCGTATCGATGCACGCAGTGTCGATTTTTCTGAGCTTGAGGTTCAACATGGTGATAACCCGACCCCTGTTTTCTCGTTCATGGGAAATCGAACTCAACAGCCACGCCAAATTCCATGCTACATCACACATACTAATGAAAATACGCATGATGTTATTCGTGCTAACCTAGACCGAAGCCCAATGTATGCTGGGGTGATTGAAGGTATTGGCCCTCGCTACTGTCCTTCGATTGAAGATAAAGTGATGCGTTTTGCTGACAAGAACAGCCATCAAATTTTCATTGAGCCTGAAGGTCTTACGACACACGAGCTATACCCGAATGGTATCTCAACCAGTCTGCCGTTTGACGTTCAAGTTAAAATCGTTCATTCAATGAAGGGATTTGAAAATGCCCATATTGTTCGTCCTGGTTATGCGATTGAGTATGACTTCTTTGATCCTCGTGACCTAAAGCTGAGTTACGAAACTAAGTTTATTAAGGGGTTGTTTTTTGCGGGTCAGATTAACGGTACGACCGGTTATGAAGAAGCAGCTGCGCAAGGCTTGATGGCAGGCCTCAACGCGAGTTTGTTTACGCAAGGCAAAGAAGCCTGGAGCCCACGTCGAGACCAAGCTTACATGGGCGTTCTTATTGATGACCTATCAACCATGGGCACTAAAGAACCTTACCGTATGTTTACGTCTCGTGCGGAATACCGTCTGTTGCTTCGTGAAGATAACGCTGATATTCGATTGACTGAGAAGTCTCGCGAGCTTGGCTTAGTGGACGATGCTCGTTGGGCTCGATTCAACGAGAAAGTAGAAAATATTGAGAAAGAGCGTCAACGTTTAAAAGAAACATGGATGAATCCAAAATCTGAAGATATCGGTGCGCTTAATCAGATCCTAAAAACACCAATGTCTCGCGAAGCAAGCGGTGAAGATCTTCTCCGTCGCCCTGAGATGACTTATTCACAGTTAACTGAATTGGATCGTTTTGCTCCAGCATTGGAAGATCAACAAGCATCTGAGCAAGTTGAGATCCAAGTGAAGTACGAAGGCTACATTCAACGTCAACAAGACGAAATTGCAAAATCACTTCGTCATGAAAATACCAAATTGCCTGCTGATATCGACTACAGCCAAATTAAAGGACTTTCTAACGAGGTGGTTCTCAAGCTCACAACCACTAAGCCAGACTCGATAGGTCTTGCTTCTCGTATTTCAGGAATTACGCCTGCGGCAATCTCAATTTTGTTGGTTTATCTGAAAAAGCATGGCCTGTTAAAAAAAGGTGAGGAGGTATAATGAGCGCATTACGCGAAAAACTGGATCACCTGATTGGTCAGACTGAACTTGAAGTCTCTGAAAAACAACGTGGCCAGTTGGTTGGTTATGTTGAATTACTCAACAAATGGAACAAAGCTTATAACTTAACATCGGTGCGTGACCCGTTAGAAATGATGGTGAAACATATCTTAGATAGCATCATTGTTAGTACCCACTTACAAGGCAAACGTTTTATTGATGTTGGTACGGGGCCTGGATTACCTGGGGTTCCTCTCTCAATCATGAACCCAGACGGTGAGTTTTACTTGCTGGATAGCTTAGGTAAGCGTATTCGTTTTATTAAGCAGGTCGTTCATGAATTGGGTATCGATAACGTAATGCCGATTCAAAGTCGTGTTGAAGAATTTCAACCTGAAGAAAAGTTTGATGTCGTGCTCAGTCGCGCATTTGCGTCAATGACAGACATGGTAGAGTGGTGTCACCATTTACCTAAAGAGCAATCCGGTGTATTTTTGGCTCTTAAGGGACAACATCCTAAAGACGAAATCGACCTGTTACCTGAATGGTGTTCAGTGACAGACATTAAAGCTTTGCAAGTGCCAGAGCTTGATGGAGAGCGTCATCTAGTTACTTTATCGCGTCAGGAATAATCAGCGAGGCCATAGTGGGTAGAATTGTAGCAATTGCCAACCAGAAGGGCGGCGTAGGAAAAACAACAACTTGCATTAACTTAGCAGCATCAATGGCGGCAACAAAACGCAAGGTCTTGGTTGTTGACCTCGATCCTCAAGGTAATGCCACTATGGCGAGTGGTGTCGATAAATATCAAGTTGAAGCAACTGCTTACGATTTGTTAGTTGAAGACACCTCATTTGATGAGGTAGTTTGTCGAAGTACATCGGGCAATTACGATCTCATCGCTGCCAACGGTGATGTGACAGCGGCAGAAATTAAGTTAATGGAAGTGTTTGCCCGTGAAGTTCGCCTTAAGAGCGCACTGGCATCAGTTCGTGATAACTATGATTTCATCTTTATTGATTGCCCACCTTCTCTAAACCTTCTTACAATCAATGCAATGGCGGCAGCTGATTCCGTATTGGTTCCGATGCAATGTGAATATTTTGCTCTAGAAGGTTTGACGGCGTTGATGGATACCATCAGTAAGCTTGCAGCGGTCGTAAACGAGAACCTGAAGATAGAAGGTCTTCTGCGTACTATGTATGATCCTCGTAATCGCTTATCTAACGAAGTATCTGATCAGCTTAAAAAACATTTCGGTAATAAAGTTTATCGAACTGTAATCCCTAGAAATGTACGTTTGGCAGAAGCGCCGAGTCATGGCAAGCCAGCAATGTACTACGACAAATATTCTGCAGGCGCGAAGGCATACCTAGCTCTTGCTGGTGAAATGTTGCGTCGTGAAGAAGTCCCAGTATAGGTTTAACCAAAGGAATTCACTCAATGTCTAAGCGTGGTTTAGGAAAGGGGCTAGATGCATTGCTTGCAACTAGTTCATTGGCTCGTGAAAAACAGCACGTTGCTTCTCATAGTCAGGCTTTGTCGGCTGATGGGGAATTGACAGAATTGGCTGTTGGTTGCTTAAAACCTGGTGTATATCAACCACGTAAAGATATTGCGCCAGAAGCTCTCGAAGAGCTGGCTGCATCTATCCAGTCTCAAGGCATTATTCAGCCAATCGTAGTACGCCCTTTAGCGCACGACCAGTTTGAGATTATCGCTGGTGAGCGTCGTTGGAGAGCGGCTCGTCAAGCTGGTTTGAAACAAGTGCCGTGTTTGATAAAGAGAGTGGAAGACAAAGCCGCGATTGCGATGGCATTGATCGAGAATATTCAGCGTGAAGACCTGAATGTTATCGAAGAATCACAAGCGCTAGAGCGTCTACAGAACGAATTTGAACTGACGCACCAACAAGTCGCTGATGTGATCGGTAAATCAAGAGCAACGGTTAGTAACTTATTACGTCTAAATCAGCTCGAAAGTGAAGTAAAAGGTTTAGTTTCTAATAAACAACTGGAAATGGGGCATGCTCGAGCACTGCTTGCCCTTGAAGGTGATATCCAGGTTGAAGCGGCAAATACTGCGGTAAGCAAGAAAATGACCGTGCGTCAAATTGAGCAGCTTGTTAAAAAATGCTTAAAACCAGAAGTTGAGACAGAATCGAAGCCTGAAGACACAGAAGCTATCGAACTTTCACGAAGACTTACGGAAAAATTGCAAGCAAACGTTTCAGTTACTCGTTCTGTTAGTGGTAAGTCAAAAGTGACGATTACTCTTGATGAGCCTCACAAATTAGAGCAACTTATTGCTAAACTAGAGTACTAAATGAGATAATTGATTTAGGTCAATTATGTAATAAATAAGTAATTTCGTACAAAAGTTGTCGGTTTGTATACAAAAATGTAAATGATTGCTGCATTGTTATTGCAATCGATTTGGCTGAACGTATAATTTTTGCCAATTTCTCAGCACGCTTTTAAGCGAGTGATTTAGTGGGCTTAAAAGAGGAACGAATACATGGTAGCGGCGTTAGCAAGACCAGGACGAGTGCTTGCAAAGCAAATGTTATTGATCGAGCTTAGCGCGGTTATATTAGTGGCAATAGGGTTAGGTTTAGCTGTTAATCCTGATTGGGGTTTTGCTGCATTGGTCGGTGGCGGTATTTTTGTCATTGCTAATGTGGTTTTTTGTGTGTGTGCTTTCCTATTTTGTGGAGCTCGCGCAACTAAGTTAGTTGCGGCGTCGTTCTATGCAGGCGAAGCTCTAAAAATCTTAATCACAGTTCTACTATTCTCTATTGTCTACATGTATATGCAGGTGGAATTAATTCCCCTCAAACTGACCTATTTACTGGTTCTAGGTATTAATATCTTTGCGCCAGTGCTTTTCATTAACAATAAAAAATAGGATGAGTTATGGCTGCGCCAACAGCATCCGGATACATTGAACACCATTTACAAAACCTCTCTTTAGCTAAGTTTGGTCTTGTAGAGGAAACAAGTTTCTGGAACGTACATATAGACAGTCTGTTTTTTTCGGTGTTGACAGGGATGTTATTCCTTTGGGTTTTTCGCTCAGTCGCTAAGAAAGCAACAGTAGGTGTACCTGGTAAGCTTCAGTGTTTTGTTGAAATGGTAGTGGAATTCGTTGGCGACAACGTTAAAGAAACTTTCCATGGTCGCAACCCTCTGATTGCCCCACTAGCACTGACTATATTCTGCTGGATTATCATTATGAACTTGATGGACTTAGTGCCTATCGATTTCTTACCATATCCTGCAGAGCATTGGCTAGGTATCCCTTACTTGAAAGTGGTTCCTACAGCTGATGTAAATATAACCATGGCAATGGCTTTGGGTGTTTTTGCTCTGATGATCTACTACAGCATCAAAGTGAAAGGCCTAGGCGGATTTGCTAAAGAATTGGCACTGCATCCATTTAATCACCCAATCATGATCCCATTTAACTTGGTACTTGAGGTAATTTCGTTATTAGCGAAGCCACTATCTCTAGGTATGCGTTTATTTGGTAATATGTTTGCGGGTGAGGTGGTGTTTATTCTTATCGCGGCAATGCTACCGTGGTACTTACAATGGGTAGGTGCACTACCTTGGGCTATCTTCCATATCTTAGTTATATTGATTCAAGCGTTTGTTTTCATGATGTTGACAATCGTTTACTTATCAATGGCTCATGAAGATAGTGATCACTAAAAAATTTTTAAGCTTTATTCTAACTATTAATGTTAATCGGAGAACGTAAATGGAAACTGTACTAAGTTTTTCAGCAATCGCTGTTGCTATTATTGTTGGTCTTTGTGCCGTAGGTACTGCAATTGGTTTTGCTATTCTTGGTGGTAAATTCCTAGAAGGCGCTGCGCGTCAACCTGAAATGGCTCCAATGCTACAAGTTAAGATGTTCATCATCGCTGGTCTACTGGATGCTGTTCCAATGATCGGTATCGTAATCGCACTACTATTCACGTTTGCTAACCCATTTGTTGGTCAACTAGCAGGCTAATTAGCTTTTAATAGTTAATTAAATTTTTGTAGTTGATTCTTAACGAGGGGTAGCTGTTGTGAATATGAACGCAACTCTGCTGGGTCAAGCAATTGCTTTTACACTGTTTGTTTGGTTCTGCATGAAATATGTATGGCCGCCAATCATGCAAGCAATTGAAGAACGTCAGAAGAAAATTGCTGACGGTCTTGTAGCCGCTGAGCGCGCTGCTAAAGACTTGAACCTGGCACAAGCCAACGCTTCTGAGCAAATGAAGGAAGCGAAGCGCACTGCAACTGAGGTTATTGAACAGGCAAATAAACGTAAAGCTCAAATTATTGATGAAGCTCGAGAAGAGGCTCAGGCAGAACGCCAGAAAATCTTAGCGCACGCTGAAGCAGAACTTGAAGCTGAACGCACACGTGCCCGTGATGACCTGCGCAAACAAGTCGCAACTCTGGCTATAGCTGGTGCTGAGAAAATCCTTGAACGTACAATCGATAAAGATGTACACAATGATCTTCTTAACAACATTACTGCAAAACTTTAAAGCAAGGGGCTGTATATGTCTGATTTGACTACAATCGCACGCCCCTATGCTAAAGCAGCGTTTGACTTTGCGGTAGATAAAGGTGAGCTAGACCAATGGGGTCAAATGCTTACTTTTGCTGCCGAAGTGGCACAAAATGATGATGTTCATAATTTATTAAGCAGTTCTATGACTGCTGAAAAATTAGCGGAAATATTCATTGTAATTTGTGGCGAACAATTTGATGAATTCGGTCAAAACTTAATTAAAGTGATGGCTGAAAATGGTCGTTTAATGGCCTTTCCTGATGTGTGTACACAGTTCTTATTGCTCAAACAAGAGCATGAAAAAGAGATCGACGTTGAAGTAACTTCAGCGGTTGAGCTTTCTCAAGAACAACGCGCAGATATCAGCAGCAAATTGGAACAGCGCCTAGCGCGCAAAGTTCAGCTGAATTGCAGTATAGATGAGACTCTACTTAGTGGAGTTATTATTCGAGCCGGAGACCTAGTCATCGATAACTCAGCGCGCAGTCGTCTTGACCGCCTGAGCGATGCATTGCAGTCTTAATGGGGATTGGAGCATGCAACTTAATTCCACTGAAATTAGCGATCTAATTAAACAACGTATTGAATCTTTCGACGTTGTTAGTGAAGCTCGCAATGAAGGTACTATCGTTTCTGTAAGCGATGGCATCCTTAGCATTCACGGCCTAGCGGACGTGATGCAAGGTGAAATGATCGAACTACCGGGTGGCCGTTACGCGCTAGCACTAAACTTGAACCGTGATTCGGTTGGTGCTGTTGTAATGGGCCCGTATGCTGACCTACAGGAAGGCATGAAAGTTACAGGTACTGGTCGTATTCTTGAAGTACCAGTAGGTCCTGAAATGCTTGGTCGTGTTGTAAACACGCTAGGTGAGCCAATTGATGGTAAAGGTCCTATCGAAGCGAAATTAACTTCGCCTGTAGAAATTATCGCACCAGGTGTAATCGACCGCAAATCGGTAGATCAACCTGTTCAAACTGGTTACAAGTCAGTTGACTCAATGATCCCTATCGGTCGTGGTCAACGTGAACTCGTAATCGGTGACCGTCAGACTGGTAAAACAGCCATGGCGATCGATGCGATTATCAACCAGAAAAACTCTGGTATTTTCTCTATCTACGTAGCTATCGGCCAAAAAGCGTCGACTATTGCTAACGTAGTTCGCAAACTAGAAGAGCACGGCGCACTGGCTAACACTGTTGTTGTTGTTGCATCGGCTTCTGAATCTGCAGCGCTGCAATACCTTGCACCGTATGCTGGTTGTGCGATGGGTGAATACTTCCGTGATCGCGGCGAAGATGCACTGATTGTTTATGATGATCTATCTAAGCAAGCGGTAGCTTACCGTCAAATTTCACTACTACTTAAGCGTCCACCAGGTCGTGAAGCGTTCCCAGGTGATGTTTTCTACCTTCACTCTCGTCTACTAGAGCGTGCTGCTCGTGTAAGCGAAGCATACGTAGAAAAGTTCACTAACGGCGAAGTGAAAGGCAAGACTGGTTCTTTAACTGCTCTTCCTATCATCGAAACGCAAGCTGGTGACGTATCTGCATTCGTACCAACGAACGTAATCTCGATTACCGACGGTCAGATCTTCCTACAAACTGAGCTATTCAACGCGGGCGTACGTCCAGCTGTTGACCCAGGTATCTCAGTTTCACGTGTAGGTGGTTCGGCGCAGACTAAAATCATCAAGAAGCTATCTGGCGGTATCCGTACAGCTCTAGCTCAATACCGTGAACTTGCTGCATTTGCACAGTTCTCATCGGATCTTGATGAAGCGACTAAAAAGCAGCTAGACCATGGTCAAAAAGTGACAGAATTGATGAAGCAGATGCAATACGCTCCTATGTCTGTATTCGACCAAGCTTTAGTCATCTTCGCTGCAGAGCGTGGATACCTTGAAGATGTAGAACTTTCTAAAGTTCTAGACTTTGAAGCTGCTTTACTGTCGTTTGCTCGTGGTCAATATGCCGATCTAGCAACTCAGATCGACACAACGGGTGCTTTCAACAAAGAAATCGAAGCTGAGCTGAAGAAGCTTGTTGACGATTTCAAGGCAACCCAGACCTGGTAATTGGTGGGTGGTCTTAGGGCCACCTCATACCATTAACGGAGAGTAACGATGGCCGGCGCAAAAGAGATACGTAATAAAATCGGTAGTGTTAAAAGCACACAGAAGATTACGAAAGCAATGGAAATGGTAGCAGCTTCAAAAATGCGTCGTTCTCAAGACGCAATGGAAGCTACTCGTCCATATGCAGAAACAATGCGTAAAGTGATCGGTCATTTGGCTAATGGTAGCCTCGAGTATAAGCATCCTTATCTTGAGGAACGTGAAGCCAAACGTGTTGGTTACATCATCGTTTCTACAGACCGTGGTCTTTGTGGTGGTTTGAACATTAACTTGTTCAAGAAAGCCATGAACGACATGAAAAATTGGTCTGAGAAAGGTGCTGACGTTGAGCTTGCAATTGTAGGTTCAAAAGCGACAGCATTTTTCAATAACAGCGGCGCTAAAGTAGCAGCTCAAGTTTCTGGTCTGGGTGATCGCCCAAGCCTTGAAGATTTGATTGGCTCTGTAAGCGTTATGCTGAAGAAATATGATGAAGGCGAGTTAGATCGCCTGTTCGTAGTGTTCAATAAGTTTGAAAACACTATGGTACAAGAACCAACGATCGATCAATTACTTCCTTTGCCTAAATCAAATAGCGAAGAAATGAAACGCGATCATGCTTGGGACTATATTTATGAGCCTGAGCCAAAACCACTACTAGATGCATTATTAGTTCGCTATGTCGAATCTCAAGTGTATCAAGGTGTGGTAGAGAATCTTGCTTGTGAGCAAGCAGCTCGAATGATTGCAATGAAATCAGCAACAGATAACGCTGGTGACATTATTGATGACTTAGAACTTGTGTATAACAAAGCGCGTCAAGCGGCAATCACACAAGAACTTTCTGAGATCGTTTCAGGCGCATCAGCAGTTTAATCGCTTATTCGGTTTAAGCTTAGGTAAAACTAAATAGTTAGAGGATTAACGATGGCTACAGGTAAGATCGTACAGATCATCGGTGCGGTAGTCGACGTAGAGTTCCCACAGGGCGAAGTACCTCGTGTATACGATGCTCTGAATGTTAATGAAGTGAAAGAGCGTCTAGTTCTTGAAGTTCAGCAACAACTTGGCGGTGGCGTAGTTCGCGCAATCGTAATGGGTAGCTCTGATGGTTTACGTCGTGGTTTGACAGTTGAAAATACTGGCGCTCCAATCTCAGTACCAGTAGGTACTAAGACATTGGGTCGTATCATGAATGTCCTAGGTGACGCGATTGATGAGTGTGGTGAAATTGGTGCTGAAGAGCATTACGCCATTCACCGTGAAGCTCCAAGCTACGAAGAGCAGTCTAACGAGACAGCTCTTCTAGAAACTGGTGTTAAAGTAATCGACTTGATTTGTCCATTCGCTAAGGGTGGTAAAATCGGTCTATTCGGTGGTGCTGGTGTAGGTAAGACCGTTAACATGATGGAACTTATCAACAACATCGCACTTCAACACTCAGGCCTATCTGTATTTGCAGGTGTAGGTGAGCGTACTCGTGAAGGTAACGATTTCTACTTTGAGATGCAGGAAGCCGGTGTTGTAAACATCGAAAACCCTGAAGAATCAAAAGTAGCGATGGTTTACGGTCAGATGAACGAGCCACCAGGTAACCGTCTACGTGTTGCACTGACAGGTCTAACAATGGCTGAGCGCTTCCGTGACGAAGGTCGTGACGTTCTACTGTTCGTTGATAACATCTACCGTTACACACTAGCAGGTACTGAAGTATCAGCACTTCTAGGTCGTATGCCTTCTGCGGTAGGTTACCAACCTACACTAGCTGAAGAAATGGGTGTTCTACAAGAGCGTATCACGTCAACTAAAGCTGGTTCTATCACGTCTGTACAGGCGGTATATGTACCTGCGGATGACTTGACTGACCCGTCTCCAGCAACAACGTTCGCTCACTTGGATGCAACGGTTGTACTTAACCGTAACATCGCATCTATGGGTCTATACCCAGCGATCGACCCGCTAGATTCTACTTCACGTCAACTGGATCCATTGGTAGTTGGACAAGAACACTACGACATCGCTCGTGGCGTTCAGTCTACTCTTCAGCGCTACAAAGAGCTGAAAGATATCATTGCTATCCTAGGTATGGATGAGCTATCTGAAGAAGATAAGCAAGTTGTATCTCGTGCTCGTAAGATTGAGAAGTTCCTAACTCAGCCTTACCACGTAGCGGAAGTATTTACAGGTGACCCAGGTGTTTACGTACCTCTTAAAGAGACTCTACGTGGCTTCCAAGGTCTTCTATCTGGTGAATACGATGACATTCCAGAGCAAGCGTTCATGTACTGTGGTGCAATTGACGAAGCTATCGAGAATGCTAAGAAGCTATAAGGCTAACTAGGAGGCGATATGGCAGCAATAACCTTTCACCTAGACGTTGTAAGTGCCGAGAAGCAAATTTTCTCTGGTCTTGTTGAGACGTTTCAGGTGACCGGTAGTGAGGGTGAACTTGGTATTTTCCATGGTCATACTCCACTGCTGACCGCTATCAAGCCTGGTATGGTGCGTATTGTTAAGCAGCACGGCCACGAAGAAATTATTTATGTTTCTGGTGGTATGGTAGAAGTTCAGCCTGGTACAGCGACTGTACTGGCTGATACAGCTATCCGTGGTGAAGAGCTAGACGCAGCAAAGGCGGAAGAAGCTAAACGCAAGGCTGTGGAGAATATCCAAAATCAGCATGGCGACATAGACTTCGCACAAGCGGCCGGTGAACTGGCTAAAGCCATTGCTCAGTTACGAGTTATCGAACTGACAAAGAGGCGTCGTTAATCTTTTATAAGATTATCGATTCTGAGATAAAGGCGACCTAAGGGTCGCCTTTTTGTATTTTGGATATCTCAAAAATGCTCCGTTTACGTATAAGTACTGGTTAAATTGCTATTGCGATTTAATTATTAAACCAAAAACGGTTACAATATCGGCTTAATAAAAAAAATGTTGGATAGGTTTACAATGAAGTTTAGCGCAGTAATTCTCGCAGCGGGCAAAGGTACTCGCATGTATTCAAATACACCAAAGGTTCTGCATACACTTGCGGGCAAGCCAATGGTGAAACATGTTATCGATACCTGTAATGGTTTAGGTGCTCAAAACATCCATTTGGTCTACGGTCATGGTGGTGAGCAGATGCAGGCGACTCTAGCTGAAGAGTCTGTGAATTGGGCTCTGCAAGCGGATCAGTTGGGTACAGGTCACGCGGTGGATCAAGCATCTGCGCACTTTGCTGATGATGAAAAGGTACTAGTGCTGTACGGAGATGTGCCACTTATCTCGCCTGAAACCATTGAGAACCTATTAGACGCTCAGCCAAATGGTGGTATAGCACTGCTTACTGTCGTTCTTGATAACCCAACGGGTTACGGTCGTATCATTCGTCGAAATGGTCCTGTAGTCGCTATCGTCGAGCAAAAAGATGCAACTGATGAACAAAAGCTTATCAAAGAGATTAATACTGGGGTGATGGTTGCTACTGGTGGTGATCTGAAGCGTTGGTTGTCTGGCTTAAGCAACGACAACGCCCAAGGTGAATACTACCTGACTGACGTCATCGCAGCAGCTCACGATGAAGGTCGTGCGGTTGAAGCCGTGCATCCGATAAGTCCAATTGAAGTTGAAGGCGTTAATGACCGTTCTCAATTGGCTCGTCTAGAGCGAGCTTATCAAGCTGAGCAGGCTGATAAACTATTGAAACAAGGTGTTATGTTACGCGATCCAAGCCGCTTTGACCTACGTGGTGAACTGCAGTGCGGTATGGATGTTGAGATAGATACTAACGTTATCATCGAAGGCTGCGTAAGTATTGGTGATAATGTGGTTATCGGTACTGGTTGTGTATTGAAAGACTGTGAAATTGATGACAACACCGTCGTACGTCCATACAGTGTTATTGAAGGTGCTACTGTTGGTGAAGACTGTACGGTTGGTCCTTTTACTCGTCTGCGCCCTGGTGCTGACATGCGTAATAACTCGCATGTGGGTAACTTTGTCGAAGTGAAGAATACTCGTCTAGGTGAAGGCTCAAAAGCAAACCATTTAACTTATCTTGGTGATGCGGAAATCGGTCAGCGTGTCAATGTTGGTGCAGGCGCTATTACCTGTAACTACGATGGTGCGAATAAGTTTAAGACCATCATTGGCGACGACGTGTTTGTTGGTTCTGATAGCCAGTTGATCGCACCTGTGGTTATTGGAAACGGTGCGACTGTCGGTGCGGGCTCGACGGTAACACGTGATGTTTCTGAAAATGAACTTGTTATCAGCCGCGCTAAAGAACGTAAGATAGCTAACTGGCAGCGTCCGGTTAAGAAAAAATAGTCGCTCAGTTTTGTGATTAATGAAGTAATGAGAGCCAGTAGCTTAGCTACTGGCTTTTTTGTACCAGGTACTCATAGTTAATGAAACAATCTATTTGATGATTGTGTTTTTTAAACTGGTTGTTAATCTTCGAATATTACTCGGTGTGTTTAAGGTTGGTTTTTTGTGAGGCTGGTTGAAAAGAAATGGCAAACGTTGCCGATAATTATTTTATCTTTTTCAATGTTGATAGGCCTGTATGGTTTTTATATAACCTTGGAAAAGCTGGTGGTTGAGAATGAGCGTGACCATTTGGTTTCTCTAATGTCAGACGTTATTTATGAAATTCGCGAAGACAGCGAGCTATTTACGTCTGATATGGATGTCGATGATTACATTGGCAACCTGACTCAAGCCAATACACGATTAAGAATTCAGGTTATTAACCTTGATGGTGTCGTGATTGGTGATACGGATCTGTCTGACCATGCATTGGCTAGAGTTGAAAATCATGGTAACCGTCCTGAATTCAAACAAGCACTTCAACAAGGCACGGGCAGTGATGTGCGCTTTAGTACCGTAACCTCAGTAGACCGAATTTATTATTCAATGAAAGAGAGCGTTAACGGACAAGATTTCGTTGTGATCATTTCTTTGCCAATGCACCAACTTAAACAGATGAATTTCCAATTAATGGGAATTCTAATTGGCATGGTATTGCTGAGCTTGAGTTTTTTGATTGGTACGTCTTATGTGAGCAACCGTCAAATCGTCCATAAAGTAGAAGAAGAGCAAAAGAAACAAGACGAGCGCATTCGCCAAAGAACCCATGAAATCGAACTGATGCACCGTCTAGCGAATATGCTTGCAGCGTGTAATAACATGGTGGAAGCCCAACAGATTGTTTCTGATATTTTGCCGAGAATTTTAGGTAACGTGAACGGCAGTGTTTCTTTGATGAGGGCATCTCGAAATCAACTGATTACGCAACTTGATTGGGGAGATATATGGCCTGGAAGCGCAAGCTTTGCCCCTGAAGAGTGTTGGTCGTTACGTAAAGGACGGGCTCACTTGTCTAATAATGATTTCCACTCATTGAGCTGTGGTCATATGCATGACATGGACAACAACCAAACCCTCTGTATCCCGTTGACTGCACACGGTAATACTATTGGCATAATGCACCTTTACTTCGGTCAGGGCGACATCAAAATTGACCCGATTACCGAACAATTAGCTTTTAGTGTTTCAGAACATCTCGGTTTAGCGTTGGCTAACCTGAGCTTGCAAGAGAAGTTGCGCTCACAAGCCTTAAGCGACCCATTAACCGGTTTATTCAATCGTCGTTTCTTTGATCAAAAGTTAGAAGAGCACTCAATGAATTCAGCCACCAGCGAGCAACCCTTGTCGCTATTGATGCTCGATTTAGATCACTTCAAACGTTTCAATGATAATTTTGGTCATGATGCGGGTGATTTCGTCTTGAAAGAGATCAGCGCGCTACTCAAACAGAGTGTGAGTGAAGATGAGATAGCCTGCAGGTTGGGGGGTGAGGAGTTAGCGATATTACTTCCGCACTATTCAATGCAGCAAGCGACGGAATTTGGTCAGACACTGTGTGATGCCGTGCGTTCTATGCACCTTGAACATAAAGGGCTTTCACTAGGTCAGTTAGGTGTTTCAATTGGTGTCGCTATGTATCCTAAGCCTGCATCTGATACCGAGTCTCTGGTTAAGATGGCAGATAAAGCGCTCTACATGGCGAAAGACATGGGACGTAGCCGAGTGGTTAACTATGATGAATACAGCCGTCATAAAGCGCCAGCACTCGAAGTCGTCGATGGTGAAGAGGTTTCGACGTCGTTACCAAAACAGTAAGTTGATATTAAGCGTAGGTATAAAAAGAGCGAGTCATCTCGCTCTTTTTGGTTTTTATTAAGCTAGAAGCTAGAAGCTAGAAGCTAGTCTTGCTTCTCTTCTGTGACGACGCGAGAGTTATCCGGAGTTGCAAAGTGTTCTGATAGCTCTTTGTTCGAAACAATATAGCCAATCCACAGTGCTCCCAAACAGATCACAACTGCGATACCTGTGGCGCTTAACGCTTGGCTAGCCATTGCTGCAACTAGTGCGCTTGAGAGGCCACTAATAGTAATTTGCAAGCTGTTTTGTAGACCCGCCGCTGTTGCCGGGCTTTGCTTAGCACTTGATAGCGCACGGTTTACTACGATTGGGTAAAGTGCACCATTCGCTACAGCAATCAAACAGAAAGGTGCTAATAGAGGCCAGATTGATGTCAGTTCCCACTGTGATGCGATAAAGATTAGCATCGCAGCAACACTGAACAATCCAATAAGGTTTCTTAGTACCAAACCATCGCCGTATTTCTTCACAGCTTGTTTGCCAAAATAACCACCCGCCATGAATGCGATTGTCTGTGGAATAAAGCTAAGACCGATGTCTTTTGCTTCATAACCTAGTTGAGCCATGATCTCTGGCATACCAGTTAGATAAGCGAAGAACGCCGCCGAAGCCGAAGCAAACATCAGCACATTACCCATGTAAGGCTTTGATTTAAGCAACATCTTGATGTCTGTTTTGATCGATGTTTGTTTTACCTCAGGTGCTTCTTTTGGTTGAGCCATTGTCGTTACTGCTAACAATGCACCCATCAAGGTTAATGTGATGAAGATACTGTGCCAGCCAAAGTTGTTCGCGAGTAATACACCTAATTGAGGTGCTAATGCTGGAGATAGCGCCACTAAAGGCATGATGGTCGCAAAAATTTGTTGGCTACTGCTCTGAGAGTATCGCTTGATAACCATCGCTTGCCAAATTACTGCGGGAGCGCACACCCCGATCGCTTGAATGAAGCGCAGTGTCAGTAGGTGCCAGACCTCAGTACTGAACGCTAAGCCGAATGAGGCAATAGTGAATAGCATTAAGCCAACGGCTAACGTATTGCGATGACCGTACTTGTCACTCGCGAGTCCCCACAGGAGCTGACCCATTGCCATACCGCCAAGAAACACGGTTAACGACAATGCGATCTGTTCTGGGCCTGTTGCGAAATCGATCTCCATCGCCTTAAATGCAGGAAGGTACATATCGGTCGCAATAAAACCAAGCATTGAGAGAACTGCAAGGTAGACCAATTGAAATTTAGAAATATTCATAAAATGCCATTAAACTAAAAGTAGTGGTGTTTTTATCATCAAAAAAATTGTTTGATATAAAGGACTGAAAGCCCCTGTTTATTAATCATTACATTCTATTTTTCAAAACTGATAAAATAAAACGCTAAAATATGTAGTTATCAATCAAAAAATTTGAAGGCTTATGTTCTCTAAATCCTCTTTAGAAATGCTCGATACGGTTGCCCGCTTAGGCAGTTTTACTGCTGCGGCACAGCAACTGCACAAAGTGCCATCAGCGATCAGTTATGGGGTTAGACAGGTCGAACAAGAATTGGATGTTTTACTTTTCAGACGCTTACCGAGAAAGGTTGAACTGACGCCTGCTGGTGAACTGTTCATTGAAGAGGCTCGTGCGTTGCTGAGGCAGATGGAAGAGATCAGTGCTCAAACTCGACGAGCTGCTCGTGGTTGGAAGAAGACCCTGCGCCTAACGCTTGATAATGTGGTTAAGCTCGACAAAATGAAGCCGATGATTGAAGCGTTCTATCAAACGTTTGAGTTTGCCGAACTTCAGATCAACATGGAGGTGTTCAACGGCTCTTGGGAAGCGATAGCGCAGGGCAGGGCGGATATCGTGATTGGTGCCACTTCCGCGATACCTGTAGGTGGTGACTTTGAGGTCAAAGACATGGGGCGCTTAGATTGGGCGTTTGTGATGTCGCCAAGTCATCCGTGTGTGCGAGAGCAAAACCTCAATGAAGAATTTGTTAGCCAGTATCCCGCAATATGTTTGGATGATACCTCTAGTGTGCTGCCTAAGCGACACACCGGTCACTATGCGAGTCAGAGACGTCTTCTATTACCTAATTGGTACAGTGCGATTGAGTGCCTTAAGAACGGTGTTGGAGTGGGTTATATGCCAAGACATATCGCTGCGCCTATTATTGAGCAGGGTTTGTTGGTGGAGAAGATCTTGCCAGAACCAAGCCCGCAGAGCCATTGCTGTTTGGTGTGGCGAAAAGACGACAACCATAAATTGATCGAATGGATGGTAAAATACCTAGGATCGAGCGAGCAACTTCATCAAGATTGGTTGGATCATCGCAAGGCGATCTAATGATCTACTTGAAGACGATCTTTTGAGGTGACTGACCTGAACCGGCACCAATAAAAAGAGCGAGTAAATACTCGCTCTTTTTGAATCGGTAGTTAACTCTTAAGACAAGAAGAACTTGTAGGAAGGGTTATCGGTTTCATCTTTACACTGATAACCAAGCTCTCGGAGGTGTGTCGAGAACTGAGCTAAATCATTATCACCAAGTTCAAAGCCACACAATACACGACCGTAATCGGCACCGTGGTTACGATAGTTGAATAGGCTGATATTCCAGTGGGTACCTAAGGTATCAAGGAATTTTATCAAGGCTCCTGGGTATTCCGGAAACTCAAAACTGTATAGGCGCTCTTTCAATGGTTTTGATGGTTTGCCGCCAATCATGTAGCGAATGTGCAGCTTTGCCATCTCATCATCAGAAAGGTCGACCACCGGGTAGCCGCCGTCGCGCAGGTCATTGATGATGTGCTCGAGCTCTTCTTGACCACCTTGCAGACGTACACCAACGAAGATATTCGCTAGGCTTTCGTCGTTGTGGCGGTAGTTAAACTCTGTCACCGCTCGGCCGCCAATAATATTGCAGAACTCTAGGAAGGCCCCTTGTCGCTCAGGGATAGTGACCGCAAGCAAACCTTCGCGTTTCTCACCCAACTCACAACGTTCAGACACATAACGCAGACCGTGAAAGTTGGTATTAGCACCAGACAGCACCGTTGCCAGTTGCTTACCTTGTAGTTGGTTTTGTTCTGCAAATTTCTTCAAACCAGCCAGAGCCAGCGCTCCCGAAGGTTCAGCAATTGCGCGAGTGTCTTCAAAGATGTCTTTCACCGCCGAGCAGATCTCATCGCTAGACACCGCAATGTGACCATCGATGTACTGCTGACATAGGCGGAATGTCTCTTCACCAATGCGTTTAACCGCAACGCCATCGGCAAACATGCTGACTTGATCCAGTACTACAGGTTCACCGGCATCCAGTGCTGCTTTCAAACAAGACGAGTCTTCAGGCTCCACCGCGATGACCTTGATCTCTGGCATCAGCTGTTTTACCAGCACAGCAACACCAGCCGCTAAGCCACCACCACCGACAGGCACAAAGATGTAATCCATGTGACCATTTTGCTGAAGCATCTCCATACCCATGGTGCCTTGTCCAGCGATCACTAATGGGTGATCGAATGGAGGCACAAAGGTATAGCCATGCTCCGCCGATAGACGTTCCGCTTCTGCTTTAGCTTCATCAAAATTACTGCCGTGCAAAACCACATTACCGCCGAATCCGCGCACTGCATCGACCTTGATGTCTGGCGTGGTTTTTGGCATTACAATCGTGGTTTGAATACCAAGCTTAGAACCGGATAGTGCCATGCCTTGAGCGTGGTTACCCGCTGATGCCGCAATTACTCCAGCAGCTTTTTGTTGCTCTGAAAGGCTTGATACCATGTTGTAGGCACCACGTAGCTTGAACGAGTGGACCGGTTGACGGTCTTCTCGCTTTAGCTGAACCTGATTACCGATACGAGCGCTCAGGCGTGGCATATCTTGCAGAGGCGTCACTATAGCCGCTTCGTAAACGGGGGCTCTCAAGATCTGACGCAGATAATCTGCGCCAGTTTGTTGTTGGGGGCTGACCGTGTCATCACTCATTGATTAGTCCTCTAGTTTAGACTTATCACGCACGGCGCCTTTGTCGGCACTGGTTGCCATGCTTGCGTAAGCTTTCAGTGCGAAAGACACTTCACGCTGACGGTTTTCTGGTTTCCAGCCTAGTGCGTCTTGCTTAACACGACGCGCTTCTAGCTCTGCTTCAGGCACATCAAGAGTGATTGAGCGGCTAGGGATGTCGATAGTGATGATATCGCCAGTATTTACTAGACCAATTACACCGCCACTGGCTGCTTCTGGAGAAGCGTGACCGATAGACAGACCCGAAGTACCACCAGAGAAACGACCATCTGTTAGCAGAGCACAAGACTTGCCTAGACCCATCGATTTTAGGTAAGTGGTTGGGTAAAGCATCTCTTGCATGCCCGGACCACCTTTAGGACCTTCGTAACGAATAACAACCACTTCGCCCGCTTTCACTTTGCCACCTAAGATGCCATCAACCGCACTATCTTGGCTTTCAAATACGATCGCAGGGCCTTGGAATTTCAGGTTTTCTTCATCAACGCCTGCCGTCTTAACGATACAGCCATCAACGGCGATGTTGCCAGAAAGTACTGCTAGGCCGCCTTCTTGGCTGAACGCGTTCTCTTTGGTACGAATACAACCTTCTTTGCGGTCGTCATCAAGGCGATCCCAGCGACAATCTTGTGAGAAGGCTTTGGTGGTACGGATACCTGCTGGGCCAGCACGGAAGAACTTAAGTACTGCTTCGTCTTCTGTCTGCATGATGTCGTATTGAGCCAGTTGCTCTTGCATGCTCAGACCAAGCACGGTGCGAGTCTGGTTGTTCAGTAGGCCTGCACGGTCCAGTTCACCTAGGATAGCCATTACACCACCAGCGCGGTGAACGTCTTCCATGTGGTATTTCGGCGTTGAAGGCGCAACCTTACATAGATGTGGAACGCGGCGTGACATCTCATCGATATCACCCATATCAAAATCAATCTCACCTTCTTGAGCTGAAGCCAATAGGTGAAGAACGGTGTTACTAGAACCGCCCATCGCGATATCCAGTGCCATCGCATTTTCGAATGCAGCACGGTTAGCAATGTTGCGCGGCAGGGCTGACTCGTCATCTTGCTCGTAATAACGCTTAGTGAGCTCAACGATGCGCTTACCGGCATTGATGAATAGCGCTTCACGATCGGCGTGCGTTGCTAGCATAGAACCGTTACCTGGCTGAGACAGACCAAGCGCTTCGGTTAGACAGTTCATTGAGTTGGCCGTGAACATGCCTGAACAAGAACCGCAGGTTGGACATGCAGAACGTTCTACTTGTTCACTTTGCTCATCTGAAATCGTTGGATCGGCACCTTGAATCATAGCGTCAACAAGGTCTAGCTTGATGATTTGATCTGAAAGCTTGGTTTTACCTGCTTCCATTGGGCCGCCAGATACAAAGATCACAGGGATGTTTAGGCGCATAGCAGCCATCATCATTCCCGGGGTGATTTTGTCACAGTTAGAGATACACACCATCGCATCGGCACAGTGCGCATTCACCATGTACTCTACTGAGTCTGCGATAAGCTCACGTGATGGCAGTGAATACAGCATGCCGCCGTGACCCATTGCGATACCATCATCAACGGCGATGGTATTGAATTCTTTAGCGATACCACCCGCTTTCTCGATTTCACCCGCAACCAGTTGACCCATGTCTTTAAGGTGAACGTGGCCTGGTACGAATTGAGTGAAAGAGTTTACAACTGCGATGATTGGCTTACCGAAGTCATCATCTTTAACGCCAGTTGCACGCCATAAAGCGCGCGCACCAGCCATGTTGCGTCCGTGGGTAGTTGTTGCTGAACGATAGATTGGCATTGCTTAAATCCTTATAAATACTTGGCTGTTGCTTACTTAGTGGTTTGTGTTTGGTTTGTTGAAGCGTGGTCTGCTGGATAAACGTAATCTAACCAACCCCACTTATCTTCAGTGGTGCCATTGAATAAACCAAAATAAGCCGCTTGAACTTTTTCAGTGATAGGACCGCGTTTGCCTTCACCTACTGTAATTTTGTCTACGCTACGAACCGGAACGATTTCCGCTGCTGTGCCTGTCATGAAGACTTCATCGGCAAGGTATAGTGCTTCACGAGCAATGTTCTCTTCACGGATTTCATAACCCATGTCTTTTGCTAGTGTCATGATCGAATCACGAGTGATACCCGGCAGAATTGCACTGGTCGCTGGTGGTGTCGATAGCACGCCATTGCGCACGACAAAGATGTTTTCACCTGCGCCTTCAGAAAGGTAACCATCAACACTCAGTGCAATACCTTCATCGTAACCATGACGACGCGCTTCACCACCAACTAGCAGTGAAGATAGGTAGTTACCACCGGCTTTAGCAGCGGTTGGGATGGTGTTTGGTGCTGCACGGTTCCAGCTTGAGATCATGGCGTCTACACCATTCTCTAGCGCTTCTTCGCCTAGATAAGAACCCCAAGGGAAAGCAGCGATGATCAGTTCCATCTCAGTATTTTCTGGTGGGCATACACCCAAACCAACGTTACCGACAAAGCCGAGAGGGCGGATGTACGCTGACTCTAGTTTATTTTGACGTAGCGTTTCGCGAGTCGCTTCCATAATTTCTTCCTCAGTGTAAGGAATAGGAAAGCGGTAGATCTTCGCTGAATCTTTCAGGCGCTTAGCATGTTCAGGGTGACGGAAGATAACCGGCCCCTTTGGCGTGTTGTAGCAACGAACGCCTTCAAACACAGAAGTACCGTAGTGCATTGCGTGAGTCAGGACGTGAACGTTCGCCTCTGCCCAAGGAACCATCTCACCGTTAAACCAAATATAGTCTGCCGTTTTAGCTGTCATGTTTGCGGTTCCTTATGCGTTTATCTTTTGTTGTAAGTTGTTGTTTGGCAATTCATTACGGCTGATTGAGATAACGTCAACGGTACGCACATCCCACAGCTTTTCGATTTGATTGACCAAGAAAGAGATCGGACGGTCACTGTCGACAATGATCTCAACACTCGCCACTTTGCTTTCGTGGTTTTGAGTGCCTGCCACTTGCTTAACTATAAAGCCACGGTGACGGATAACACGAAGAACACGCTCTAGTAGTACAGGCTTATCATCGGCTTTGATGTCTAATAGGTATCTTTTCATGTTATGTGTTCTCCAACATCTCACTGTTCGAAGCACCTGGCGGTACTAGTGGCCATACGTTCTCTTCTTCATCGATAAGAACATGAAGCAGGTAAGCGGTTTTGCTCTCTAGCATCTCTTTCAATGCTGGCTCTACTTCTTCTTTACGAGTGATGGTTTTGCCCGGGATATCGAACGCTTTTGCGAGCATCACGAAGTCTGGGTTGTCATCTAGAATGGTTTCACTGTGGCGGCCATCAAAGAACAGTGATTGCCATTGGCGAACCATGCCCAAGCGAGAGTTGTTTAGAAGCACCATCTTCACTGGGATTTGGCGGCGTTTCAGCGTGCCAAGCTCTTGCACGTTCATCATGAACGAGCCATCACCAGAGATAAGAATGGATTGGTCATCAGGACGCCCAACCGAAGCACCCATTGCGGCTGGTAAGCCAAAGCCCATGGTGCCCAAACCGGCAGAGGTGATGAAGTTTTGTGGATCGCGAGGCTGAATGTGTTGAGCTGCCCACATTTGATGTTGACCCACATCGGTCGAAACAATAGAGCTTGCTGGCATCATGTCTGACAGTTGCTTCAACAGTAGCGGAGCAAAGATCAAATCGCCTGGGTGGTCGTAGCGCCACTTGAATGAGCTGCGTAGCCCTTCAGAGTGGTGGACCCAAGATGAGATGTCTTGGCTTAGTTCCAGCTGAGGCAGGATCTTGTTGATGTCACCACGAATTGGTGCATCGGCCAGACGCAGTTTACTGAACTCGGCCGCATCGATATCGATATGAATAACCTTCGCGTGCGGTGCAAAGGTATCAAGTTTTCCGGTTACCCGATCATCGAAACGAGCGCCAACCACAATCAGCAGGTCGCTCTCTTGAACCACTAGGTTAGCGGCCTTGGTGCCGTGCATACCCAGCATGCCCAAGTAGTGCGGGTCGTCACGTTCGATGGTACCCAAGCCTTTCAGTGTGCTTACGGCTGGCATTGGATTAAGGCGTAAAAACTCACGAACAGAGTCCGTCGCTTTAGCCAGTTGAACACCACCACCGACGTATAAAACAGGACGGGTAGCTTGAGACAAAAAGTACTGTGCCTGCTCAATGGCATCGGTTGTCGCAACAGGAATGGCTGGTGGAGTAAATTCAGGGAGAGTGTTAACAGGTGCTTCTGCCAATTGAACATCTTTAGCGATATCGACAATAACCGGACCGGGACGTCCTGCTTTTGCAACGATGAATGCTTCAGTTAATGTTGGCGCAAGATCTTCAATGTCGGTAACGAGGTAGCTGTGTTTAGTACATGACAAAGACATACCAATCACATCCATTTCTTGGAATGCATCGGTGCCGATATGGGAGCTAGCAACTTGGCCTGTGATAGCAACGAGTGGGATGGAATCCATAAAGGCGTCTGCAAGGCCTGTGACTAAGTTAGTTGCGCCTGGGCCTGAGGTTGCCATGCAAACCGCGACGTCTTGTGTTGCTCGAGCCATACCGATAGCGGCCATTGCAGCGCCTTGTTCATGGCGGCATAGGATATGTTCAACGCCGCCGTCATAGAGTGCATCGTAGATTGGCATGATGGCACCACCTGGGTAACCAAATACGGTCTCAATGCCTTGCTGCTTGAGTGCGGATACGACTAGTTCTGCGCCTTTCATCGTAGTTCCTCCGTATTACCTTTATTTTGGTAACTGTTTCCATTGTCTCTGCACATCTTGTGCTCCCATTCTTCCTGTAAATCGGCAAAGCCGAAAATAATAAAATAATAAAAATTGAACCGTTAAATTAGAAAAAACCCCCGAACTTTTCAGTGCGGGGGTTTTTTCTAATTCGTGGTTACTTTTTTCCCACTCGCCCCCGCGCAGTCTCAATAATGACTACGATAATCAGGTTAATCAGTGCGTAAATGCGAGCGTTAAAAATCATAAAATTCGAGTTTTCTTGTTTATTGTCTTCAGTAAATGTCTACATCTCTAGTGTTATCACACAAATCTGTTGTATGACAAGGAAAATGTCATTCTTTTTTCACATTAAAACACCATTCCACCAAGCTATATAACAACTTGATAGCTTTGGTGTACAACGAATATCCAGAGCGAATACTTTTAAATCAAAGACAAAGGAAAGTTATGGGACTCGCGATAATTCATAGCCGAGCTAGTGTGGGTGTAGAAGCGCCAGAGGTGACCGTTGAGGTCCATATCAGCAATGGAATGCCCGGTTTTACGTTGGTGGGTCTACCTGAAACGACGGTCAAGGAATCCAAAGACCGAGTCAGAAGCGCCATCATCAATTCTCGTTTTGAATTCCCATCAAAAAGAATCACGGTCAACCTGGCTCCTGCGGATTTACCTAAGGAGGGAGGGCGCTTTGACTTGCCAATCGCGCTCGGTATCTTAGTGGCGTCCGATCAGCTGCCTACGTCAAAAATAGCGCAACATGAATTTATCGGTGAGTTGGCGTTGTCTGGAGAGTTACGTTCAGTCAAAGGAGTGTTGCCAGCCACATTGGCGGCCGACAGTGTTGAGCGATGTTTGGTGGTTCCACACCACAACGGTGATCAGGCGGCCTTGGTTGGCAAAGGGGCGCATAAGTCAGCACAAACCTTGTTGGAAGTTTGCGCGGACATGTGTGGTCAGGCTCAGCTTGGTTTGTATCGAACGGAGCATCATCACGTCGACGTGTCTGATAATCGTGATTTACAAGATATTATTGGCCAACAACAAGGCAAGCGCGCCTTAGAGATAGCAGCAGCTGGAAACCATAACTTGCTTTTCCTTGGTCCTCCTGGGACGGGGAAAACCATGCTCGCTTCACGATTACGCGACTTGTTACCTGAGATGAGTAATGAAGAGGCGATGGAAACGGCTTCAGTAGCCTCGTTAACGCAACAAGAGATTAATCAATACAACTGGAAACAAAGGCCATTTCGTTCGCCTCACCATTCGAGTTCGATGGCGGCCTTAGTGGGTGGGGGCTCTGTCCCTCGTCCTG
Organism: Vibrio toranzoniae; assembly: GCF_024347655.1. Lineage (NCBI taxonomy): Bacteria > Pseudomonadati > Pseudomonadota > Gammaproteobacteria > Vibrionales > Vibrionaceae > Vibrio > Vibrio toranzoniae. The sequence continues at coordinate 3,137,069 of NZ_AP025514.1, read as the reverse complement.
GAGAGATTTCTTTGGCGCATAATGGATTGTTGTTTCTGGATGAGATGCCGGAGTTTGAGCGCAAGGCACTCGATTCACTGCGAGAGCCGTTAGAGTCGGGTGAAATCATTATTTCACGTGTGGCAGGTAAGACTCGCTTTCCTGCTCGCTTTCAGTTGATAGGTGCGCTCAACCCTAGTCCAACTGGCTATTATGAAGGTAATCAAGCACGAGTTAATCCACAAATCATACTGCGTTATCTCAATCGCTTGTCGGGACCATTACTTGATCGATTTGATATGTCATTAGAGATCCCTTTGTTACCTAAAGGAATGCTCGCTGAAGGAGGGGATCGTGGAGAAACGACCCAGGTAGTTAAACTCCGAGTTAAACAAGCTCGTCAGTTGATGCTATCTAGGAATCATAAATCGAATGCTTTGCTAGGAAGCCGAGAAATTGAAAAATATTGCCCACTTCGACGTGAAGATGCGGAGTTTCTCGAAACCGCGCTGCATCGGTTGGGTTTATCGATTCGTGCTTATCACCGAATCATTAAGGTTGCACGCACCATTGCCGACCTTGACGGTAACGAGCAGATTGAAAAGAAGCATTTATCGGAAGCGCTGGGCTATCGAGCGATGGACCGATTGTTGAAGCAACTCACGGCTCAATCTGTGTAGTAGTAAATAGAAAGCCTGCTTGTGTGCAGGCTTGGGTTTGATAATTTATTGGTGCTGGCTGGAGTTAGAACTTGTAGTTCAAGCCAACTGAAGCGATGTATTGTGATTCATCGTAGAAGGTAATGTTTGATTCGCTAGTACCGTAACCGGCAAGAGCAACAAACGACCAGTTTTCCCAGTCCATGAACTGTTCATATTCATACGCGGCGAATAGATTGATGTTGTCGTCGCTACGCTTCTTGTCGTAGATCGGGTTGCTTGCATTGTAAGAGCGTTGGCTGTAACCCGCTGTTAGCGCGTACTGGTGACGGCCCGTGCCACCAAATAAACTGACTTCTCCCCCGAATTGCTCGAATGAGGCTGCATCGCCTTCTGCGTCTGTTGATTGATAAATCAAAGACGGAACCAACATCATGGTGCGGTTAATCGGTTGGCGATACTGACCTTTTAGGTAGAAGGTGTCTGCATCACGCTTTAGTTCTTCGTATTCAACTAGGTCGTTATCCACATCTCTGGTCGCGAAAGCCATATCGACGGAGAACGCCGAGCCAGCAATACTATCCAGCTTTAGGCGGAACGCATTACCGGTTTCGTCTGTTTTGCTACGAGCTTCTCCAACTTTGTATGGGTTAGCCCAAGTCTCATCAGACATAATAGTTGGCAGAATAGAAGCATCGATCACCATGCCAGATTCAAGTTGGTATTTATAACCCACTTCAAGCACCACGGTACCTGTTGCCACGTCATCACGTGCCGTACCTGTGTAAACCTGATGATTTAACTTTTCACCAAAGGTGTAAGCGACATTTCCTAGAGGTGCTATGAGAAACGAACGGTCAGAAGGTGCTTTCTGTGTATTTGACGAGATGGTGCTATCCGAGTCGGTATTAAAGTTTGAGGTGGAAGAGGTTACCCCGGTATTGAACGATATTTCACCACTGAAACCTTGTTCGTCTGCAAGCTTGGCAAAAGCGGGAGAGGCTGCAACGCTTAATGCGATAAGTGTGATTTTTATTTTCATTTACGGGCTCCTTGCCCACCGGTTCTTAGGACGGGTTATTAATAGCAGTAAAGCTTTAAATTTCCAGGTTAATTATTTATCAATGATGATTTTTGAACAAGCAAAAAAAAGGAAGCCGAAGCTTCCTTTCATCCATTCCTTACTTTTTCAGTAGGAAGTTAACCAGTTCGAAGTACTCATCGAGAGAGCTGATACCTTGAGCGTCTATTAGGTAACGGTTGTTAACCACGACTGCGGGTACGCCAGAAAGGCCGCTGTCTTTGAATGCTTTGTCGAAACGACGAACCATTGAATCTACTGCAAAGCCATTGTAAGCCGCATCAAACTTCTTCGCGTCGATACCTTCATCTAAAAAGATTTGACGCAGTTCTTCTTCATCGCGTGGTGGCTTGTTCATGTTGTGAATGCGGTTAAACATCACGGGGACCATCTTGTCTTCCACTTTCAGTGCAATCATCGTCGCGTAAGCTTTGCTCATTGGTATACCCATGTTGCCACCCATGAATGAAACATGGTTCTTCTGTAGCTTAGCGTCAGCAGGTAGCTGTTGTTTTAGCTGCTGGATGATAGGCTCAAAGCTATTACAGTGTGGGCAGTAAAAAGAGAAGAACTCTGTCACCAATGGTTTTTTTGATGCTTCTAGGTCGAGAACTTTGTAGTGTTCACCTTCGTTAAATTTCGCCGCGTGAGCGGAAAGGCTCAACATGATCAATGAGAAAAATGCGAATAGCTTTTTCATTTATCCAATCTCCATTATGTTTGAATTTTTATCTAGTTGTATGTTGCGATTGCGGTTACCACTGAGGCATTAACGAAAGTGGTGGCTCTTGCAGGGTAGCAATTTGCTCTTTACAAGCAAGTACTTGTTGCTCCCAATATTTCGGGTCATTAAACCACGGGAAGGCCAAAGGAAACGCCGGATCGTGCCATCGTTTCGCCAACCATGCCATGTAATGCACCATACGTAGACCGCGCAGGGGTTCGATTAGTTTCAGTTGTGAGGTATTAAAATCGCAAAACTCTTGATAACTTTCTAACAAAATATCCAGCTGCATCAGCTTATCTTGGCGATCACCATTAAGCAGCATCCACAGATCTTGTATCGCAGGGCCGTTTCGTGCGTCATCAAGATCGACGAACATTGGCCCGTCACGCCACAGAATATTGCCTGGGTGGCAGTCACCATGGAGACGGATATTCTCAATATTGCTCGGCCATTGACTCTCCAACTCTTTAATTAGAAGATCGACGTCATTGAAGAACGCGTTCTCCAGGTGCGTTGGGATAAACTGAGAGTTCTCTAGAATCTTACGTGGCTGATAAAGATACTCATCTAAGCTGATGGTCGGACGATGCTGGAATGTTCTTCCGGCACTCGCTTTATGAATACGACCAAGAAAACGTCCTACGCCTTCCAATTGATCTAGATTGTCGACTTCATATTGTCTGCCGCCGACACTTTCAAATAGTGCAAATAGATAGCCTTGATATTCATGTAAGGTTGCGCCGTTGATCCGCATAGGTGGAGCAACCGGTAACTCTTGTTCGATCAGCTCTAACGCGAAATCGTGCTCTTCTTGGATCTGTGCTGTGTTCCAGCGCTGCGGGCGATAAAATTTAACCACGTAGCGTTTACGGTCTTCATCGATGAATTGATATACCCGGTTTTCATAACTGTTGAGAGCGAGAAGCCCGGATTCAGCGCGAACTCCGATGCTCTCCAGTGCGTACCACATGAAGTCAGGAGTCAGGTTATCAAAGTTAAAGGCTTGCATCGTCATAGAATAAAAAAGGCTCATTACTGAGCCTTTTTCCATTTATTGGGGGGTTATACCAAGCACTAGATGGCTGGTATCAGAGCTTCTTGATAAAGCGGCTTTCGACTTCCATCGTAAACTCTTCATTATCCGAGAGTATAAACTGAATTGTCGAAACTGGTGAGCTCAGTTTTTCTGGATCGACGCCTAAGCTGATAGGAAGGTTTAAAACTTCACCTGGCTCTACGGTAATGGTTTGTTTACCGTACCAGATAGAGTCTGGTAGCCCGCTAACATCGAGCTTGTACTCTTGCTCTTGCTGAGTTTTGTTGATTACTTTCAAGTTGTAAGTATTTTCGACAAGCCCTTGGCTATTGATTTTAAATAGCTGGTTTCTATCTCGCAGAACGCTTAAGCCGGCAGGGTCAACACTCGCTATCTGTGCAAAGAACAAACCCAGCATAAGTATCAATATGGCTCCGTAGCCTAGCAGCTTAGGGCGCATGACTTTAGTTGAGTGTCCTTCCAACCTGTGTTCTGTGGTGTAGCTGATCAGGCCTTTTTCATAGCCCATACGTTCCATAGTGTGGTCACAGGCATCAATACACGCGCCACAGTTAATACACTCGTATTGCAGACCGTCACGGATATCAATCCCTGTCGGGCACACTTGAACACACAGGTTACAGTCAATACAGTCACCAAGGCCAAGCTCTTTTGGATCGGCTTTACGAGAACGAGGACCGCGGCTTTCGCCACGCTCGGTGTCGTAACCTACGATGAAAGTATCTTTATCAAACATGGCTGATTGGAAACGTGCATAAGGACACATGTGCAGACACACAATTGAGCGCATCCAACCTGCGTTGGCGTAGGTACACCCGGCAAAGAACAGTACCCAAAATACTGGCCAAAATGACGAGTTGAAGGTAAAGAAGCCTGCCACTAATTCTTTGACAGGGATGAAGTAGCCAACAAAGGTTAAACCAGTCGCAATGGCAATGGCCCACCATGCTATGTGTTTAGCCGTTTTTCTAACAATTAAATTGATAGTCAGTTTGCCAGAATCTTGTTTTCTTCGCTTATTGGCAGCCCCTTCGAGTTTCTCTTCAAACCAGATGTACATAAAGGTCCACACGGTTTGAGGGCAAAGGTAGCCACACCAAACCCGGCCTAAAAAGGTGGTGATAAAGAACAGACCAAATGCAGCAATCATGAAGAGGATCGCGAGCAGGGTGAGATCTTGTGGGTATAACGTAGTGCCAAAGAAGTTGAACTGTTGGCTGCCGATATCGAGCAAGATCGCTTGTCGTTCACCAAATGAAATCCATGGGATAAGCGTAAAAAGTAAAAGTAAGAACCAACCGCCGTAACGACGCAACTGTTGGAATTTACCTTTGCTTTCTCGCACATAGATTCGGTTACTTGGGTTAAATCGATCTCCATTACCTTTATGTGTTTTTGGATTAAAGGTTTTAGGAGTCACATCTTTGATATCGATTTTATCCTGACTCATGGAATATCCTTTTTGTGGCATGTATACCCGGTTAAATCGGGTATTGACGACATTACTTTAAAGTATGGTTTAGAGAACCTGTAGAAATTGAGTTTGGTGCATTTGTTGTTATCACACTCACTCTTATTATTTTAGAAGATTCTTATGGGGGCGATTATAGCGGCAATCTTGTTCTCATTTCTTTAACGCTATCAACCTTTAACAACAAAAGTCGTAACAGTTGTGACGAAAAAATAGCGAACAGAAATAAAAAAGCGGCCAAGTGATCGCTTTTTTCATTGAGTGTTTTATCTGTAAGGTAGTTATAACACTAAAGCAATAGAGATAATTAAAGGAGGCCACGTGCTTTTAGGATGGCAGTTTTGAAATCATCTTCTTGGTCTTTTTTCAGACCCGGTATCATTTCATCTTTTTCGCTGTTACGCATTTTTAGGTGGTAGATAAGAACATCATCCGTCAGTTCTTCAAGCTTGCCTTGGTAGCCTGCTTCTTTTGATAGCTTAATTATGAACTCTAGCAAGTTAAGCTCCTGATCTTTTTGCCACTCAGGTTCCATTAGCTCAAGCAGCTCTTCAATGCGATGACACTTCATACTTTATTCCCCACAAAATTTATAATGATTTGTGGGTAAAGTATCAAATTGAATCGGGAATACCAATGTGTAAACTCATTTCGAGAAGGGAAAGAGGCAAGAAAAAGCGCAGTAAAAACTGCGCTTTTTAGTTAAGCGGCTTTAATCACTTTTGTTGTAGTCGGTGCTAATAAAGCAGTCTTCTCAACTAGAGTCATTGCTGGAGCCATTTTTTTTGCCGTTGGAGCAGCAGCAAAGCCACTACGACGACGCATCGCACTGCGGTTGGTCTGCGAGAACCTGACAGCTGTTGGGCGCATTAAGTTACCTAACGGTCAGGCATATCCATTGCCAATCTAATGGCCTGATTTACCATGAGATCCGCCTCAATTGCTTGAAGCGTCACTCGTCTGGCTTTCGCCAATCCGAATAATAAATCAGGATAATGATATGCATGCATATCAGAGCCTAGACTATCACTATCTAAGTTATCGATCGACGCCTGTGTGATAAATAGACAATATTAGAGCTAAAATAGTGTGAACAGTATATTTGAGTTTGAACCTCTTTCAGGCTTAAGATGATGTTTTAAAGGAGGTGCATATGTCGTTCTTAAAGAAAACGTTCGCAAGTTTTGGTATTGGGTCTGCCAAGGTCGATTCTGTATTGCAGCAAGAAGTGCTTTATCCAGGGCAAAAGGCGAGCATTATTGTGTATGTGTATGGTGGCGCTCAGCCACAAGAGATAGACAACATTGATCTCAACCTGTGCTGCCGTTACGTCACAGAAGTTGCCATGAACTCGCAAAAGCAAGAGGGCGGTCAAACACGCCGAATGCACCAGACATACTCGTTGGCCAAATGGAGCCTGCCGTATGCCTTTGTTATTCAACCGGGCGAGACCCGTAATTTTGAGTGTGAGTTTTATGTCCCGCTTAATACACCCGTCACTATTGGTGATTCCAAGGTGTGGCTTGAAACCGGGTTAGACATTGCGATGGCGATTGACCCATCGGATAAGGATACTCTAACGGTTCGCCCTGATGCGCTACTTGATGGTATTTTTAATGAACTTGAAGCCCAAGGACTACGTATTCGCCAAGTTGAATGTGAAGCGGTGGAGGGTTTTGAACTGCCGTTTGTACAAGAATTCGAGTTTGTTCCGACGACTGGCCCTTACCATGGCCGTTGGCGTGAATTAGAGGTTGTTGCCCATCGTGATGAGACAGAACTTAGTTTGTGGTTTGAGATAGACCGCAATCGAGATGGTGCAAAAGGGATGTTGGCGAGTTTATTAGGGGTTGGTCAGCTACAGCGTCAATTGAGTGTGCCATTGGATACCTCTCCAGAGGACGCTGGTAAGATGGTGATTGAGTATTTAGAAAACACTTCTTAGCTCTTTCGCTTTAGAGATTTTAGCGTCATCACACAGTTTAGGCGTCATCGATGTCATAAAAAATTAAGCTTACACGTGTAAGCTTAATGTGCAATACTAGGCAAATCGATCATTTACTCTAGTAGGATAGTCATGTCTGCATCATCGGTGAGCGAATACTGTGACATCGAAGAACGTGCCAATGCAATAACCCATGGCTTGGGGGTTGTGCTCGGTGTGGTTGGTTTAATCCTGTTACTGATTCGTGCACTTGATCATCAAGCCGATATGCTGACTATTGCGAGCATGGCGGTATATGGCAGCAGTATTCTCCTTCTCTTTCTCGCTTCCACGCTTTATCACTCGATCACCACAGAAAAGACTAAGCGCCTGCTGAAAACTCTCGATCACTGTGCGATCTACTTGCTGATCGCGGGTAGTTACACGCCATTTTTATTGGTGAGCTTGAGAACACCTTTAGCAATGGGGTTGATGGCTGTTATTTGGGGTATCGCGCTGGTGGGCATCATTATGAAGATTGCCTTCGTCTACCGATTTAAGCGTTTTTCATTGATGACTTACTTGGCGATGGGTTGGTTGTCATTGGTTGTGGTCTATCAACTGGCGATGAATATCGAGATGGGTGGTTTGGTGCTATTAGCGCTCGGTGGTGTGATTTATTCGCTGGGCGTGATTTTCTATGTGGCCAAACGCATCCCTTACAACCATGCCATTTGGCACTTGTTTGTATTGGCGGGTTGCGCTTGCCATTTCTTCGCTATCTATTTGTACGTGACTCCGGTTTAGCGAGCCAGTACTTCAGTAATTTCAGCTTTGATCTGATATTCGGGGTGTTGCTCTAAGTCGAGCTTGATTAGCTTGCCTTCTTCACCTGTCTTTGGTCGCAAATATGTGTCGGCCATTCGTTTGATTGATTTCCACACTGCAACTTCTTCTTCTGCCAATAACTCACCTTTTACAGTAAATACGCTGATGTTAAGTGATACCAAAATGATAGCTTGAGTGCCTTGGTTGGTGATGGCTGTTGGAATGATAAGCTCACCATCTTCATAGCGACTTGCACCCAGTACAACATCCACTCCTGATTGAGATAGCTGTAAGCTTGGCTTTTTACTATTAACCACAATCGTTGTGCCACGCGTATTCGTCGCTACCGGGACGGCTACGATAGGTGCTGCTGCAACGGGCATGGCGATCTCTGATGTTGTCGCTGCTGATTCCGTTTGCTTCGGTGCCACATATTGCCAAGTAAAATCATCTTTGAGTAACACTTGTTTGCCATCAGGCAGTGTGACCATTTGATCAGCAAAGGCAGCACTTACGAATACTGAATTTGCGAGCAATGTGCCAGCGAGAAGTACGTATGATTTCATCTCTGTTTCCTTAAATATTCATGCAATTAGCGTCGCCAGAAGGCAGGGAAGAATAGAACGATCAGCGTGAGTATCTCAAGTCTACCCATTAACATACCAAAACTTAATAGCCACTTAGCGGCGTCTGGCAGTGGAGCAAAATTACCTGTCGGGCCAATTACGCTACCCATGCCCGGGCCAACGTTAGCAACCGCAGTAATAGCGCCTGAGATACTGGTGATTGGGTCTAATCCCATCGCACTCAAACCACCAGCGATTAAGATAATTGTAATAAAAAACATTAAACCAAATGCCACTAAAGAACGAACGATGTCGTCACTGACTGGGCGTTGGTTGTAGCGTTGAACAAATACCCCTGACGGATGAATCAGCTTCATCATTTGTTTGTGAAGCATAGTCATCGCGATCTGGAAGCGGAAGATTTTAATACCACCTGAGGTTGAGCCTGAACAAGCACCCGCCATCATCAGGAAGGCAAATAAAGTGGTTGGTAGTGCGCCCCATGCGGTGAAGTCTTCTAAGCCAAATCCAGTTGTGGTGACGACTGACACGATGTTGAACATTGAGACACGCAGAGCATCCACCACGCTATATCCATCTCTCATCACCAACCATGTGGAGATCACCGCACTGGTGACTAAGAATAGGTAAGTGAAACCTCTGACTTGCGCGTCTTTGTAGAGTAGTGAGAGCTTTCGGCCGCGAAGTGCACTGACAAACAGTAAGAACGGCAGGCCGCCAAGGAACATGAACGCAGTTCCGACCCAATGTGCGCTGTTCGAGAAGTGATTCATTGAGCCGTCTGAGGTTGAGTACCCCCCCGTCGAGAGCGTTGTGAAAGCGTGATTGATGGCATCAAAGACGCTCATGCCAGCAAACAAGTAGCTCACTAAGCACAAGCCTGTTAACACCAGATAAACCACCACGATATTCTTGGCGACCGTTTTTGCTCGTGGGCTACTTTTATCTGACCAATCAGATGATTCGGTTTGGAACAGACGCATACCACCGACATTGAGCATTGGTAGAACCGCTACCGCCATAACGATGAAGCCGATGCCACCTAACCATTGCAGTATTGAACGCCACAATAGAATGCTTGGTGCCATGCTGTCTAAGCCGCTTAATACGGTTGAGCCTGTCGTGGTGATACCCGACATGGTCTCAAAGTAGGCGTCGGTGAAGCTGATGTGGTTAATGAATACAAAAGGCAGTGCAGCGAAGGCGCTGGCAATGGTCCAGACCAGTGAGGTGATCAAAAACATGTCCCGCACCCCAAGTCGGAACTTAGCGGAACGGCCTAAACTCAAGCAGATGAACGCTACGATGTGCGTGATCACTACTGATTGACCAAACTCGAGAAAACCACCGGTGCCAGTAAAAAAGGCAACCAATGTGGGGATGTACATGAAAAGGGCGAGCTTTGATAATACTAACCCTATCACTAATAATATTGGACGAAAGTTGACCATAGCTTAATAGACCATAGTTTAATAGACCATAACTTTAATAGATCACCGCTTTATGCCAGAGCGCGGTTCTCATGAGAATGAGTCCACAACAAGGTTACAAGAAGAAAGGACTTGGTTGGAAAAGAGACTCAACATCAGGCACGTACTTCTTGTCGACTAGGAACATTACTACGTGGTCATCTTGTTCGATGACGGTTCTATCGTGCGCGATAAGTACCTCTTCTCCGCGAACAATCGCACCAATGGTGGTACCTGGTGGTAGTTTGATATCGCCAATCGCTCGGCCAACCACTTTAGATGTGGTTTCGTCACCGTGAGCAATGGCTTCGATAGCTTCAGCAGCGCCGCGACGTAGAGAGGATACGTTTACAATATCAGCACGACGAACGTGAGTAAGCAGTGCAGAAATGGTCGCTTGTTGTGGAGAGATAGCAATATCAATCACACCACCCTGAACAAGGTCGACGTAAGCACCACGCTGAATCAGTACCATTACTTTCTTGGCGCCCATGCGCTTGGCCAACATCGCGGACATGATGTTGGTTTCGTCTTCATTGGTTAGGGCTATGAACACATCCACTTGATCGATGTTTTCTTCTGTCAGTAGTTCTTGGTCTGCTGCATCACCACAGAATACAATGGTGTTTTCTAATTCTTCAGATAGCTTCTCCGCTCGTGTGGGACTGCGTTCTATCAGTTTGATGCTGTAGCTTTGCTCAAGGCGTTTTGCCAAACTTGCGCCAATGTTACCACCACCGACAATCATGATGCGGCGGTAAGGCTTTTCTAGGCGCTGTAGTTCACTCATTACTGAGCGAATATGATTACTTGCCGCGACGAAGAAAACTTCATCATCGGCTTCGATGATGGTGGTGCCTTGTGGGCGAATAGGGCGACCTTGACGGAAAATAGCGGCAACACGAGTATCGATGTGCGGCATGTGCTCACGTAAAGCAGAAAGTGCATTACCGACCAGTGGGCCACCGTAGTAAGCTTTTACCGCCACTAGGCTCACCTTCTGCTCTGCAAAGCTCACCACTTGCAGTGCACCTGGGTATTGAATTAAACGCTCAATGTAGCTGGTGACCAGTTCTTCAGGGGCAATTAAGTGATCGACCGGAATGGCTCCTGATTTGAAGAGTGCTTCTTTTTCTTCTAAATATTGTGGAGAGCGGATACGGGCAATACGATTTGGCGTGTTGAAAAGAGAGAAGGCAACCTGACATGCTGCCATGTTGGTTTCATCCATGTTGGTCACCGCAACCAACATGTCGGCATCTTGCGCACCCGCTTCACGTAATGTTCTTGGGTGGCTGGCATAACCGTTTACAACCCGAAGGTCGTATTTATCCTGAAGTTCACGTAGTCGGTTAGCGTTACGATCGACAATGGTGATGTCGTTGTTTTCGCCAACTAGGTTTTCAGCAAGGGTACCGCCAACTTGTCCAGCACCTAGGATAATGATCTTCATAGCCTTTCTCTTATTTTTGCCTTTGTAATTCTAGTGATCTCATTTTGCTTCGATAATGCACTAGAAAGAAACAGCGGCTAAGAATCCAATTCTTAGCCGCTGTTAGTGTTATGCCTGTTTTACTAGAACTGCGTAGTAGAAGCCATCCATATCTTCTTCTCCAGGCAGTATTTGACGACCCGGGTTTTCGATGTCAGAGCCAACCAGCGTTGCGTTCTCGGTACGCTCTAAGAATGCTTTCACTTGCAGCACGTTTTCTTGCGGCGTGATAGAACATGTCGCATAAACCATGGTGCCGCCTTCTTTGAGCTGGCGCCACATTGCATCCAAAATCTCACTTTGCAGTTCCGCTAGCGCATCAATATCAGAGGCACGACGTAGCCACTTGATGTCAGGGTGACGGCGAATTACCCCCGTCGCTGAACATGGAGCATCAAGTAGGATGCGGTCAAACTGACTGCCCGTCCACCATTCTTCAGGGTAGCGAGCATCACCACAGATGACGTCGGCACGCAGTTGTAGGCGTTCAAGGTTATCGTAAACGCGATCTAGGCGTTTAATATCACTGTCAATCGCAACCACTTCAGTGTCTTGAGTATGTTCAAGAATGTGTGCCGTTTTACCACCAGGTGCTGCACAGCAATCAAGGATTAGCTCACCATCTTTTGGTGTTAGGAAATCAACGGAAAGCTGAGCTGCAGCGTCTTGTACTGATACCCAGCCTCTGTCGAAGCCAGGAAGCAAAGTAACATCACAAGGTGCAGCTAATTTTATGGCATCGGCTGCTTCAGGGTGCAATGTGTATTCAATGTTTTCGTTTTTAAGCAGTTCTGCATACTCGTCACGAGTGTGGTGTTGGCGGTTTACGCGCAGCCACATTGGCGCCTTGCTGTTGTTTGCTTCAATTAATTGCTCCCACTGTTCTGGGTAGCTTTCTTGAAGCATTTTTAGGATCCAGCTTGGATGACTGTATTTGCCCGCATTGTGGCTAATGGCTTTCTCGTCTAGCTCTTCTTGATCGCGTAGGTAGCTACGTAGTACTGCATTGATCAAACCACTTAGGCTTGGGCCGCGTAGTGTTTTGGTTGCTTCCACGGTTTCAGCAACGGCGGCATGCGAAGGAATGCGCATAAAGCCTAACTGATAAATGCCGACTAAGATCAGGTGATGGAAGACGCGCTTTTTACCTTTGAGCGAGTTTTCCATCAGTTCGTTAGCGATTGACTCTAAGCGAGGCAGGTAACGAAGTGCGCCGTAGCAAATCTCTTGCAGTAGAGCATGGTCTCGCGGACGGATCGTTTTTTGAGCCGCAGGGAGAGCGTGTGAAAGAGAGTGGCCTTTATCGACAACTTGGAATAGGACATTTGCAGCAGCAGCGCGAACATTCATGAGGGATACCGAATATTTATTTGAATACATAAGGGCATCTCTGCCCTCGTAAAGGTTTTCTAAGCTGTGTTTTTACAAGCTACACATTTTTAATGTGCATATTGAGTAGCTTTAAAGCGGTTAAGAAAGTTGAGTACCAACTTCAAACCAGCTTGCACGTGAGTTCAAGATGTCTTGAACTGACATGGCTTTTTTGCCTGGAACTTGTAGTTGTTCCAATACCAATACTTTGTCGCCAGTCGCAACGTAGATACCAGTCTTATCTGCTTTGATGATTGAGCCAGGTTGCGCAGATGTTGATTCTTGATCAACACGTGTCTGCCAAACTTTAATGCTTTTTTCATCATTAGAGCTGCTATCAACAATCGCAAAGTGACTCATTGGCCACGGGTTGAAAGCGCGCACACAACGTTCGATGTGTTCTGCACTGTCATTCCAATCAATTTTAGCTTCTTCTTTACTTAGTTTCTTCGCGTAGTTAGCAAGCTTATCGTTTTGCTTCTCAGCAACGGCTTTACCAGACGCGATGTCAGACAAACACTCAACAAGCGCATCAGGGCCAAGGCCAGCTAACTTTTCGTACATTGACGCGCTAGTATCTGTCGCTTCGATTGGCAGCGTTGCGATGCTTAGCATATCCCCCGTGTCTAGGCCGATATCCATCTGCATGATCGTTACGCCAGTCTCTTTATCACCCGCCCAGATAGAGCGTTGAATCGGAGCAGCACCACGCCAGCGTGGCAGGATTGAACCATGCACATTGATACAACCCAAGCGAGGCGTATCTAATACAGCTTGTGGAAGAAGCAAGCCGTAAGCGACAACAACCATGATGTCAGCATTCAAATCTGCTAGCTCTTGCTTCGCTTCATCTGACTTGAAATTTTCTGGTTGGTAGACCGGAATATTGTTTTCAAGTGCGATGTTTTTTACTGGGCTCGCCGTCAGTTTTTTACCGCGGCCTGCTGGACGATCGGGCTGTGTGTAAACAGCAATAACTTCATGCTCCGAAGACAACAACGCCGCCAAATGACGGGCGGCGAAATCCGGAGTACCTGCGAAGACAATTCTTAAAGATTGACTCAAGGTAGACTTCCTTCTTAATTTAGTAATAGCAGCGGTTATTAACCTTGTTTCTCGTTGAAACGCTTAATTTTCGCTAGCTTATCTTGAATTCGTTTACGTTTTAGTGGTGATAGGTAATCAACAAACAACTTGCCTTCTAGGTGGTCAAGCTCGTGTTGAACACAAATAGCCAGAAGGTCGTCAGCGTCGAATGTGAATTCATTGCCTTCACGGTCTAATGCTTTAACCGTTACTTCTGCTGCGCGAGGTACTAGAGCTCGTGCGCCGGGTACTGATAGACAGCCTTCTTCGATGCCATCTTCGCCACGTTTGTCGGTAATTTCAGGGTTGATCAGAACCATAGGCTCGTCACGTGTTTCTGAAATATCGATAACAACGATGCGCTGGTGGAAATCTACTTGCGTTGCCGCAAGGCCGATGCCTTCTTCGTCGTACATGGTTTCAATCATGTCATCAACGAACTTTTGAATCTCTGGGGTTACTTCTTTTACCGGTTTCGCCACGGTACGTAGACGATCATCTGGTAATGTTAATACTTGTAATACAGACATATACACTCGAAATATTGAACTGTGCCGAAACAGCTTAAACCTTGTTGGCTCAATTCTAGACATTTTAGAGGCCAAATGACAGCATCCTGAAGGTAATTCTCTAGTCAGATGTCATATATTCAGACCGAGGAACCTAGGTCATGCGTCATTTTTTACCCACTTTTTCTCTTATTTGTGCTTCGTTTTCGTTCGCCGCTACGGCTGAAAATAGTGAGCAACCTTTAACCATCAAACAAGGTGCACCCGAAGCGTATGTCGTAGTTAAAGGCGATACCTTATGGGATATCTCTGCGATGTATCTCGATAGCCCATGGTTGTGGCCAAGGCTATGGCAGGTAAACCCAGAGATAGAAAACCCACACCTCATTTATCCCGGAGATAAATTGTCTTTGGTTTGGATTAATGGCGAGCCTGTTTTAAGCCTAAAACCTGTCATTAAGCTTAGCCCTAAGATTCGAGTTTCAGAAAAGAAAGCGGTACCTACCGTCAATGAGGGACTGGTACTGCCGTATTTACAGTCTGATCGCTTGGTCGATCGGCAAGATATCGAATCGGCTCAACGAGTTCTAGGGACCAGTGATGGCAAGCGATTCCTGTCTGGTGAAGATAGGTTGTTCATCTCGGGGAACCAGCAACATCAAAAATGGGCTATCTACCGTTCTGTCGAAACGTACCAACGGCAACAACCTCAAACGAGTATGACCTCTTTGCGTTTGGTTGCTACGGCGCGTTTGAAAGAGGTGGATGCTGAATATAGTAGCTTGCAGATAGAGACGCAGCTACAAGAGGTGTTGCTTAATGATCTTGTTCTGCCTGAGCTTGGTGTTGATCAAATGAAGCTTTCAACTACGTTTTATCCTGCGCCTAGTTCTGCGGGTCAGTTTGCCAATATTTTAGGCTCGTTAGAGGGGAATCAATACAGCGCTAAGAATCAGGTCGTCGTTATTAATAAAGGCTCAAAGGATAACCTTCGTCAGGGAACTATGTTTACCCTCAGCGAAAGCGGAGCGATGGTGTTTGGTAAGCAAGGTGAATACAGCTATAAGGAGTCTGTTGCAAGTAACAAAGTGCAGTTGCCAAGTACCTCGCTCGGTAGTTTGATGGTCATTCGCCCTTATGAGTATTTTAGTCTAGCCTTGATCACTCAGAGCACGAAACCAGTTAGCAATGAGATTCTAGCGGTATCCCCTTTGGATCTTGCTGTGGCTGAAGAGGGTTATTCTCAAGAGGTTAATATTGCCGAGTGAATGAGCAACAACTGAGCGCTTGGCTAACTCTGAGTTTTATTCCTCAATTGGGTGGCAAGCGCCTTTCTCGTCTGCTGAGTATTGACTCTCCTTCTAATATTGTTGACTACTCAAGTCAGCAGCTGCAAGCGATTGGCTTGTCAGCTAAGCAAATCTCCTATTTAAGAGAGCAAGCCCCAAGAGAAGTGGAGGCTTGCTTAGTATGGCAAGCAAAACAAACTAACCATCGCATCATTACTCCTAACTGCTCGAATTATCCCAAACTGCTGAATGAGATCGCCTCTGCGCCAAGCGTGCTTTTCGTTAAAGGTCATGTTGAAAAACTGATTGAGCCTCAAATTGCGATGGTCGGCAGTCGTAATGCCAGCCTCGAAGGGTTGCAAACCGCGAAGTCCTTTGCCAAAGAGTTCGTCCAAAACGGTTTGATTGTCACCAGTGGCCTAGCGCTCGGTATTGACGGCTATGCTCATGATGGTGCTTTGGACAAAGGTGGGGAAACCTTTGCAGTGTTGGGTTCTGGCCTGGACTCCATTTATCCAGCACGACACCGAAACCTAGCAGATAGAATTTGTGAGAGTGGCGCACTGATCTCAGAGTTTCGCCCAAACGCAAAACCACGACCTGAACATTTCCCTCGGCGTAACCGTATTATTAGTGGGATGTCTTTAGGGACGTTAGTTGTTGAGGCGGCTGAGAAAAGCGGTTCTTTGATTACGGCTCGTTATGCCATGGAGCAAGGCCGAGAGGTGTTTGCGCTTCCTGGCTCAATTCATAGCCCAACCAGCCGCGGAGGTAACAGTCTCATCAAAGCTGGAGCATGTTTGGTACAGAGTGCTCAAGATGTTCTGATTGAAATAAAGAGTCTGTTAGACTGGTCCATTGATCAGCAGCCCAGTTTGTTCGAACCTACGCCGAATGAGGGTGAAAATGAACAATTGCCATTTCCACAGCTGTTAGCTAACGTAGGGTTAGAAGCGACACCCGTTGATATTTTGGCACAGAGAACCCATATACCTGTGCATGAGGTCATGATGCAGCTTTTAGATCTTGAGCTCTCAGGGCATGTTGTTGCAGTTTCCGGTGGCTATATTCGAAAGGGGAGAGGCTAGCTATGATGATGGACATACTGATGTACTTGTTTGAAACCTACATCCATAGCGATTCAGAATTGCAGGTGGATCAAGATGAACTTGAAGATGAACTTCTTCGGGCAGGGTTTCGCCAAGATGATATTTATAAGGCCCTCCATTGGTTAGAAGATCTTGCGGCATTGCAAGATACTGATAATCAAGCGGCGATTACTACGTGCTCCAATACCTCGATGCGTGTTTATACCAGTCGAGAGATTTCGCGTATTAATATGGAGTGTCGAGGTTTCTTATTGTTTCTTGAACAGATCAACGTACTCACGACAGAGATTCGTGAAATGGTGATTGATCGTGTAATGGGGCTTGAGACCAACGAATTTGAATTGGATGATCTGAAGTGGATTATCTTAATGGTGCTATTCAATGTGCCGGGTAATGAAAGTGCTTACACGCAAATGGAAGAGCTGTTGTACACCAAAGATCAAGGTATCTTGCATTAATGCAGGCTTGTCATGAGTAGTAAGATTGATAATCAGCTTTTTTCAGCACATGAACATGCATTAGAGTATGAACCATGCCCACAGTGTGGTGGAGAGCTTCAGCTTCGCCATGGTAAGCATGGCCCATTTTTAGGCTGTAAGCAGTATCCGAGCTGTGATTACATCAAGCCTTTGCATCAAAACGATGGTCATGTGGTGAAAGAACTTGGGGTGCCGTGTCCTAAATGCCAAAACGAATTGGTACTAAGACAAGGCCGCTTTGGGATGTTTATTGGTTGTAGCAGCTATCCAGAGTGTAATCACATCGAATCTTTGGACCAACCGAAAGAGCGATCTGAAGAGCAGCCACTTGTTGCTTGTCCTGAGTGTGGTCGAGGCCACCTGGTTGAGCGTAAATCTCGCTATGGCAAAACCTTCTATGCGTGCGATAACTACCCTAAGTGTAAGTTCGCCGTTAATCAGCCACCTATTATCGGTCGTTGTGAAAAGTGCCAGTTTCCGCTGTTGCTGGAGAAGAAAACGGCCAGTGGCACTAAAAAGCAATGTGCTGATCGCAAGTGTCATCACATTCAATCTCATTAGTAATACTAATCACAGTAAGTGAATCATCAGAAATAAAAAAACGGCGCTCATTGAGCGCCGTTTCTATATCAAATCCACAATGTAGGACTTACTTCAGTTGCTCTGCGAATTCATGAACAGCAGGGTAGGCTTGCTTATCGAGAATGTTTGCCAATGAACATAATGTTCTTTGCAGCTCTGCGTTGTAGTCAGCACTCACGTTAATGTGGCCCATCTTACGACCAGCACGCTTCTCTTTGCCATACCAATGAACATGACAACCACCTTGAGCAAGAATTGCTTCAGGTAGAGTATCTTCGCCAAGAATGTTGATCATTGCGGTTGGACGAATTAGTTTGGTGCTGCCTAGTGGCATACCACACACGGCACGCAGGTGGTTCTCAAACTGACAAGTCTCCGCGCCTTGTTGCGTCCAGTGCCCCGAGTTATGCACACGTGGTGCAATCTCGTTAACCAGCAGTGAACCTTGAACATCAAAGAACTCAAGTGCTAGTACACCAACGTAATTTAAGCGTTCTGCAATTGCGGTGAACATGGTTTTCGCTTGCTCTTGCAGTTCAATGTCGTCAATTGCGGTTGATAAGCTTAACACGCCATCGGTGTGAACATTTTCAGCCAGTGGATACACTTGGATCTCGCCATTGGCGCCACGAGCACCAACCAGTGATACTTCACGGTCAAACGGAACGAACTCTTCAGCCACAATCGCTTGGTTGTCGGTCGCTGCAATGCACTCAGCCATTTCTGTCCAAGTCGCTTCAACATTATCTAATGTCTTTAAGCGCCACTGGCCTTTGCCATCGTAGCCACCAAGTGTGCTCTTCAATACCATTGGTAGGCCAACGTGAGCGATCGCAGCGTCAAAGTCTTCGCGAGAGTTGATCTCGTAGTATTTGGCATTCTTCACGCTTGCGTCGTCTAACAGCGCTTTTTCAAGGCGACGGTCACCGCCAGCTTTGATTGCTTTTGTTGTCGGTAAAAACTTACCGCTACGCTCACACACCTCAAGTACATCGTGAGGGATATGTTCGAATTCTGCAGTAATGACGTCCGCACGCTCAATCGCGGTGTCTAAGCCGTTGCCTAGAATCGCTTGCGTTAATGGGTGAACAATATTTTTGCTGCCAACATCAAAAGCAGAAATTTCAATATTCAGCGGTGCCCCCGCTAGGGACATCATGCGAGCAAGTTGGCCCGCGCCTAACACAAGAACATGCATGGGAATTAGTCCTCTGCAGGGTTTGGATTAGCCAGAACCGTTTCTGTTTGCTCAGAGCGGAATGCTTCTACTTTCGCCATCACGTCTTCATTGTGTGTACCAATGATTTGCGCTGCTAAGATACCAGCGTTCGCTGCACCCGCTTCACCGATAGCAAGAGTACCTACCGCGATGCCTTTTGGCATCTGTACGATAGAAAGTAGAGAATCCATGCCTTTCAACGCTTTAGACTGAACAGGAACACCAAGAACAGGTACGCTTGTGAAAGCAGCCGCCATGCCCGGAAGGTGAGCTGCGCCGCCAGCACCAGCAATAATCACTTTAATACCGCGCTCTTTTGCACTGGTTGCGTAGTCTGCTAGCAGCTGAGGTGTGCGGTGAGCAGAAACCACTTTTGTTTCGTACGCCACGCCAAACTGATCCAACATTTCTGCAGCTAGCTTCATTGTTGGCCAATCAGATTTAGAACCCATGATAATACCGACAGTCATCTCAAACTCCTTCAGGTACGATTTAATTAGTGATTAGATATTTTGCGCGCATTATACGGGTAAAATCACCCAAGGAAAACGTTTGCGTCGGTCTGAGTTGTTAATTGATACATTTTATAAATAAATAGCTTTAGTCACAGTGAATGATAATTTGTACACTTAGCGAGTTAGACAACAGAATTAATGAGGCAACCCGTGGATAACTTTCAACATACTTTGCAGGCATTACAACAAGGTGAAGTCATTGCTTACCCGACTGAAGGCGTTTTTGGGGTCGGTTGTGATCCCGATAATCCACAAGCCATTAAGAAATTGCTCGATTTAAAACAGCGGCCGATGGAGAAAGGGTTGATCCTAATTGCTGCGAGTTACGAGCAGTTGCTGCCCTATATTGACGAAAGCCAGTTGACGGAAGCGCAGTTAGCGACCGTAAAAGCAACATGGCCGGGACCGGTGACTTGGATAATGCCAACCAGCAGTAAAGTAACTGACTGGGTCAGTGGCCAATTTGAATCCATCGCGGTGCGAGTGACGGATCACCCTTTAGTTCAAAGAATGTGTAATGAATTCGGTAAGCCGTTAACCTCGACCAGTGCTAACCTGACAGGTGAACCGCCTTGTATGACGACTGAAGAAGTTCAACAGCAACTGGGTCAACATTTGGTGGCTATTTTAGAAGGTCAAACGGGTGGTCGTGAGAAACCAAGCGAAATTAGAGATGCAAAAACGTCGAAAATATTAAGACAGGGTTAAACCCTGCAGAGGAAGAAAGATGTCAGCAATTGATAAAGAAGCAGTAAAGCAGTTTTTATTGAGCCTACAAGATTCGATTTGCCAACAGCTTGAGCAAGCTGATGGTAGCGCGTTGTTTGAAGAAGACGCATGGGAGCGCGAACCTGGCGAACGCCTCGGTGGTGGTGGTCGTACTCGTGTGATGACCAACGGTGCGGTCTTTGAGCAAGGTGGTGTTAACTTTTCTCATGTTGCAGGTAAGGCAATGCCGGCTTCAGCAACCGCTCACCGCCCTGAATTAGCCGGACGTAAATTTGAAGCGATGGGTGTATCGTTAGTTATCCACCCTAAAAACCCTTATATCCCAACATCACACGCCAACGTACGCTTCTTTATTGCTGAAAAGGAAGGGGAAGACCCTATCTGGTGGTTTGGTGGTGGTTTTGATTTAACGCCATTCTATCCAGTAGATGAAGATTGCCAGTCTTGGCATCAAACCGCTAAAGATCTGTGCGCACCATTTGGTGATAACGTGTATCAAGAGCACAAAGAGTGGTGTGATAAATACTTCTACTTGCCTCACCGTGATGAAACGCGCGGTGTTGGTGGTCTGTTCTTTGATGACTTAAATGAGTGGGGTTTCGATAAGAGCTTTGCTTACATGCAGGCGGTCGGTGAAGGTTTTGCTGCGGCATACTTGCCTATTGTTGAGCGTCGCAAAGAGACACCTTATGGTGAACGTGAGCGTGACTTCCAGCTGTACCGTCGTGGTCGCTACGTTGAATTCAACCTAGTCTATGACCGTGGCACCTTATTTGGCTTACAAAGTGGTGGGCGTACAGAATCGATATTGATGTCTATGCCGCCGTTGGCTCGTTGGGAATATCGCTACGAACCACAAGCGGGTTCACCAGAAGCCCTGCTTTATAGCGACTACCTAAAACCTCGAGTTTGGTAATTCTTCCTTCCTTATGGTGATAGTGATAGGGTCATTGATATAGATGACCCTTTTTATTTCTGTTAGGTAAGGATATGACACAGCAAGTAGATCGTTATGCCGTTTTCGGTAACCCTATTGGGCAAAGTAAATCGCCATTCATTCACACATTATTTGCTCGCCAAACCAGCCAACAACTTACTTATACAGCACTACAGCCTGAACATGGTGAATTCATCACTGCTGCCAAAGCCTTTTTCAGCGAAGGTGGTCGAGGGTGTAATATCACTGCACCATTTAAAGAAGACGCTTATCAGTTTGCTGACCGATTGACGGAAAGGGCTCAATTAGCTGGCGCCGTTAATACATTGAAGAAATTAGATGACGGAGAGGTCATCGGTGATAACACCGATGGTGAGGGTTTGGTTCAAGATCTACTGCAAAATCAAGTGGTATTAGAGGGTGCTCGAGTTCTCCTGCTAGGTGCTGGTGGCGCTGCAAGAGGAGTGATTCAACCTCTTCTTGATCAAAAGCCGCGACAATTGGTGGTCGCTAACCGAACCAGTTCAAAGGCTGAGTTGCTAGCTGAAATGTTTTCTTCATATGGTAATATCAAAGGAATGGGACTAAGTGATGTGAATGAAGGCTTTGATGTCATTATTAATTCTACGTCATCAGGCCTAAGTGGCCAGCTTCCTGCAGTTTCTGATGCTATTTTCAATTCTAATAGCGCCGTTTATGACATGGTTTACGGATCTGGAACGACAGTATTTAATCAATGGGCGTTAGATAATGGTGTTCACGCTGCTTATGATGGTTTAGGCATGCTGGTGGGTCAGGCTGCAGAGAGCTTTATGCTATGGCGTGGTCTTCGTCCGGGAACTAAGCAGATCTTAAGAGAATTGCGTAGAAATCTAGAGATGTAACAAGGTATTTATAAAAAATGAATCAATCGATCCTATTTCCGGATATCCAAGATTGGGATGAAGAGAGTCAATCTATCACTTTCCCAGCACAGCAGTCAGGTGCATTGCTTGAATGTGTCATGTCTATTGAAGAATTATCCCGATTGGCAGGCAAAGAGATAGAAGAAGGCGATCAAGCTTTAGTTATCTTTTCAGAGTTACGTTTTGATATTGAAGAGCTAGCGGAAGAACTAATAGAAGAAGAGGAGTATGACTCCTCTAATCGAATTCAGATTAAAGCGCTTTAAACAGGAAGCACAGCGTCTAGATAGTCGTTTTTATTCTGAACATAGTTGTCAGCCGACTTCTGCAAGAAAGCACGTTCTTTATCATTTAATGGACGTGCTTGTTTTACTGGGCTTCCTACATAGAGATAACCACTCTCAAGTACCTTGTTAGGTGGAACCAAACTTCCCGCACCAATCATGACTTCTTGTTCGATAACCACACCATCCAGCACAATAGCTCCCATACCGACGAGCACACGATCTTTAATAGTGCAGCCATGCAGCATGACTTTATGACCGATAGTGACATCATTACCTATTAGTAGAGGGTAACCCTCAGGGTTCTCGGCATTCTTATGGGTAACATGCAAAACACTGCCGTCTTGGATATTGGTTCTATCACCTATATGTATGTGGTTTACATCTCCTCGAGCTGCAACCAAGGGCCATACACTAGAGTCATCACCGATTTTGATATCACCAACCAGTACCGAACTTGTATCTATATAGACACCTTGTCCAATCTGAGGGGATATTCCTTTATAACTGCGTATTGAACTCATAAATCCTCCTTTATATAGGCACCTTAAGCCCTTAATTAAGGGGAATACTAGTGAAAACGGGGTGCTTTGAACAAAAAACGCTCGAACAATCAAAAAAGTAAGAAAAACTTCAAAAAGGACTTGCCAGTGTGATCGAAATCTCTATAATGCCACCTCGCTGACACGGGATGGCTTCGGAGCTTAGGTTTCAAAAGCGAAAACAAATCAGCAGGTCAAATTAGCCAAGCTAAACGCTTGAAAAAAGTTTTGAAAATAGTGGTTGACACTAAAACTTAAATCGCTAGAATGGCCGTCCGGTTTGAGCGAAGCTCAAAAAGGAAAAGCTCTTTAACAATTTAAACCTATCAATCTGTGTGGGCACTCGTTGATGAATATCAAAACGTTATTGGTTCTTTTTCGAAAGAGCGTAATAGCAGTTACTTCGGTAACAAATTGATTTCAATGAACTGAGTGACCAATACAAAATTAAGTTTACTTAATTTTGGCACAGTCAATTCATTATCATTCTGTTGGAATGATAATAGCTTTAAAATTACATGTTCATGTTTACATGAATAATAGTTTTAAAGTCAGTATTCGTTGAGTCACACCTATTAATTTAGGTAATCAAAACTTTAAATTGAAGAGTTTGATCATGGCTCAGATTGAACGCTGGCGGCAGGCCTAACACATGCAAGTCGAGCGGAAACGACACTAACAATCCTTCGGGTGCGTTAATGGGCGTCGAGCGGCGGACGGGTGAGTAATGCCTAGGAAATTGCCTTGATGTGGGGGATAACCATTGGAAACGATGGCTAATACCGCATGATGCCTACGGGCCAAAGAGGGGGACCTTCGGGCCTCTCGCGTCAAGATATGCCTAGGTGGGATTAGCTAGTTGGTGAGGTAATGGCTCACCAAGGCGACGATCCCTAGCTGGTCTGAGAGGATGATCAGCCACACTGGAACTGAGACACGGTCCAGACTCCTACGGGAGGCAGCAGTGGGGAATATTGCACAATGGGCGCAAGCCTGATGCAGCCATGCCGCGTGTATGAAGAAGGCCTTCGGGTTGTAAAGTACTTTCAGTTGTGAGGAAGGGGGTAACGTTAATAGCGTTATCTCTTGACGTTAGCAACAGAAGAAGCACCGGCTAACTCCGTGCCAGCAGCCGCGGTAATACGGAGGGTGCGAGCGTTAATCGGAATTACTGGGCGTAAAGCGCATGCAGGTGGTTCATTAAGTCAGATGTGAAAGCCCGGGGCTCAACCTCGGAACTGCATTTGAAACTGGTGAACTAGAGTACTGTAGAGGGGGGTAGAATTTCAGGTGTAGCGGTGAAATGCGTAGAGATCTGAAGGAATACCAGTGGCGAAGGCGGCCCCCTGGACAGATACTGACACTCAGATGCGAAAGCGTGGGGAGCAAACAGGATTAGATACCCTGGTAGTCCACGCCGTAAACGATGTCTACTTGGAGGTTGTGGCCTTGAGCCGTGGCTTTCGGAGCTAACGCGTTAAGTAGACCGCCTGGGGAGTACGGTCGCAAGATTAAAACTCAAATGAATTGACGGGGGCCCGCACAAGCGGTGGAGCATGTGGTTTAATTCGATGCAACGCGAAGAACCTTACCTACTCTTGACATCCAGAGAATCCAGCGGAGACGCAGGAGTGCCTTCGGGAGCTCTGAGACAGGTGCTGCATGGCTGTCGTCAGCTCGTGTTGTGAAATGTTGGGTTAAGTCCCGCAACGAGCGCAACCCTTATCCTTGTTTGCCAGCGAGTAATGTCGGGAACTCCAGGGAGACTGCCGGTGATAAACCGGAGGAAGGTGGGGACGACGTCAAGTCATCATGGCCCTTACGAGTAGGGCTACACACGTGCTACAATGGCGCATACAGAGGGCAGCGAGCCAGCGATGGTAAGCGAATCCCAAAAAGTGCGTCGTAGTCCGGATTGGAGTCTGCAACTCGACTCCATGAAGTCGGAATCGCTAGTAATCGTGAATCAGAATGTCACGGTGAATACGTTCCCGGGCCTTGTACACACCGCCCGTCACACCATGGGAGTGGGCTGCAAAAGAAGTAGGTAGTCTAACCTTCGGGAGGACGCTTACCACTTTGTGGTTCATGACTGGGGTGAAGTCGTAACAAGGTAGCCCTAGGGGAACCTGGGGCTGGATCACCTCCTTATACGAAGATATTGACGATGAGTGTCCACACAGATTGATTAGGTTTAGAAAAGCAAAGAGACGAAGAACTCCCAAGTTCTTCAAGGTTTGTTTCTACTTTTTAAAGTGGAGATAAATTAGCAGTGTCCCGTTCGTCTAGAGGCCTAGGACACCGCCCTTTCACGGCGGTAACAGGGGTTCGACTCCCCTACGGGATACCATTGGGTCGTTAGCTCAGTTGGTAGAGCAGTTGACTTTTAATCAATTGGTCGCAGGTTCGAATCCTGCACGACCCACCATTCTTTCTCCGCGAAGGAATTAAAACTTTTAGTGGGCGATTAGCTCAGTTGGGAGAGCACCTGCCTTACAAGCAGGGGGTCACTGGTTCGAGCCCGGTATCGCCCACCATTCTCTAAATATTCTTGGTTACTTAAATATTTAAACCACTTCTTTTGTTGTTGGTTAGTATTTTTGTCCCTGAGAGTCTTTAGAAAATGTGAATTTTAGAACAAGGTTCTGGAAGTCTCATGCTCTTTAACAATTTGGAAAGCTGACTGATTACTTAATTGGTTTTCACTTTAAAAAGTGAAATCAAACAGCTCTAGGCTGTGATTAAGTTAATCAAATTTAAAAGTTCTCAATGTTTATCTGCTCTTATTTAATAAGAACAGCATAAACACAACAAACACATTCAAGTGTCTTGTATTCGAATGATCAGAAATGATTGTTCATTTTTTGATTCTACTTTTTATTAAAAAGTGGAAACAAAAAGTAAATTGAGTCCGGCAAACAGTCATCAAGAATTAACCCTTCTTGACGACAACCAAAAACCTTGGTGATTTGACATCAACACGAAACTTCTTCGGGTTGTATGGTTAAGTGACTAAGCGTACACGGTGGATGCCTTGGCAGTCAGAGGCGACGAAAGACGTAATAACTTGCGATAAGCCCAGATTAGGTAGTAATAACCGTTTGAGTCTGGGATTTCTGAATGGGGAAACCCACGTGCATAAGCACGTATCTTGTTGTGAATACATAGCAACAGGAGGCAAACCGGGGGAACTGAAACATCTAAGTACCCCGAGGAAGAGAAATCAACCGAGATTCCGAAAGTAGCGGCGAGCGAAATTGGATTAGCCCTTAAGCTTTTAATGATGCAGGTGAAGCCTCTGGAAAGTGGCGCAGTAAAGGGTGATAGCCCCGTAACCGACACATCATCATCAGTGAAATCGAGTAAGGCGGGACACGTGATATCCTGTCTGAATATGGGGGGACCATCCTCCAAGGCTAAATACTACTGACTGACCGATAGTGAACCAGTACCGTGAGGGAAAGGCGAAAAGAACCCCTGTGAGGGGAGTGAAATAGAACCTGAAACCGTGTACGTACAAGCAGTAGGAGCACCTTCGTGGTGTGACTGCGTACCTTTTGTATAATGGGTCAGCGACTTAATTTTAGTAGCAAGGTTAACCGTTTAGGGGAGCCGTAGGGAAACCGAGTCTTAACTGGGCGTACAGTTGCTAGGATTAGACCCGAAACCAGGTGATCTAGCCATGGGCAGGTTGAAGGTTGAGTAACATCAACTGGAGGACCGAACCGACTAATGTTGAAAAATTAGCGGATGACTTGTGGCTAGGGGTGAAAGGCCAATCAAACCTGGAGATAGCTGGTTCTCCCCGAAAGCTATTTAGGTAGCGCCTCGGACGAATACTACTGGGGGTAGAGCACTGTTAAGGCTAGGGGGTCATCCCGACTTACCAACCCTTTGCAAACTCCGAATACCAGTAAGTACTATCCGGGAGACACACGGCGGGTGCTAACGTCCGTCGTGGAGAGGGAAACAACCCAGACCGCCAGCTAAGGTCCCAAAGTATAGCTAAGTGGGAAACGATGTGGGAAGGCTCAGACAGCCAGGATGTTGGCTTAGAAGCAGCCATCATTTAAAGAAAGCGTAATAGCTCACTGGTCGAGTCGGCCTGCGCGGAAGATGTAACGGGGCTAAGCTATACACCGAAGCTGCGGCTACGTACCTTAGGGTGCGTGGGGTAGGGGAGCGTTCTGTAAGCCGTTGAAGGTGGTCTGTAAGGGCTGCTGGAGGTATCAGAAGTGCGAATGCTGACATGAGTAACGATAAAGGGAGTGAAAAACTCCCTCGCCGGAAGACCAAGGGTTCCTGTCCAACGTTAATCGGGGCAGGGTAAGTCGACTCCTAAGGCGAGGCCGAAAGGCGTAGTCGATGGGAAACGGGTTAATATTCCCGTACTTCTTACAATTGCGATGGGGGGACGGAGAAGGCTAGGTGGGCCTGGCGACGGTTGTCCAGGTTCAAGTATGTAGGCGGGTGGTTTAGGTAAATCCGGACCGCTACTAACGCTGAGATACGATGTCGAGCACCTACGGGTGTGAAGTCATTGATGCCATGCTTCCAGGAAAAGCCTCTAAGCTTCAGATTGTAAGGAATCGTACCCCAAACCGACACAGGTGGTCGGGTAGAGAATACCAAGGCGCTTGAGAGAACTCGGGTGAAGGAACTAGGCAAAATGGTACCGTAACTTCGGGAGAAGGTACGCTCTTATCAGTGAAGTCCCTTGCGGATGGAGCAGACGAGAGTCGCAGATACCAGGTGGCTGCAACTGTTTATTAAAAACACAGCACTGTGCAAAATCGTAAGATGACGTATACGGTGTGACGCCTGCCCGGTGCCGGAAGGTTAATTGATGGGGTTAGACTTCGGTCGAAGCTCTTGATCGAAGCCCCGGTAAACGGCGGCCGTAACTATAACGGTCCTAAGGTAGCGAAATTCCTTGTCGGGTAAGTTCCGACCTGCACGAATGGCGTAATGATGGCCACGCTGTCTCCACCCGAGACTCAGTGAAATTGAAATCGCTGTGAAGATGCAGTGTACCCGCGGCTAGACGGAAAGACCCCGTGAACCTTTACTACAGCTTGGCACTGAACATTGAACCTACATGTGTAGGATAGGTGGGAGACTATGAAATTGCGTCGCTAGATGTGATGGAGTCGTCCTTGAAATACCACCCTTGTAGTTTTGATGTTCTAACGTTGGCCCCTGAATCGGGGTTACGGACAGTGCCTGGTGGGTAGTTTGACTGGGGCGGTCTCCTCCCAAAGAGTAACGGAGGAGCACGAAGGTGGGCTAAACACGGTTGGACATCGTGTGGTTAGTGCAATGGCATAAGCCCGCTTGACTGCGAGAATGACAATTCGAGCAGGTGCGAAAGCAGGTCATAGTGATCCGGTGGTTCTGAATGGAAGGGCCATCGCTCAACGGATAAAAGGTACTCCGGGGATAACAGGCTGATACCGCCCAAGAGTTCATATCGACGGCGGTGTTTGGCACCTCGATGTCGGCTCATCACATCCTGGGGCTGAAGTCGGTCCCAAGGGTATGGCTGTTCGCCATTTAAAGTGGTACGCGAGCTGGGTTTAGAACGTCGTGAGACAGTTCGGTCCCTATCTGCCGTGGGCGTTGGAAAATTGAAAGGGGCTGCTCCTAGTACGAGAGGACCGGAGTGGACGAACCTCTGGTGTTCGGGTTGTCATGCCAATGGCATTGCCCGGTAGCTACGTTCGGAAT
Organism: Vibrio toranzoniae; assembly: GCF_024347655.1. Taxonomy (NCBI): domain Bacteria; kingdom Pseudomonadati; phylum Pseudomonadota; class Gammaproteobacteria; order Vibrionales; family Vibrionaceae; genus Vibrio; species Vibrio toranzoniae. The sequence goes on along the minus strand of NZ_AP025514.1, from coordinate 3,108,512 downwards.
CGATAAGCGCTGAAAGCATCTAAGCGCGAAGCGAGCCTTGAGATGAGTTTTCCCTGGCACTATAAGTGTCCTAAAGGGTTGTCGTAGACTACGACGTTGATAGGCAGGGTGTGTAAGTGCTGCGAGGCATTGAGCTAACCTGTACTAATTGCCCGTGAGGCTTAACCATACAACACCCAAGGGGTTTTGTGGACTCAAAGAAAGACCAGACCTTGAATGCGTTTGAAGAGACTTTTATTGCTCTATTGAATAGAGACGCAGCTTTCCGAATTATTAATTGTCGCTGAGGCGTCAATTAAACAGAATTTGCTTGGCGACCATAGCATTGTGGACCCACCTGATCCCATGCCGAACTCAGTAGTGAAACACAATAGCGCCGATGGTAGTGTGGGGCTTCCCCATGTGAGAGTAGGACATCGCCAGGCTTTAAATTAAATCTTTAGGTTGACCGACTTGGAGATATGGACGCTCACTTAGTGAGTTGACCACTGCGGAGTGGTAGTTCAGTTGGTTAGAATACCGGCCTGTCACGCCGGGGGTCGCGGGTTCGAGTCCCGTCCACTCCGCCACTTATTCTAACACCTCGCCTAGTGCGAGGTTTTTTCGAATTTGAAGTAAGATAAAGTTTTAGGGGTGTAGCTCCAATTGGCAGAGCAGCGGATTCCAAATCCGCGTGTTGGGAGTTCGAATCTCTCCACCCCTGCCATATTTAAGGCTCTAGCAGAAATGCTAGAGCCTTTTTGCTTTCTATTTTTTAGTCGATAATTCCTATTTTAATAAAACCTAGTCTTAAAAATGTAAGCACTCACTTACTTTGCTTCTTTTATAAACAATAAATAGCACAAACTAAATTTCTTTATGAGAATTGTTCTCAATATTTTGTTACATTTTAGTCGTTATTACTAAAAGGCAACAAATATGGATATTTCCCGTCGTAAGTTTATTCAATCATCCCTCGCTATATCTGCACTAATAGTCCTACCTGCTTGTTCAATGAAGCGGTCTGTTGATGAACAAGGAAAGTATGTTTATGACTTAACTGCTGAATCTTCAACGGCTGAGTTAGTCGCGGGGTTTGATACCAATGTTTTAGCCTTTAATGGTCATATTCCTGCTCCGATGATTCGATGTCGACAGGGTGAGAAGGTCACAATTCGTTTTACTAATAAGCTTTCAGAGCCAACGACCATTCACTGGCATGGTCTGCGAATTCCAATCGAAATGGACGGGGTTCCTTTCTTGAGCCAACCACCGATAATGCCGGGTGAAACCTTCATTTATGAGTTTATACCGCCAGATGCCGGCACATTTTGGTATCACCCACACATGAACAGCGTCAAGCAGCTTGGTATGGGTTTGGTTGGCCTTATTGTTGTAGAAGAAAGCACTCCAGTGCAGTTTGACGAAGAACACGTATTGATGCTTAAACATTGGCATATCGACAAGCAAGGTCAATGGAAAGACTTAATGATCCCACGTCTCAGTGCTCGTATGGGCACTCCTGGTGAGTGGAGTAGTGTTAATGGAGTACATGAACCCACCTATCAACTGAAGCAGTATGCAACGACTAGGCTACGTATCGCTAATGTTGATAACACGATTACCTATCCGATTGCTATTGAAGGGGCTGAAGCATGGGTCATTGCCATCGATGGCAACCCTGTAAAGACACCTTATAAGCTGACTCAACACAAAATTGGCCCAGGTATGCGTGTTGATCTCGGTCTGATAGCACCTAAAGCTGGTGAGCGAGTGAACGTCCTTCAAATGAAGGGGCGTTTTCCTTTCTCTTTATGTGAGTTCGAAGTTGTAGGTTCCTCCCTTGTTGAGAGTCGCTCTCTACCTTCTTTACCCCTTAATCCTGTACCCAATTTAGATTTAGCTAATGCTGAAGAGATCGACTTTGTGTTCGAGTGGGAAGGGGCGGTTTCACCAGTTTCTAAAGATGGGAAGTCCATGCCTAAGTTTTGGCTTACTAATAAACGAGCATGGGAGGGGATGAGCAAAGGCAATATCCCTGAGCCGTTGGCGACTTTAGACCTAGGCAAAACCTACATATTCGATCTTAAGAACGTCACTCAATATCATCACCCAATTCATATTCATGGTCATACATTCACTGTATTGGAACTTGATGGAAAAAAAATAGAAGAACCTTTCCATACTGATACTGTGCTACTTGGGAAAAATGGCCGAGCGAAAGCGGCATTTGTTGCCGACAACCCTGGTCGCTGGATGTATCACTGTCATGTTATAGAACACATGAAAACGGGTTTAATGGGATATATTGAAGTTAAGTGACACCTGTAACGTTTAATATTTGCGCATATATTCTTAGTTTCTACCCTCGCTTTTATCGGCGGTAAAGTTAGAATGTAGGGATACTGTTTGGGAGGGTTCATGGGTCAGTTATCTATTTTAGGTTTTATTGCCATTGGTGGGGCATTTGGTGCTTGCTCACGTTATTTGATTTCAGAGTTATGTGTGGTGATGTTAGGGCGTGGTTTTCCTTATGGTACGCTAACTGTTAACGTTATTGGTTCCTTTATCATGGGATTACTTATTGCGGCATTTGAAAATGAGATACTCGCAACGGAACCATGGAGACAGATTATCGGTCTAGGTTTCCTAGGTGCACTGACGACGTTTTCTACATTTTCGATGGATAACGTGCTTCTTATGCAGCAGGGTGCATTTTTTAAGATGGGGATCAATGTACTGCTAAATGTGGTTCTCAGTATCTCAGCAGCATGGATCGGCTTCCAACTTTTGATAAAGTCTTAAAGTTTTCTTACGATTTGTTAACAACTCGGCTTGGTTTATCTAAGCCGTTTTTATATACTCGATCATACTTGTCGGAGTGCCATATGGCTGAGACCGTTAACTCGGGATCCGTTGAACCTGATCAGGCTAATACCTGCGAAGGGAACAAGAGTAGATATCTAACTAGAAACCTTCTAGAGATCTATCTCCAGATCACTACTGTATTTCTTACCGTGATCCCTCTTGTAGCATCTAATCCGTCAAGCATTTTTTATCCCTATAAATAATGGCTAAAAGCCAAGGAAAAATGCTATGTCGAGTCGTAAACAAGCAAGACTGGAAGCGAAGAATTTCATTGATTCTTTATCCGTACAACCTTACCCAAATTCGAAAAAGGCTTACATTCAAGGATCTCGAGAGGACCTTCAAGTACCTGTACGAGAAATATCACTCGCTGATAGCTTGGTTGGTGGCAGCAAAAAAGAGCCCGTATTCGAGCCTAACGAGCCTATTCATGTCTACGATACCTCAGGTGTTTATACCGATCCTACGCATGAAATAGACCTTTATAGCGGCCTTCCTAAGTTGCGAGAGCAATGGATTGAAGAGCGTGGCGATACTGAACTGCTCGATGATGTAAGCTCTGTTTACACCAAAGAACGTTTAGAAGATGAAACCCTAGACGACCTTCGTTACGGAAACCTGCCTAGAATTCGTCGCGCTACTGGCGACCAATGTGTAACTCAACTGCATTATGCTCGTCAGGGAGTTATCACTCCTGAGATGGAGTACATTGCAATACGTGAGAACATGGGGCGTCAGAAGTTTGCTGATGAACAACTGAACCATCAACACCCTGGCCATAACTTTGGCGCAAACCTACCGAAAGAAATTACCCCTGAGTTCGTACGTAAAGAGGTTGCTGAAGGTCGCGCTATTATCCCTTCAAACATTAACCACCCCGAATCTGAGCCGATGATTATTGGCCGAAACTTCTTAGTGAAAGTGAACGCCAATATCGGTAACTCATCAGTAAGCTCTTCAATTGAAGAAGAAGTTGAGAAGCTAGTATGGTCAACTCGCTGGGGCGGCGATACTGTAATGGACCTTTCTACTGGCCGTAATATCCACGAGACTCGTGAATGGATCCTGCGTAACAGCCCAGTACCAATTGGTACGGTTCCTATGTATCAAGCGCTTGAAAAAGTGAATGGCGTAGCCGAAGACCTCAACTGGGAAGTGATGCGCGATACCTTGATTGAACAAGCAGAGCAGGGCGTTGATTACTTCACTATTCACGCAGGTTTACTGCTTCGCTACGTGCCTATGACGGCTAAACGTGTGACTGGCATTGTCTCTCGTGGTGGCTCTATTATCGCGAAATGGTGTCTTGCACATCACCAAGAAAGCTTCCTATACACACACTTCCGTGAGATCTGTGAGATTTGTGCGAAGTACGATGTGGCTCTTTCATTAGGTGATGGTCTGCGTCCTGGCTCTATTGCAGATGCCAACGATGAGGCTCAATTCTCAGAGTTACGTACTCTAGGTGAGTTAACTAAAGTGGCTTGGGAATACGACGTTCAGGTGATCATTGAAGGTCCTGGACATGTACCTATGCATCTTATCAAAGAGAACATGGACGAGCAGTTAGAGCACTGCCATGAAGCGCCTTTCTATACATTAGGCCCGCTGACGACAGATATCGCACCGGGTTATGACCACATTACCTCTGGCATTGGTGCGGCGATGATAGGTTGGTACGGTTGTGCGATGCTTTGTTACGTAACCCCTAAAGAGCATTTAGGTTTACCAAATAAAGAAGATGTGAAGACCGGCTTAATTACTTACAAGCTGGCCGCACATGCTGCAGATTTGGCAAAAGGGCATCCGGGCGCACAAATCCGAGATAATGCATTATCTAAAGCTCGTTTTGAGTTCCGTTGGGAAGACCAATTTAATCTAGCTTTAGATCCAGAAACAGCACGTTCTTTCCACGATGAAACTCTGCCACAAGAGTCGGGCAAGGTCGCTCACTTCTGCTCTATGTGTGGACCTAAGTTCTGCTCGATGAAGATTTCTCAAGAAGTTCGAGAGTATGCGAAAGACACAGAACAAGTAGCGGCTGATCAGGCTATCGAGATTAAGATGCTAGATAACCCGTTGGAGGGTATGCGTCAAAAATCACAAGAGTTCCGTGATACTGGCTCTGAACTCTATCACCCTGCTGTAGGCGCAAAAGAAGCTCAATTAGAGGAATAATGACAGTGAAGATTCTCATCCCATCTCAATACATCGAGTTAACGGGGGAGGTTCAAAACTGTCTATTGGTTGCTAAACGACAAGGTTTAGCAACTGATGCAGTTGAGTTGGGTGTAAGCCCAACTCGATACTTCTCTATCGTTGATGCTCAACAGGCACTATCTATTGGCTTTGCTCATGATATTGATTCATTGGCGGAGTGTCAGTTAGCGCAACTGAACCATGTTGTTGATTACAGTAATTCAGTTGCGTTGACCGATGTGTGTGCTGCTTTGACTCAAGCTTCGAACACCGTCTATATCGGAGTCTCCGATGATTCAGCTGTGTTAGATATCTGGTCACACTTAGATGTTAATCGTGTTATCAAGAGTGAAACAACAGCTCCTCAAGAATTAGATAGTCGTGGCCACTTTGCTTGGTTACTTACTTTATTGGCGTTGGAATTTCCATTGGAAGACGCGTTGGTTTTAGCTCGTGCTGCATCGAATGTTTCACGTGGAACATGGCCTACACACTATCAAAATTTTCCTATCCCTGTTCTAGAAGATGAACGATTGGATATCAGTGTTGGTTGGGCCAACCAAGGTATATCACTTTCTTTCCCTGAGTTAACAAAGAATAGCCTCGGCTTATACCCGGTTGTTGATGACGTTGAGTGGATAGAAAGGTTGCTTAAGCTTGGGATTAACACCGTCCAACTGCGTATTAAGAACCCTCAACAAGCCGATTTAGAGCAACAAGTCGCACGATCGATCGAACTTGGTCGAGAACATAACGCGCAGGTTTTTATTAACGATTACTGGCAGCTTGCACTCAAGCATGGTGCTTTTGGTGTGCACCTTGGGCAAGAGGATATTGAAGAATCAAACCTTTCCCAACTGAGCCAAGCGGGCATTAAGATCGGTTTATCTACTCATGGTTATTATGAGTTGCTGCGCATCGTCCAAATCAATCCAAGCTACATTGCATTAGGCCATATATTTCCGACTACGACGAAACAGATGCCATCAAAGCCTCAAGGCTTGGTACGTTTATCTCTGTACCAGCAGCTAATTGATACCATCCCATACACAGAAGAACTTACTGGTTATCCTACGGTTGCTATTGGCGGTATTGACCAATCGACAGCTGCACAGGTTTGGGATTGTGGTGTATCGAGCTTAGCGGTTGTACGTGCGATTACATTAGCGGAAGCCCCACAAGAAGTGATCGAATTCTTCGATAAGCTGATGGCTCCTAGGTCTTCAATGACGAGTAATGAGGTTATGCGGGAGCCTAGCTATGCTGAGTGACTTTGAGTTCATCCGTTACCAACGACAAATTGCATTACCTGAGGTGGGTGAGCAAGGGCAACGAAACCTGTTAAACAGCCATGTGTTGGTGATTGGTTGCGGCGGTTTAGGTAATGCCGCTGCTCTCTATCTCGCAGCTTCTGGTGTCGGAAGAATCGTGTTGGTCGATGACGATTGTGTTGATTCGTCCAACCTGCAGAGACAGGTAGCGTTCAAGGAAAGCCAATTAGGTTCACCTAAGGTTGAAGCACTCAAACAACAACTGAATGAGCTCAATGACCGAAGCCAAGTAAGAACCATCAATCAACGAATGAGTGACAGCCAACTTGAATTAGAAGTAATGTTAGCTGATCTCGTGTTGGATTGTACTGACAACTTCGCGTCACGCCAGCAGGTTAACCGAGCTTGTTTTAAAGCGAATACACCTTTGATATCGGGTTCTGCAATCGGCTGGAAAGGTCAATTTATTGTCTTTGATTATCAGAATCAGAAAGGGTGTTACCACTGCATTTTCCCGTTTGAGCACCATCCACAAACAACGCGTTGTAGTGATAGCGGCATCATTGGTCCAGTGGTCGGCACTATAGGTAATCTCCAAGCGCTTGCTGCTATTCAGCGTATTAGTGGTGGCGAGTTTAAAGTCGCAACGCATCAGCTAAAGCTGTTCGATGGCCAGACCATGAACTGGCAAAACCTAATGATCACGCAAGATAGCGAATGTCCGGTTTGCCACACAACTGCGATCCAACACCTAGAAGAAGAAGCACAATGAGCCACATAACTATTTCTATAAACGAGCAACCAGAGCAGGTCGCGCAATCGTCGTCTCTTTCAGACATCATCCAAGCACTATCGCTACCTGATTTGGGGTGTGTGTTTGCTATCAATAACGCGGTTGTACCACGCAGTCAATGGCAACAAACCATCGTCAACGAAGGTGATTCCATCTCTCTTTTCCAAGCTATTGCAGGGGGCTAACCATGTTAACCATCGCAGATAAAACGTTTCAATCACGTCTGTTCACTGGAACCGGCAAGTTCGCAAACAAGCATTTGATGGCGAGTGCTATCGAGGCTTCCGGTTCTCAACTGGCAACCATGGCGCTAAAGAGAGTCGATATTCGTTCTGAGCAAGATGATATTTTACAGCCCATTATTGATGCTGGCGTTAATCTACTTCCGAATACCTCTGGCGCGAAGAATGCAAAAGATGCCATCTTTGCTGCGCATTTGGCTCGTGAAGCGCTAGGCACAAACTGGCTAAAACTTGAGATTCACCCGGATCCAAAATACTTGATGCCAGACCCAATCGAGACACTTAACGCTGCTGAGCAGTTGGTGAAAGATGGCTTCGTTGTGTTGCCTTATTGCCACGCCGACCCTGTTCTGTGTAAGCGCTTAGAAAAGGTAGGCTGTGCTGCTGTGATGCCACTCGGTGCACCCATCGGTTCTAATAAGGGAATCGCGTCAGCCGACTTCCTAGAGATCATTATCGACCAAGCGAACGTCCCTGTGATTGTGGATGCTGGCATCGGAGCGCCATCACATGCGGCGCGTGCAATGGAAATGGGTGCAGATGCTGTGTTAGTGAATACGGCAATTGCAGCCTCACAACAACCTGTTGATATGGCGATTGCCTTTAAACTGGCAGTCGAAGCGGGTCGAATGGCTTACCTTGCTGGTCTCGCTGGAAAAGTATCTCACGCGGTTGCTTCAAGCCCGCTAACTTCATTCCTAGATGAGTAGTATTATTATGACGTTTGTTGATCGATTTAAACAACTCAACTGGGATGACATTGGTATGTCTATCTTCAGTAAAACGGCGGCGGATGTTGAACGCGCGTTGAGTAAACCCAAACGAGACTTAGAAGATTTTAAGGCTTTGATCTCTCCGGCAGCGGAACCTTACTTAGAGCAGATGGCACAACAATCGCTGGCGCTAACGCGTAAGCGGTTCGGTAATACGATGTCGCTTTATATTCCTTTGTATCTATCTAACTTGTGCGCGAATGCGTGTACGTATTGTGGTTTTTCGATGGAGAACCGTATCAAGCGTCGTACATTAACCTTGGATGAAATTGATGCTGAAAGTGCAGCTATCAAAAAGATGAAGTTTGATAGTGTTTTGTTGGTCACCGGTGAACATGAAACTAAGGTTGGAATGAATTACTTCCGACAGGTGTTGCCGAATATCAAAAAACAATTCAACTACCTTGCGATGGAAGTTCAACCGCTTGACCAGCATGATTACGCAGAACTTAAAACTCTCGGCTTAGATGCGGTGATGGTTTACCAAGAGACCTATCAACCAAGAACCTACGCGGAGCATCATCTGCGTGGCAATAAAATGGATTTTGAGTACCGCCTCGAAACTCCCGATCGATTGGCAAAGGCGGGTATCGATAAGATAGGTATTGGAGCCTTGATTGGTTTGGAAGATTGGCGAACCGACTGCTTCTTTGTTGCTGCTCACTTAGATTACCTAGAACGTACTTACTGGCAAACTCGTTACTCGATTTCGTTCCCGCGCCTTCGTCCTTGTGAGGGGGGAGATGCCAATGGTGGTCTACAACCTAAGTCTGTTATGAGCGATAAACAGTTGGTTCAACTTATCTGCGCGTATCGATTGTTAAACCCAGAGGTTGAGTTATCCCTTTCGACTCGTGAGTCTGCAACGTTCCGCGACAATGTGTTGCCATTGGGAATAACAAGTATGTCGGCGGCTTCGAAAACCCAACCTGGCGGTTATGCTTCGGGCGAAGAAGAACTTGAGCAGTTTGAGATAAGTGATGAGAGAAATGCAGCTGATGTTGAGGCTATGATTCGTCAACGCGGGTTTGATCCAGTGTGGCGCGATTGGCATAGCGCTTACTCAGGCTAATTAACATCTAAACTAATGTTCCACGTGAAACATTAGTTTAGATGTATTGATACAGACAAACAAAAACGGCTACCTGTTAGGTAGCCGTTTTCTATTGTCACTTTTTATTTAACTTAGTAAGTGCGTTTTGGTTCAGTTAATAAGCTAGCTAAACCTTATGCGTGAGCTAATGGAGTCGTTGATTGGCGCAACCATTCCAACGTATCACCTTCAACTAATGGGCTAAGATCGTGCCATACTTTTTGATGGTAGTCGTTGAGCCACGCCAGTTCAGGTCGAGTTAGCAAATCGACGTTGATGTTGCGTTTATCGATAGGGCAACGCGTTAGTGATTCAAAAGTCAGTACTGAGAAGTCACCTTGAGTTGGAAGCTCAACAACCAGCTCTAGATTTTCTATACGGATACCGAACTCATCAGCACGGTAATAACCCGGTTCGTTTGATAACACCATGCCTTCAACAAGAGGTACGTCAACCAGCTTTTTAGAGATACTTTGCGGACCTTCATGAACACTTAAAAAATGCCCAACACCGTGACCAGTACCGTGATCGTAATCGAACCCTTCAGCCCATAAGTGCTGACGCGCTAGGATATCCAGTTGGCAACCACGAGTACCCTGTGGGAAACGAGCACGTGCAATACCGATGTGACCTTTCAGTGCGAGAGTGAATTGCTGGATCATTTCGTCGCTTGGTTGACCAATCGCGATAGTGCGAGTGATATCAGTGGTGCCATCTAGGTACTGACCGCCTGAATCGACTAGGTACAAAGTATTCAGTTCTAGCTGACCTGGTTCAGGTTGGTTCTCATGGTTGTAGTGACACATTGCTGCGTTTCCGCCAGCTGCTGATATCGTGTCAAAGCTTAGGTCCATCAGTGTTGGGTCTTGTTCACGGAATGATTGTACTTTATCAGCCAAGACTGCTTCGTTGTGTAGGTTGCCCTGCGCCACTTCTGCATCAATCCAAGACAAGAACTTCGCCATCGCAACACCATCACGAATGTGACACGCCTTCATGCCGGCAATTTCAGTTTCATTCTTCGCGGCTTTTGGCATTAAGCATGGGTCTGCTGCTTCAATGATATGTGCGCCAGCGTTTTGCAGAACAAGTGTGTACCAAGCGTTACTGGTACCTGAATCGACCGATACATTTTTGTCTGCTAAAGATTCAAGGCAGGATTCAAGCTCTGATGGGTGAGAGACACGAATACCATTACCGACGTGTGCTTTAAAGCCTGCAGGGATACGCGCTGGGTCTAAGAAGAAATCGACGCTTTCATCGGCATGAATGATCGCGTTGGATAACACAACAGGTAGTCGAGAGACATCCAAACCACGAATGTTAAGCAACCAACAGATTGAATCGAGTTCAGTAAGAATAGCCGCATCAGCACCTTTTATCTTGAGTAAGCGTGTAATCTCAGCGCGCTTGCTTGTACTTGACTGACCAACGGCGTCTGTTGCCATTAGACGAACATCAGATACGACAGGTTCTGGGCGATCAGACCAAAGCTGATCTATTGGATTAGAAGAGAGTGCTGTTAGCTCAACTTTGTCTGCCAGTTTTTCTTGTGTGCCTTTCAACCAAGCTGAGGTGTGCATGCGTGGATCGAATGCAACCTTACTGCCTTGTGGTAAAGAATTGATGATCCAATCTAAAGCGGGTTCTTCAATAAGGTGGCGATATTCAAACAGCTCTGCTGGTACCTGCTTACGAACCTGAACGGTATAGCGACCATCAACAAATATAGCAGCGTTCTCACGAGTGATAACCGCTGCACCTGCAGAACCAGTGAAGCCGGTTAACCAATGCAGTCGCTCGTTATGAGCTGGAACGTATTCTCCTAGATATTCGTCTTCGTGTGGAATGATCACGGCATCTAAGTGGTTTGATTCAAGCCAAGATCGAACCGCAGCAACGCGTTCAGCAGTGATATTGTGCATCTGTGTTTATCCTTATTGTTAGGGTCCTTATTAGCGCCCACAGTAGATATACCTATGAGGGGACTAGGTCAATAAGCTAGCGCTTTTGTTCGTTTGCTGCAAATGCTGAACGCCATTTTTATCTAAGGTGCAGGGTTTTTTCTTTTATGATATCTCGCAGCCAAGTTAGTGCTGGGTCGTTTTCTCTGTCACGGTGCCAAAACAAAGTGTAAGCCATCGGAGGGAATTCCATTGGTAAAGGGACCACCACTAGGTCAAGTTGTTTGGCAACAAGATAAGTAAAGTGGCTTGGTGCAGTAAATACAAAATCAGTATAAGTACACAAGCTTGCGGCGCTATTGAAGTCTGGTACCGAGATAGCGATATCGCGTTGGTGCCCCATGTCTGCCAGTTTATAATCTAGCAACCAGCGGTCATTTCCATCGCACCTGACTTGCACATGCCGTTGTGCAAGGTAAGTATCTAAGTCCCATTTGCCAGTTAAGGCTGGATGGTTACGTCTTAGTACACACATTTGCGCATCACGATAGATCTCTTGCTCACAGATATCATCTGGTGGCTGCATGGTTAGCCTAGCATCGTTGATGTCTATATCTTTTCCCGTTAGACCAATATCCAACTCACCAAGCTGTAGTTTTTTAAACGTTTGTTCTGACCAAGTGTGAGTGTTGATGTTAACTTTTGGGGCCTGCCTAAATATCGCAGGTAAAAAGTGAGGAAGAATCAGCGGGTAGACACTTTCTACAGCCGCAATATGAAAACTGTGGTCGCTGTTATTGGGAGTAAAAGTCTCTGGTTGGGTAAGTACATCAAGCTGGTTGATTAACGTTTCCAATCGAGGTTTGAGGAAAACCGCTTTTGGTGTTGGTCGTAGACCATGAGCACTGCGTGTGAAAAGGGGGTCATTAAATTGCTCACGAAGTTTTGCTAATGACTTACTCACCGCTGATTGGCTCAAGCACAAACGTTGTGCGGTGCGAGTGACACTCAGCTCTTCTATCAGTACCTGAAGACAAACTAATAAGTTTAGGTCGAGGCGTGACAGTTTTTCTATATTCATGTGAGTTTCCTATTTGGAATAATGCTAATGAGTATATGCCATTTTTGTTCATATCTTTAGTTGGTTATTATGCACCGAAATTAACTCATCCGGAGAATCTTGTGCCTTCTAACGCGCTTCCAACCCCTAGTAAACTGCAGGTTGCTTTATTGGCAATGTTGGTTCTATTTAGCCCCTTGGCTATTGATATCTATTTACCAGCTCTGCCACAAATTTCGACAGCGTTTCACGTGGAACATGCACTAGCACAAGATACGATAACTTGGTTTTTATTTGCCATGGGTGTCGGCCAACTGTTTGCTGGCCCTTTAGCTGATAAGTTAGGACGTCGAACCGTTGCATTGGGAGGTATTAGTATCTATGCATTGAGTGCTTGCTTGGCGTGGGCAGCTCAATCGATTGATATGATGTTAATAGCTCGGCTGCTGCAAGGCTTAGGAGCTTGTGCGACTTCTGTAGCAGCCTTTGCAACGGTTCGCGATCTATTTGGCCCTCATAGGAGTGGTCGAATGATCAGTTACCTTAATGGTGCGATCTGCTTTATTCCTGCATTGGCTCCTATTCTTGGTGCTTGGTTGACTCAACAGTTTGGTTGGCGATCGAACTTTAGCTTTATGGCTGGCTTCGCTGTTGTGGTTGGTACCATTTTGTTTTTCCAAATGAAAGAGTCTAACCCCACCACAGAAAAGGTTGCGGTGTTCAAACTAGAGCGTTACTGGTCGGTATTGAAAACACCATCATTCATCTTCCATGCGACATTGTGCTTGATGGCGATGGCAGTCATTCTTGCTTATGTTACTTCTGCACCGGTTGTGCTGATGGAAAACCTAGGTTTGACGATGAATGAGTTTACCTTGTGGTTTGGTGTTAACGCGGTTATTAATATTGCGGCAGCCTTTACCGCTCCTAAGTTCATGGATCGTTTTGGTACTTACAGGGCGCTTATTATTGGTATCTCAATGCTTGGCTTAGCGGGTGTGATTATGCTGGTGCTTGCAAATCAAGCCACGGCTATCGCGTTCATGTTACCGATCTTCTTGTCGTCGGTAGGTTTTGCTTGGATTCTTGGTGCAGCGGCAGGTAAAGCTCTAGAACCTTTTGGTGACCGTGCGGGTACCGCAGCTGCGCTACTTGGCTTATTCCAAATGAGTGGTTCAGGACTTCTTGTGGGTACCATGCAACGTCTTGATTTAACATCACAGGTAATGATTGCGCTACAAATGTTCCTGATTGTTCCAGCTTTGTTAGTGCTTGCGAGCAAAGCGGGTAGGTCGTGGCATACGACGTTTGCCAAGGCATAATTTACAAGGGTGACAAAATATACAAATGGCGGTTTTCGAAACCCTAAAACATGGTATATTTGTCACTCATTGAAACGTTAGTACCCAACGGAAAATACTGTAATGTCATTAACAACCTACGAAATGGCGCGCATCTTAGAACAAATGGAAGATGCACCTGAAAAGGTTATGTTTGGTAAACTGCTTAAAGAGCTAGGTAACCAAAGTGAAGAGCGTATTCGCAGTGCGGCAAAACAAGTTCCAATCGATACTTTGCGAGATATCATTTACCAATTTCAGCGTGTGATAGAGTCTCGTAAAGGTGAGCAGGTTCAGCTATTAGCAAAAGAGCTAGCAGAACAAGGTATTTCTGCCGAAGATCTACAAGCTTTTCTAAGCAAATAATTTATCCCAGTCAAAAAAGAAGCCACTCTATTGAGTGGCTTTTTGCGTTCTCGATGCATATAAGTCTAAGGGCTATGCAAAAGCACTCTAGCCCCTGAACTGAGATTTCAACATTCTATCAAGCGAGAATGGCCCTGCGCCCCACACGATAACGATAAGAATCATTAATCCCCAAAGCTGATGATCGTAGAAGCCTTGCGCCCACAACACCGGGTATGAAACGACAGCAATGATATTAAAAACGAATAGCACTGCAGACATCGGTCGTGTTAATAAGCCGATCGCTAAGAACACCGGTAGAATCAATTCAGCGGCAGTACCCATGTAAGCGGCTAATTCCCAAGGCAGCAGCGGTACTTGGTACTCCAACTCAAATAAGTAAAGGGTGCTATCCCAAGTGGCTATCTTAGTCAGCCCAGAATTAAAGAACACCCACGCCACCCAAAGGCGACAAAATAGCAGAAGCACTGGAACAAAAAGTGCCTGTGATTTCTCAATCAAATTGTCGTATTGAGCCATCATGTTCGTGACTGTGTTGTTATCCATATTATGTCTCCCATTCGGCATTAATTGAAAAACCTGAGATGACATTAAGTGCCATGACAGCATTCAGATGTTGTAGTAGTAAAGGATCGATAGCTGAGAGTGTTCGACCTGATTGCAATTCAGTGAGGAGTTGGTGGCTTTCTTTACTTAAACCATGGCTCTCAACCTGTGAATTCTCAGCTCGGATTAACACCCCAAATTCAGGTTGGTTGATGTCTAACCCGTCGAGTTGTTGCTGGTAGATAGCTTGCTCAAGCGCGATAATCGTATAGCTAGAATTGATTAGTGTTATTGAGTCTTTGAGATGGAAAACTATAGCGCCTTGTTGTTCTTTTGATACATCCGCTAAATAAGAAAGAGGCCTTTGGTCGACATGTACTTGGGACGTAAACCTTACCAAGCTGTCTTTCTGCCATTCATACAAAGCCACTTCACCGAGATAAGGTGCAGCCTCAATAACGGCAGGAAAGGCTTGGATAGTCTGTTCAAAGTGTTCACCGTAACCACTGACATCACCAGAGGTCGATGGATAACTTAGGACATGTTGACGAGCCATCTGTTGGAAGCACTCTTCACCAACCAACATTTCCGTGAGTGGGTAGGTTGCTGCCAGAACTTCGCTCAAGCTGATCACAAAGTTATTACGGTAAATCTGGATTCGCTGTTCATCCGTAAAATGGTCGCTCACTATGTCGCAGTGCTCACCATTGTTTTGGTAGCGTAGGGCGTTAGCAAACTCTAATTGAACATCTGATAGGGAGTGGCTCATGATGCGCGACTCCTTTGGTTGAACTTGTTGTGTTGATACAAGATGTCACTGACTTTGGCTGCTTCAGCCAATAAAACTTGTGGTTCTGGGATATCGAGATCCCATTCGATTAAGGTATGGCGCAAACCATGTTGTGCAACCCAGTCAGTGTAGAGTTGCCACACTTCATCACAAACAGGTTTACTGTGGGTGTCTATCCAGATCTCACCTTGTTCGAGTTTCTTCTTAGTGAAACCTGCCAAGTGAATCTCTTCCACTTTGTCTGCCGGTATTCCACTGAGATACTCGGCGCAGCTGAAGCCATGATTAAAAGATGAAACAAAAATATTGTTGAAATCGAGCAGTAGACGACACTCGGTGCGCTTCTGGACCTCAGCCAAAAATTCCCATTCTGGGATGGTTGAATGTTTGAAGGCAAGGTAACTCGATGGGTTCTCAATCAACATCGGGCGTTGCAGGCTGTCTTGTACCTCGATGACATTGCGACAAAAGATCTCTAGCGCTTCTTCGGTATAAGGCAGCGGTAACAAGTCATTGAAGTAATGACCACCAGTCTGACTCCAGCTGAGATGGTCAGAAACCAAGAAAGGTTCGATATCATCAATCAGGGCTGTTAACTGAGACAGATGATGTGGGTTGATACGATCAACAGAACCAAGAGACAGTCCTACACCGTGGCAACTGATGTTGTGGGCATTACGAATTTCTCTGAGTTGTTGGCGTTGTGGTGATTGAGCTAAAAAGTAGTTTTCGCTGTGAACCTCTAACCAACTTACTAAAGCTGGATTGTGGCTAAAGAAGTCCAAGTGCGGTGTTCTAAGGCCAACCCCTGCGTTGGAGTGAAGAGTTTGAGTCACAACGGTTCTCCTAATGGAAAGTGGAGGTGAGCTGAATATCAGCCCACCATACTAAGCAGCTCAATTATGATGGTTGAGTACTACCACCCGATAATTTGCCACACAGTCCTTTAGGAACGACTACGAATGCATCGGATTGGTTGTCTTCTTTTGCTGTACCTGCACACGAACTTGTTTTGGTTGCACAATCATTTTGGCCAGCTTTTGCCACGCCGTAGCATTTTTCTTTTGCTGCTGCTTCCGCAGGTGCTGATGTAAGAACGGCACCGCCGAACGCGAGTACACTTGTGATGGCAGCTGTAACAGCAATATTAGAACTTTTCATAGTCATTCCCTCTAAATTTAATATTATTCACGCATCGCAGGTTAATGAATTGTTAACGTGCTTACCTAAGAAGATAGGCATAACTTGGAAATAATTTCACCACATTGCAGAGTTTATCGATGTTAGTTGTACGTCTACATTTAAGTTGTTGATTTTATTTTGTTAAATTTTGGATATTTTTTCTTCTTATTCCCCTAAACGCAGCTTAGTGTTTAGGTTATAATCAACTTTTATGTATAAATACCCAGTAGTGAGCATATCCAATGATAGATCCTTCGCTTTTACTCGATGGCCTAAACGACAAACAACGTGAGGCGGTCGCAGCACCTTTAGAAAACCTACTTATTCTGGCAGGTGCTGGTAGTGGTAAAACGCGAGTGTTGGTGCATCGTATCGCTTGGCTGCAAAGCGTAGAGCAAGCCTCACCGTTTTCTATCATGTCAGTCACCTTCACCAACAAAGCGGCAGCAGAGATGCGTGGCCGTATTGAAGAGTTGATGATGGGGAGTTCGTCAGGCATGTGGAACGGCACTTTCCACGGTATTTGTCACCGCATCCTTCGTGCTCACTACTTAGATGCAAAGCTGCCAGAAGATTTCCAAATCATTGATTCTGATGATCAGGTTCGTTTGCTACGCCGTTTAATCAAAGCGCAAAACCTTGATGAAAAGCAGTGGCCAGCCAAGCAAGCTTCTTGGTGGATCAATGGCAAAAAAGACGAAGGGTTACGCCCAAGTCACATTGATGCCTACCATGATCCAATAACTCAAACGTGGTTAAAGATTTACTCTGCTTACCAAGAGGCATGCGATCGTGCTGGCTTGGTCGACTTTGCTGAAATCTTGTTGAGATCGCATGAACTATTGCGCGATAAGAAACACATCCGAGAGCACTACCAAGCTCGCTTTAAGCACATTCTTGTCGACGAATTCCAAGATACCAACAACATCCAATATGCTTGGTTGCGGATGATGGCAGGCCCAGATTGTCGCGTGATGATCGTGGGTGATGATGACCAATCTATCTATGGCTGGCGTGGTGCAAAAATCGAAAATATTCAGAAGTTCTTGGATGAATTCCCAGGTGCTTCAACGGTTCGACTCGAACAAAACTACCGTTCAACCAAAACCATTCTGCAGGCGTCGAACGAGCTTATCTCGAACAACACTGAGCGTATGGGTAAAGAGTTGTGGACCGATGGTAACGATGGTGAGCCAATCTCAGTTTACTCGGCGTATAACGAGCTAGATGAAGCGCGTTTTACGGTTAGCAAGATCAAAGAGTGGCAGGAGAAAGGCGGTGCGCTAGAAGATACCGCGATGCTTTATCGTAATAACGCCCAATCTCGTGTTCTTGAAGAAGCGCTTATTCAAGGTGGTCTGCCTTACCGAATCTACGGTGGCATGCGATTCTTCGAGCGTCAGGAAATCCGAGATGCCTTGAGCTATCTGCGTTTAATGAGTAACCGCAGCAATGATGCGGCATTCGAACGTGTCGTCAATACGCCAACGCGTGGCTTAGGTGATAAAACGTTAGAGACGATTCGTCTTGCGGCGCGTGATCGTGGTGCAACCATGTGGGAAGCCAGTGTTGCTTTGATAGAAGAGCAAGTGCTACCCGGTCGTGCTGCGGGTGCATTGAGTCGCTTTATCGAGCTGATTAATGCGCTTGAAGATGACACGCTAGAACTTAGCCTGCATGAACAAACCGACCACGTGATTAAATCGTCGGGTCTGTTTGCGATGTACGAACAAGAGAAAGGTGAGAAGTCGAAGGCACGTATTGAGAACTTGGAAGAATTGGTAACGGCAACGCGCCAGTTTGAAAAGCCAGAAGAAGCGGATGAGATGAGTATGCTGACGGCGTTCTTAACTCATGCGGCTTTGGAAGCGGGTGAAGGTCAGGCTGATGAGTTTGATGATGCGGTTCAGCTCATGACTCTGCACAGCGCTAAAGGCCTAGAGTTCCCAATGGTATTCATGGTAGGTGTCGAAGAAGGCATGTTCCCAAGCCAGATGTCAGCGGAAGAAGCAGGGCGTTTGGAAGAAGAACGTCGCCTCTGCTATGTAGGCATGACCCGTGCGATGGAGAAGCTTTACATCACTTACGCTGAGATGCGTCGTTTGTACGGTCAGGACAAGTACCACAAACCATCACGCTTTATTCGTGAGCTACCAGAGACATGTCTGGATGAAGTGCGTATGAAAGCGCAAGTGAGCCGTCCTGCAAGCAGTGGTCGCTTTAGCCAAACCGCCGTGAAAGAGAACTTCAATGAGACCGGTTTTAGTTTAGGTTCTCGCGTCAAGCACCCTAAGTTTGGTGAAGGTACCATCATCAACTTCGAGGGAAGTGGTCCACAAAGCCGAGTTCAAGTCGCGTTTAACGGTGAAGGCATCAAGTGGTTGGTGACGGCTTACGCTCGATTAGAGCAGCTTTAATCTGCTACCTCGGTATCTAAAAATCGTTCATTATTAAAAATAGAAAGAGCAGCCAATAGCTGCTCTTTTTATTGCTTTGTACCGACCTAAATTAGGTTAATAAAAGCTGAAGATATTACTGCCTTAAAGTGAGACTTACAGTGCTGCAAGTGCCGCTTCGTAGTTTGGTTCTTCAGTGATCTCTGCAACTAACTCGCTGTGTGTTACCACACCTTTCTCATCAACAACGACAACGGCACGTGTTGTTAGGCTTGCTAGTGGGCCTTCAGCAATCGCTACGCCGTAGTCTGATGCGAATGTAGGAGCACGGAAAGTTGAAGCGTGTTGAACGCCTTCAATGCCTTCTAGTTCGCAGAAGCGACCTGCAGCAAATGGTAGGTCAGCAGAAATACAAACAACAACCGTGTTCTCAAGTTCTGCCGCTTTTGCGTTGAACGTGCGTACGCTCGTTGCACAAGTTGCAGTATCGATGCTTGGGAAGATGTTTAGAACCACTTTCTTGCCTGCAAGAGAAGCAAGTGTCAGTTCAGAAAGGTCGCCTGCAGTCAGTGCAAAGCTTGGTGCCTTTTCGCCTGTTTGTGGGAATGTGCCTGTTAGGGGAACAGCTGCACCTTTGAAGGTAACGTGTGACATAGATTGTCCTTAATTTAATTATGGTTATGAAACTAATTGATGCTAGTAAGACTTACGTTACTCTGAAGTGGTTAAGAAGTGAATGCTTTAAATGTCAGAATTATAATTAAACGTATTTTATGTTCGGTTGGCCGGTCGATTGGGTTGGTCAATTGAAAAGCAATAAATAGCGGTATAGATAAAGAAAAACCCCGAGAGCTTGCGCTCATCGGGGTCTATAGTATTACTCGCAGCAATCCGGCTACTAAGTGTGCTCCATGCATCAAATCCATGATAGTGTGCTGTCATCCTTCAGCGTATTCCTTTCATCGCCTTCCTAGCGGTGTCCTTGATCTTATCCTGATCTGCCAACATTCCTCGTTAGCGCGCGTCACTTGTTCCTTGAGCGGTGTCCTTTACATCATCCTGATGTTCAGTCCTTTCCTCGTCCAGAGGTGTCCATTGTCTTCCTTAGTAGTAACCATCCTAGTTACTATTGCGTCCATTCAATGTCCATTTCGCTATCCATGCCGATTATTCATCCTGAGTAATCGAATCTTCATCCTGAAGATAACCAAGTCCGTGGTATTTCCTGTTCCGTGTCAGCATCCTTCCGACACCTTTAATATTACCCATTCCTTACTTATCGGCAATGGGGCTCCGGCTAATTTCTAGATAATTATTTGAATAATAAATATACATTGTGTTTATTTTCAAATACTTGTGGTTAACGCCTGCCTATTTTCTCCATTAAATATCGATATATGCTCACTGTCTTGTAAGAGATCTCGCACAAGACAGTGAGTAAAAAGGGAGTGTTTTCCGTTATTGGCCGATCGCGGCACCTTCACGGCGAGGGTCTGCTGCCCCTTCTAGACCATCTTTTGTGATGCGAATGGCGTGTAAACCCGAGTTAAGATCGCGAATATTGACTTCAAATCCCATCTTTTCTAGCTCAGGTTTGAAGTTTTCCGCCGATGTTCCTTTTTCCAAATCTAGGGTGCCGAAACGGTTTAGGAAGTGCGGTTGGTTGATCGCTTGCTGTATATCCATGTCCCATTGGGCATGGGCAATGATGGCTTGTGCTACATAACCTATGATACGGCTACCACCCGGAGAACCAATCGCCATGTAAGGCTTATCATCTTGCATGATGATGGTTGGAGCCATCGAAGAGCGCGGACGCTTACCCGGTTCAAGTCGGTTGGCGATAGGTTTGCCATCGTTATGGGTCTTGAATGAGAAATCCGTTAGTTCGTTGTTCAGCAGGAAGCCTCTCACCATCAAGCGTGAGCCGAATGCATTCTCAATGGTGGTGGTCATCGATACGATATTGCCATCGCTATCGACAATATTGAAGTGGCTAGTGGACGGTAATTCAATAGAAACATCTTGGCTTCTCTGCATTGCGTGATCCCACGGCGGGGTGCCTGATGACGCACTGTCTAATGCCTTACCTGCAGTAATTAACTGGGCTCGTTCCTGTAAATAGTCAGTATTCACTAACCCTTGGGTTGGCATTGGCACGTAATCTTGGTCTGCCATGTACATGCCTCTATCAGCAAAGGCTAGGCGAGAAGCGTCCGCTAACACTTGCCAAGATTTCACGTCGTTCGGTCCCCATGATTTCAGATCAAACTGCTCGGTCATTGCTAAGATCTGCCCAACGGTTAATGCACCAGAGCTTGGTGGCCCCATCCCACAGACATCGTAACTCTCATAAGCGGAACAAACTGGTTCACGTGGCTTGATGGAATACGCATCGAAGTCTTTCTGTGCCAATACGCCCGGGTTACCTTTTGCTGTTTGTACTGTGTTGATAATGTCAGCAGAAATCTCACCTTGATAGAAAGCCTTAGCTCCATCCTTTGAGATAGCGTTTAACGTGGCGGCGTATTCTGGGTTCTTAAGTTGAGTACCTGCGGTTTTCGGGCTGCCATCGGCATTAAAGAAGTAGGCTTTGGTAGTGGCAAAGCGGCTTAGTCGCTCTTGGTCATTTTCGATCAAGGTGGCTAAACGTGGGCTGATGGTAAAACCTTTTTCAGCCAGTTGTGCGATAGGTTTGATCAGTGATGCCCACTCTAACTTGCCGTATTTCTGGTGAGTATCCCACAGTAATTGCACCGTGCCTGGCGTCGCAACGGAGCGACCGCCAACCACAGCATCGTAAAATTTAAGCGGTTGGCCGTTTTCGTCTTGGAATAGGCGTGGTGTGGCATCAAGTGGTGCGGTTTCACGACCATCGTAGGTTTTGAGTTGCTTGTCCTTGCCATCAAAATAAACAAGGAACGCGCCACCGCCAATACCTGATGACTGCGGCTCTACTAAGCCAAGCATCAGCTGCACGGCAACCATGGCATCAATGGCATTACCACCACGAACAAGTACATCGGCACCCGCTTGGGTTGCTAATGGGTTGGCTGCGGTGACCATCCAATCCTTGGCTTTAACGAGCTGTTTGGTTTCTAAACCACTACTTTGTTCGGGTGCGACGGAATCGGCAGCTTGATTTGCCCAACTGACGTGAGAGGCAAAAAGTAGGGTAGAAGTGGCGAGGGTTGTTAGTTTTGTTTTCCACTGCATGATCTTCTCCTTTTCATATGCAGAGCTAGATTGGCAGTGGAAAGATAAGATAGCCAGTGCGTTGTTAACGAATTGTAATATTGATTCGAATTTAAGCGATCAAACCAGACAGCGACTGCCAAAGAATACTCAGGCCAATGATGCTAAATACCACACCACATAACCCGTCGATGTACACAGTTGCTTCGCTGAGCTTCTTTTGCAGCACTTTAGTAGAAAGCATCCACGCCAATAGTGAGAACCAAAATAGCGATAGGCCAAATAGGATCACGAGCGCAATTCCTTTGCCAGACTGCGACATATCCGCAGGGACTAAGCTCGACATCAAGCTGATGAAGAACACTAAGGCCTTTGGGTTAAGGATATTGGTCGCAAAGCCCTTCGAGAAGGCTTCTCTTTTATTTGCGATAACCAGATCTTTGGTTTTTGTCTCGACCGCTTGGTCGTCACTCTGTTGAACGATGTTCCAAGTGGATCTAAGGGCACCAAAACCTAAGTAAAGTAAGTAACTACCACCTGCCAACTGGATCAGGGAAAACAGAGTCGGTTGCTGGTGGACGAGGTAGCTAATTCCCGTCAGGCTAAATAATGAATGCAGTAGGATCCCGCAAGATAGTCCAAGTGCAATGTACAAACCGGTTTGGCGTCCATGACGTGTCGCGTTTTGCACAACTAAAGCCAGATCAGGACCAGGGCTCATCAAAGCAATAAAGTGGATAGAGGCGAGGGTGACTAAGATGGTGACTTCGTTCATATCGGTTCCAATAACTCGGTTTTTCTGTTGGGTTTTGTTGAGATCAGCTTACCGCGATTTCCAATCACTCAATTGTAAATTATCAACACTTAGTTAATTTTCGAGGGAGAAACGCCGAATGCCGTCTTAAATGCCTTTGAGAAATGGGCTTGATCGTAAAATCCAACTTGATGAGCCACCTCGGTGCCGCTAACACCAGACTTAATCAGTCGCATGCCTTGTTCCATTCGTAAACGACTTAGCCATGCGTAGGGTGTTATGCCCATCTTATTTTTAAAATGACGCTGGAATTGAGTGGTGGTTAAGTCGCACAGATCAGACAGTTGTTCTAAGCGAACGGGCTGGTCAAGATTTGCCATTAAATATTCTTTCAAGGTATGGATAGATTGGATGCCTAATTGAACTTGGCTTTTGGATCCAAATTTCACATAGCGATCGACAATGGTTGAGAAACCTTCATAAGGGAGGCAGTCTTGAGCGAGTTGGCTGATGTTTGGATTGATTAGCAGAGCATGTAAGTTACACAATTGTAAAAATGTCGCTTGATCGGAGAGGATCAACTCAGAAAAGCTTAAAGTGTGACCATGTTCCCTCTGATCGGCAAGATCGCCTAGCCACTGTGGGGAGACAGAAAAAACACTGACTTGATAACCAGATTCTAACTCGGAATGACCGTCATGCAGCTCATCTGGTGGCATCATCACCACTTGCCCAGCGCCTGCGTGGTAGCTGGTGCCCTTGTAGACAAACTTTTGCTGACCCTGAGTGATTAGGCCGATGTGAAAATCCAAATGATAGTGGCGCTGAAAGGCAAACTCTTGGTATTGAGCTTGGATCAGGCTGATATCTTGGCTAGGTGTCGAGTAGTAGTGGACTTTATCCATGGTACAAAAAAGCTTGGTCAAATTATCATCAATTCAACCAAGCTTATCTTTGTAGTGAGCCATTGTCTTGTAAAAAACGATCAGTACTACTGTTTCACGAGTCTATTCTGCTTGTTGTTACGCAGTCCATCAAAGCTGAAAATGACGAGAGCTCCCCAAATAAAGGCAAAGGTGATCGCTTTGTCACTAGTAAACGCTTCTCCATAAATCAGTACCGCTAACAAGAACATCAAGCTTGGGCCAATGTATTGGAAGAAGCCGAGTGTCGACAGTTTCAACCGTGTTGCAGCGCCGGTAAAGCACAGTAATGGAATTGTCGTAATCACGCCTGCAGCAACCAGTAACAGGTTGAGCTGTATAGGGTTTGCTGAGAGGTCTGAAGTTGGACTATCGACAATAAACAATAAGTAAGTCGCTGCGAGAGGTAGCATGACCAAGGTTTCGATGAACAAGCCGGTTTGCGCTTCTAAGCTGACTTTTTTACGTAGCAATCCATAAAACCCAAAACTGAATGCCAGCGCTATCGCTACGATTGGTACAGATCCAAACGCAATCAATTGGACTAATACGCCAATTGCAGCCAGTACAACCGCAAACCATTGTAGTTTACGTAAGCGTTCACCAAGGAAGATCATCCCGAGTAACACGTTAATCAGTGGGTTGATGTAATACCCCAAACTGGCATCGAGCATGTGATTGGAGTTAATCGCCCAAATAAAGATTAACCAGTTTGCACCCACCAAGGTAGAAGTCACTACCAAATAGAGCATTTTTGGTTTTGAGGTCAAGGTGTCACGCACCTTACGCCAACTGCGGCTAATGTGTAATAGG
Organism: Vibrio toranzoniae; assembly: GCF_024347655.1. Taxonomy (NCBI): domain Bacteria; kingdom Pseudomonadati; phylum Pseudomonadota; class Gammaproteobacteria; order Vibrionales; family Vibrionaceae; genus Vibrio; species Vibrio toranzoniae. The sequence continues at coordinate 3,084,025 of NZ_AP025514.1, read as the reverse complement.
AAAGCGAGTAGGAAAAAAGACCATACTACACGGTGGCTAAGGATCTCTAGCGGGGATACGTCACTTAAAGATTTGAAATATATAGGGGCGATGCCCCACATCGTGTAAGCGCCAATGGCAAGCAACACTCCTTGACGAGTGCGTTGTTGTTCTTCTGATGTCATACCACTTTCTCTAGCACTGGGTGCTTATTAATAAGATTTATAAGAGAGTTGGCTAGTATAGGAGCGTTAACATTTTTCACCTAGCAATTTGCGGTTTAATTCACCAGCGTTCCCCTCTACAATGTGCGCCTTGCTTGCTAACGATGCTCGCTGATTTCATACCTCGATTAGGAACCATAATGACCGCCACTCTGATTGCTGAGCAAATACCGACTCCCGCGAATGATGCGCAAAACATCTTACAAGATGTGTTTGGCTATCAAAGCTTTCGCGATGGTCAGCAAGAGGTCATCGATCTGGCCGTTGAAGGCCAAGACAGCCTGGTAATTATGCCTACTGGTGGCGGTAAGTCCCTGTGTTATCAGATTCCTGCTTTGGTTCGTGAAGGGCTCACTCTGGTTATCTCACCGCTGATCTCGCTGATGAAAGACCAAGTTGACCAATTGAAGGCCAATGGTGTCGCGGCAGAGTGCATTAACTCTTCAATGCCACGTGACCAGCTATTGAGCGTGTTCAACCGCATGAACTCTGGCCAATTGAAGATGGTTTACGCTTCGCCAGAGCGGGTGTTGATGCGAGACTTCATCGAGCGCCTACAAGGTTTATCACTTTCGATGATTGCGGTGGACGAGGCGCACTGTATCTCTCAATGGGGACATGACTTCCGCCCGGAATACGCATCATTAGGTCAACTTAAACAATATTTCCCGCATGTGCCTTATATGGCGCTGACGGCAACCGCTGATGACGCAACGCGCAAAGACATTATCTCGCGTTTGCAGCTAGTGGAGCCACACACTTATTTAGGCAGCTTCGATCGTCCTAACATCCGTTATAACTTAGTTGAGAAGCATAAACCCGTGTCTCAAGTGGTTCGCTACCTAGAAACACAGAAAGGCAATTGCGGCATCATCTATTGTGGTAGCCGAAAGAAAGTGGAGATGGTGACTGAAAAGCTGTGCAATAACGGCCTTCGTGCTGCGGGTTATCACGCTGGCATGGACACTGATGAGCGTGCTTACGTTCAAGAAGCCTTTCAACGTGATGATGTCCAGATCGTTGTCGCGACTGTGGCCTTCGGTATGGGGATCAACAAACCCAACGTACGTTTTGTGGTCCACTTTGATATTCCTCGCAATATCGAATCTTATTACCAAGAAACTGGCCGTGCTGGTCGTGATGGCTTGCCTGCTGAAGCAATGATGCTGTTTGATCCTGCTGATATGGGTTGGTTACGTCGTATGCTTGATGAAAAAGAAGAAGGCCCGCAAAAACAAGTAGAGATGCACAAACTGAACGCGATGAGTGCCTTTGCCGAAGCGCAAACCTGTCGTCGTCAGGTTTTGTTGAACTACTTTGGCGAATATCGTGAAAAGCAATGCGGTAACTGCGATATCTGCCTCGATCCGCCAAAACACTTTGATGCGACCCAAGAGGCGCAGAAGGCGTTGTCTTGTGTGTACCGTGTGAATCAGTCGTTTGGTATGGGGTACGTGGTGGAAGTGATGCGCGGCATGCAGAACATCCGTGTCCGCGATAATGGTCACGATAAGCTGTCTACTTACGGTATTGGCCGCGATCACAGCCACGACTACTGGATCAGTATCTTCCGTCAGTTAATTCACAAAGGTTTGCTGTTCCAGAACATCACTCGTAACTCGACTTTACAGCTAACGGAAGAGGCGCGTCCGTTACTGCGCGGTGAGATGTCTTTAGAGCTTGCTGTTCCTCGTTTAGATACCGCGGTGCGCAGTGCTAAGTCCGATAAGCTAAGTAGCAAGAACTACGATAAGAAGTTGTTTGCTAAACTGCGTAAGCTGCGTAAGTCAATTGCTGATGAAGATGGCTTACCACCTTATGTGGTATTCAGTGATGCGACCCTGATTGATATGGCCGAAGTACTGCCGACCTCATACGGTGAGATGCTGGCAGTAAACGGTGTTGGTCAACGTAAACTCGATAAGTACGCAGACCCATTCTTAGATTTGATTCAAGAACACATCACGACACACGGCTAATTTGTAGAAGCGTTTAACCTATAAAACGATTAGCGCACAGAAAAAGAATAAGGTTGATAGGGACATGACTACACAAACAGAATTTGGCTTAAGAGAGTATTTGGCTGAGGAAGGGCGCTTATTAATTACGTCTCCAAGTTTTGATTTTGATTCTTACGAAGTATTAGGTAAAAGGCTGGTGGCATTGCTGTCAGCGTCTGTTGTTGAAAAACAATGGGACGCCGATATGCACTCTTGGTTGATTGACTTTGAAGATTGTCGAATGTTTTTAAAGTCTGAGCATTACAGCGAATCAATTTGGTTTGAGTCGTTAAACGCGGAAGAAAGCCGAGAAGAGTTTGATTATCTCGCGACGCTTTTTAAGCGCGGCTTTTAACTTTTAGCATCGCTTCTCAAACGTAGCTTTTAAACCTGGATTTTAAAACTTGGTTTCTAACGCTATTCAACAATAAAAGTGAGGATAAACGTTTGCGTCTGTTCTCACCGTTGCAGCCAATATTGATTAATGTATAATCGCCCGCCGCTCAATAGAGCAAATTATAGAAACATTTTTAATTCACATTATTGGTAAGAGCTTTCTTAGTTTATCCGAAGAAATGACTCGATTTGGGTTCCCTCACCCCCAAACCAAACTAAAAAGGTACAGCATGAGTAACTTTACCCCTGCGCAACAGCGCAAAGCCCTAGCACTATTAGTTTTGTTCCATTTGGTCATTATTGCATCAAGCAACTATCTGGTTCAGCTCCCTTTTACCGTCTTCGGTATGCACACCACTTGGGGCGCTTTCACTTTCCCGTTTATCTTCTTAGCGACCGATCTGACCGTACGCATTTTTGGCGCGCAGCTTGCACGTAAAATCATTTTCTTAGTGATGCTACCTGCACTGGCCGTTTCTTATTTCTTGTCTGTGGTGTTCTTTGAAGGTTCATTCCAAGGCTTTAGCCAACTCGGTGAGTTCAACTTGTTTGTTGCACGTATCGCTGTAGCGAGCTTTATGGCTTATCTGCTTGGCCAGATCTTAGATGTGCATGTTTTCAACCGCTTACGCCAAATGAAGCAATGGTGGGTTGCGCCAACGTGTTCAACGCTATTCGGCAATGCCATTGATACCATCGCGTTCTTTGCGATTGCTTTCTACCAAAGCCCTGATCCATTTATGGCAGAGCACTGGACTGAAATTGCGTTGGTCGACTACGGATTCAAACTTATCATTAGCTTGGGCCTGTTTGTTCCAATGTACGGTGTGCTTCTAAACTACATTGTTAGGAAGTTAACCGCCGTAAATCCTGATTTTAAAGCGACGGGTATTAGTGCATAAGCTTTCAGCTGGTGATGCATTGCGTTATTAATACAGTGATAAGAAAAAGCCCAAGTGAGTCGACTCACTTGGGCTTTTTTAATTTTTGGCATCAGATAAGAATATCAGGTGCTCTCAATCGTCAGTGGCCAGCCAATGTCTGTTTGCCTATTAGACTCGCTCTCTAGCTCTGCCGCAGTCAATGGGTTGTCTACTAGCCATTGCTTGGACAGATTAAGCGTTAGCTTGTCATCTTCTGCCGTTAATTTTACTTGAGCCACAAGGTCAGGATTACGGCGATGGGTTAGTAAAATGGCTAAACGTAGGATGCGTAAAATACGTTTGCTGCTAGTGCCTGATACTGCATGTTGCTCTGGTAACGAAGTCAACTGTTCACGATAGCGGCGTGTTAGCTCACCGAGGTAGTGTTTTTGCGCTCGTGTAAAACCCGGTAAATCCAAGTTTTGCAGTAAGTATGCACTGTGCTCGCCGCCCTTTTTGAAATCGATGGTTAAACCAATTTCATGCAGTTTGGCCGCGGTTTGTAGTAGGACGCTTGCTTGAGGTTCTGGAACCCATGTTTCAGCACCTGCTTGTTCAAACAAAGATTGTGCTAGTGAGGCGACTTGCTCACCGTAGGTCACATCCATTTGGTAGCGAGACTGAATACTCGTAACTGTGCGAGCTCGAATGTCTTCTTGGCGTAATTCATCAACCATCTCGTAGGCTAAGCCTTCACGGAGCGCACCGCCTGCGAGAGTCATTGATTCAATCTCAAGCAACTCAAAGATAGCAATTAGAATAGATAGGCCGCTTGGAAACACTAAAGCGCGCTCAAGAGTTAACCCTTCGATTTCTAGCTCTTCTAAACGCTCAGTAATCATGGCTTGTTTCTGTAGGCGCTTAAGTTTGGCATGAGTAATCACTTCATCCATGCCTTGCGCTAACATGATTTCTTGTAGTGCCTGAACGGTACCACTGGCGCCCACGCACACATCCCATCCGATATCCGTATAGCTATCTAGGATAGGCCTCAACGTAGACTTAGCGGCTTCAATAGCATTATTGAAGTTAGTTGCAGTGAGTTGACGATCTTTAAAGTGTCGCTCAAGCCAGGTAACACAACCCATTTTGAGGCTCGTTAAGGCTTTAGATGAGAAACCTTCACCGATGATCATCTCGGTACTTGCACCGCCAATATCAACCACCAAGCGGCGGCCGCTGCCTCCAGAAGTATGTGCGACGCCCTTATAGATGGTCGCAGCTTCTTCTTCACCGGAGATAACATTGATGTCGTAGCCAAGTATCTGGTTGGCTTTTTCTAGAAAGGTATCCACATTGGTTGCAGTACGTAAGGTCGCGGTACCGACAATGCGGATATTTTCTTGAGGAATGTCTTGCAGTCGCTCTGCAAAGAGACTCAAACAGCCCCAGCCTCGCTGCATCGCTTCTAAACTAAGCGCATTATTTTCATCTAAGCCTGCAGCTAAGCGAACTTTACGCTTAATCTTAGCCATGGTTTGAACGCTGCCATCGATATGACGTACAACGAGCATATGAAAACTGTTCGACCCGAGGTCGATTGCAGCGTAAAGCGGGGGTGACACTGTTTGACTCATAAGCGACTAAGCTTCCTTGTTATTACGCGGTTGGCGTGGGCGACGGTTCTGGTTTGGTTTACGGTTACCGTTGCGTGGGCCATTATTGTTTGAGCGGCGTTGTTGCGGGTTACGTGTACGTAAACGCAATGGTGCTGGTAGATCTTCAAGTAGTGCAGAAGCATCGTAGTCAGACATTGGGATAGCATGCTCAATGTATTCTTCGATTGGCGGTAAGTTGATTGCGTAATCTTCACAAGCAAAGCTGATAGAGTGACCGCTTTCACCAGCACGACCTGTACGGCCAATACGGTGAACGTAATCTTCACAATCGTCAGGTAGATCGAAGTTGAATACGTGAGTCACTTGAGGAATGTGTAGGCCACGTGCTGCAACATCCGTTGCGACAAGCAGGTCAACATCGCCTTTAGTAAATTGCTCAAGAATCTTTTCGCGTTTCTTCTGAGGAACATCACCCGTTAGCAAACCAACACGGTGACCATCGGCAGCCAAGTGGCCCCAAACTGATTCACATTTGTGTTTAGTGTTAGCGAAGATGATTGCGCGATCTGGCCACTCTTCTTCGATTAACGTTTGTAGAAGCGCCATTTTGTGTTCGTTAGAAGGGTAGAAAAGCTCTTCTTGAATACGGTGACCAGTCTTACGCTCAGGCTCAACAACGACATGCTCTGGGTTGTGCATGTGTTCGAAGGCAAGTTCCTGTACGCGGTAAGACAGCGTCGCAGAGAACAGCATGTTCAGGCGATCTTTTGGCTCAGGCATACGGCGAAACAAGAAGCGAATGTCTTTAATAAAGCCCAAATCGAACATGCGATCCGCTTCGTCAAGAACAACGGCTTGAATGTGGTTAAGGTTAAATACCTTTTGCTTGTAGAAGTCGATGATACGGCCTGTAGTACCAATTAAGATATCTGCGCCTTCTTCGATTTTACCTAGCTGTTTGTCGTAGCTTTCGCCACCGTAAGCCAGTGCAGCCTTGATACCCGTGCTTGCCACTAGAGAGTCAGCATCATTGTAGATCTGAATCGCGAGTTCACGCGTAGGAGCCATAATAATCGCACGTGGCTGGTTAGGCTTACGCCCTTCATGCTCAGGTGTTTTTAGTAGGTGGTTAAAAGTAGCAGTAAGAAACGCAAGCGTTTTACCAGTGCCCGTTTGGGCCTGGCCTGCAATGTCTTGGCCGGTGAGCAGTACCGGGAGCGCCAAGGCTTGGATAGGAGTACAGTAATCGAACCCTTTTTTTTCCAATCCTTCAATGACTTGCGGAAGTAAATCCAAGTCGGCGAACTTTTGCTCTGTGATATGCGTCTTTTTCATTGCTATAGAATATCAGCTTAAGCTTGCAATACGAAAGTAAATACATTCCAATAGGGCATCTATTTACTGGTTATCATCCAACCAGTTCTAAAAAATACATTGGAGTGGAAGATGAGTGATAAGATTTTGCAGCTAACTGATGACGGTTTTGATAACGATGTGATCAACGCTGCAGGCCCGGTTCTTGTTGATTTTTGGGCTGAATGGTGTGGTCCTTGTAAGATGATTGCGCCGATTCTTGATGAAATCGCAGACGAGTACGAAGGCAAGCTCACTATCGGTAAATTAAATATCGACCAAAACGCAGGTACTCCACCAAAATTTGGTATTCGCGGTATTCCAACGCTACTTCTTTTCAAAGATGGTGGCGTAGCAGCAACTAAAGTTGGTGCACTGTCTAAAACTCAACTTAAAGAGTTCCTAGACGCTAACCTATAATTAGGTGAGCATTTGAAAAGAAACCGCGCAGTTAACAAATGCGCGGTTTTGTTTTTTCTAAGCTATGGACTAGTCTTAGTTTTAGTGCTAATTTATCGCACGTTAATTGAACGAATTTCTCTTCTTGGTCGATCCTGCGTGACCAAATCCTTCTTAACTTAAGAAAACAGATCCTATTTTGACTAAACAAACTTCCACCACTATGAATCTTACTGAACTGAAGAACAGACCTGTGTCTGAACTTGTTAAACTTAGCGAAAGCCTAGGTCTTGAAAATCAAGCTCGCTTAAGAAAACAAGACATTATCTTCTCCATCCTTAAAGCGCACGCAAAAAGTGGTGAAGACATCTTTGGTGATGGTGTTCTAGAAATTCTTCAAGACGGCTTTGGTTTCCTGCGTAGCGGCGACAGCTCATACCTTGCTGGGCCAGATGATATTTATGTATCACCAAGCCAGATTCGTCGTTTTAACCTTCGCACTGGTGACTCGATTGGCGGAAAAATCCGTCCACCTAAAGATGGCGAGCGTTACTTTGCACTACTTAAAGTAAACACGGTTAACTACGACAAGCCAGACAACGCACGTAACAAAATCCTTTTTGAAAACCTGACTCCTCTTCATGCCAACGAACGTATGGTGATGGAAGCGGGTAATGGCGCGACTGAAGATATCACAGCCCGAATCCTTGACCTTGCTTCGCCAATTGGTAAAGGCCAGCGTGGTTTGATTGTTGCTCCGCCTAAAGCGGGTAAAACAATGCTTCTGCAAAACATTGCTCAAAGCATTGCTCGCAACCACCCTGAGTGTGAACTCATGGTTCTACTTATCGATGAGCGCCCAGAAGAAGTAACAGAAATGCAGCGCCTAGTTAAAGGTGAAGTCATCGCATCGACGTTTGATGAACCAGCATCTCGCCACGTGCAAGTTGCAGAAATGGTAATCGAGAAGGCGAAGCGTCTTGTTGAACACAAAAAAGACGTGGTTATCCTACTGGACTCAATCACTCGTCTAGCTCGTGCTTACAACACCGTAATTCCTTCATCAGGTAAAGTACTTACTGGTGGTGTTGATGCGAATGCTCTGCATCGTCCAAAGCGTTTCTTCGGTGCGGCACGTAATGTCGAAGAAGGCGGTAGCTTAACTATCATCGCTACAGCATTGGTTGATACTGGTTCTAAGATGGATGAAGTTATCTACGAAGAATTCAAAGGTACAGGTAATATGGAACTGCACCTTAACCGTAAGATTGCTGAAAAGCGTGTATTCCCAGCGATTGATTTCAACCGCTCTGGTACTCGTCGTGAAGAGCTTCTTACGAAGAACGATGAACTACAGAAGATGTGGATCCTGCGTAAAATTGTTCACCCAATGGGCGAAATCGACGCAATGGAATTCCTTATCGACAAGCTAGCAATGACCAAAACGAACGATGAGTTCTTTGACGCAATGCGTCGTCAGTAATATTTATTAGCTGATAGTTATTAAAAAGCGCTGCCTTCGGGTGGCGCTTTTTATTTGCATTTTGTAGCGACAGCTTGCAGAATGACCAAAAGTGTTACAAGGAAGTTAAAATGCAACATGGACTGTTGTCATCATTACTCCTGTCTACTTCACTGTTATTTTCACCGGTCGGCATCAGCTATGCCACCGAGATGTCTCCAACTACAGTAGAGTCTTGGCTTGAGAATGATCAAGTAAAACTGAAAACTGCTGAATTGCTCGAGTTTGTCGTGCGTGACGAAGTGAATTCGCTGCGCTTTGCACTTGAGCGTCTGACATTTCCCCAACAAGAGGTGGCTCGTTACCAACTCTTGAAGAAGCTCGAACAGCAAAAAATCGTACTCACGCCCAAGATGTCTATCTTCATTGAGCAGCAACTTGCCATCACGCCAACTTATCAAGTATTAGAGCGTGGTGATGGTTATGAGTTTACGGTACCTGCTTTTAATTACCCTTCGATTGCCAACCGACTCATTAAGCAGTGGCGCCAAGACCAAAAGACATTGGTGTTTGTTCTCGATGCGGAGAAACAAGATCTCAACCTGAAAGAGTGGTTATCTGGCCCTGAACACCAAGTCCAAACTCGAGAAGCGTTGTTAATCCGAGAGCTAGACAGCTTGTCGCCTGAGGCTGTTGATTATCTAACCAAACAACTGACCACGTCGTCGATTGTAAGTTGGTTACCGTCTTCCGAGGTGGTGGTTCGATTAGCGCAGGTGAGTGAAGACCCTGAGGTCTACAAGATCTTATGGCGTATGAAGGCTGATTATCACAGTCAAGCCGAATTGGTTCGCCTTGCTGAAACCAAGCAAGCATTCGCGCTTGAGCAGGTTATGGCTGCGACTAAGAATCCACGTTTGAAAGATGAAGCGATTACCTTACTCACCAAAGTGAATCCATTATCGGATGAGGTGAAGCAGTTCTTGGTTTCTAGAATGGCGATTGCCGATGAAGCCTCTTTGGTTGCCCGTGAATTAGCAAAACAAGGTCATACACGATGGTTACAAGATCTCGTCAATGACAACCCTCAGGTGAAGAGCTCTTTGATCGAGCAAGCATTACCGTAAAGTGGATTTTGGCTCTCAATAACCACATTAAAAAGGGGGATCTCAGTGTCACCCTTTTTGATATACTGAGCGCAGAATAATCAGCATGTAGAAGTCCTATGAGTTTTAAAGATTTACGTGATTTTATCGACCATCTTGAAAGTATTGGTCAGTTGAAACGCATCTCTCACCCAGTCGACCCAGACTATGAAATGACCGAGATTAGCGACCGTACTCTACGTGCTGGTGGCCCGGCTCTATTGTTTGAAAACCCAGTAGGCTATGACATGCCTGTTTTGACCAACCTATTTGGTACACCTAATCGTGTTGCTATTGGTATGGGGCGTCAGGATGTAAAAGAGCTACGTGAAGTGGGTAAGCTGCTTGCTTATCTAAAAGAGCCTGAGCCACCAAAAGGTTTTAAAGACGCTATCGATAAACTGCCAGTGTTTAAGCAAGTATTAAACATGCCAGCTAAACGCCTTCGTAAAGCGGCTTGCCAACAAGTGGTGTGGCAAGGTGATGACGTCGACCTAGATAGAATCCCCGTGATGAGCTGTTGGGCAGACGATGTCGCACCATTGCTTACATGGGGCTTAACGGTTACTCGTGGCCCAAACAAGAAACGCCAAAACTTAGGCATCTATCGTCAGCAAAAGATCGGTAAGAATAAAATCATCATGCGTTGGTTAGCCCACCGCGGTGGAGCACTTGATCTGCGCGACTGGATGGAAACCAATCCTGGTAAACCTTTCCCAGTATCTGTGGCCTTCGGTGCAGACCCTGCTACCATTCTTGGCGCTGTGACACCAGTACCAGATACTTTGTCGGAATACGCGTTTGCAGGCTTACTACGTGGTAGTAAAACCGAGGTCGTTAAATCAATCAGTAATGACTTAGAAGTACCAGCAAGTGCGGAAATCGTAATGGAAGGCTACATTGACCCGAATGAGTTCGCGGACGAAGGCCCATACGGAGACCATACGGGTTACTACAACGAGAAAGAAAAGCACCACGTATTTACGATTACTCATGTAACCATGCGCGAAAACCCTATCTATCACAGCACGTACACTGGCCGTCCGCCTGATGAGCCTGCGGTACTGGGTGTTGCACTAAATGAAGTGTTTGTTCCTATTCTTCAAAAGCAGTTCCCAGAGATAGAAGACTTCTACCTACCGCCTGAGGGTTGTTCGTACCGAATGGCGGTAGTGACAATGAAGAAGCAATACCCAGGTCACGCTAAGCGTGTGATGATGGGTGTATGGTCTTTCTTGCGTCAGTTCATGTACACCAAATTTGTATTGGTGTGCGATGAGGATGTGAACGCACGTGATTGGTCTCAAGTAACGGCGGCGATGTGTGAACACATGGATCCGTCTCGTGATAGCTTGATGATAGAGAACACGCCTATCGACTCGTTAGATTTTGCATCACCTGTGGTTGGACTGGGCTCTAAGATGGGTTTAGACATCACCAAGAAGTGGGATGCGGAGTTAGCACTATCGCCAGACGTTGAATCTGCGCCTGTAAGTAGTGAACATATCGAAGGTAGCCTGGCTGAGTTAACTAAGGCTCACCCTGAAATTATTGATATTCATCTACAGAACGACAACGCCAGCATGGTTGTCGTGTCTATTGATAAGCAAGCTGCAGGTAATGGTAAGAAAATAATGGAAGCGGTTTGGTCTCAATTTGATGAGAACAAGTTTGTTATCGTGTGTGATGGTGATGTCAACGTGAGTGACTGGAATGACATCATTTGGGCGGTAACCACCAGAATGGATCCGGCCAGAGATACATTGTTCCTACAGAACGAAACTGGATACTCCAAAATGGGACTAGATGCGACCAATAAATGGGAAGGCGAATGTCTTCGCGAGTGGGGCGTTCCTATCACAAAAGATCCTGATGTCGTTAAAAAGATTGATAGCATCTGGGAACAACTAGGAATTTCATGAGCTACCAAGTAGTCTTATATCCAGAAAACATCAGTTTCACAGTAGAAAAAGGGCAAACGGTCTTGGATGCTGCGCTCAACAGCGATATCTATTTCCCAAACCGTTGCCAAGTTGGCGCATGCGCGATGTGTATGTGCAAAAAGTTAGAAGGACAAGTGAGTTACCACCTTGAACCCATGCTCACAGAGAAAGAGCAGGAACAGGGGTGGATTTTCGCTTGCCAAGCATTTGCAGAAAGTAATTTAGTTCTAACCTTTGCCGATTAAGGGTTAGTAAGAGGAAGAACATGACTATTAAATGTAAAGTGAAGTCTATCGAGCCTTTGGCTTGTAACACTTACCAAATCCTACTTCACCCAGAAACACCTGTTGCTTTTAAAGCGGGTCAGTACCTGATGGTTGAAATGGGCGAGAAAGATAAACGTCCATTCTCTATTGCAAGCAGCCCATGCCGCCATGAAGGTGAGCTTGAGTTACATATTGGTGCCGCTGAGCATAATGCTTACGCATTAGAAGTAGTTGAGGCGATGAAAAAAGCGCAAGCTGAAGATGGCGATATCGCTATTGATGCACCACACGGTGATGCGTGGATTAAAGAAGAAAGCGAACGCCCTCTATTATTGATTGCTGGTGGCACTGGTTTTAGCTATGTACGTTCAATCCTAGATCACTGTATCGCGCAAAACAGCAAAAAAGAGATTCACTTATACTGGGGCGCAAAAGACGAGTGCCAGCTATATGCAAAAGAAGAGCTAGTAGGTATCGCAGAAAAGCACAGCAATGTGCACTTTGTACCAGTAGTAGAAGAAGCACCTGAAGTATGGCACGGCCAAACTGGTAATGTACTTGAAGCAATTACGCAAAGTTTCGAATCACTGGCTGATTTCGATATCTATATTGCAGGTCGTTTTGAAATGGCAGGTGCTGCAAGAGACCTATTTACTCAGAATAAAGAAGCAAAGCGTGACCATATGTACGCTGATGCTTACGCCTTTATCTAATAATACTCTTAGATTTTGAGTAAAAAGAGAGCAGAAATGCTCTCTTTTTTACGTTTAGGTGAACTATTAGGCAGTTAACCTCTATTTATTCATTTTTTATGAAAAAGTAGTTGCTAACCTGAGAGGGTTCCCTATAATGCGACCCCAATGAGACGGCAGACGCCACAAGGCTTCAGCAAGAATCAGTAAGACGGAAAGCGACAAAAAATTAATTTTCAAAAAGTGTTTGACACTGAATGTTAATTCGCTAGAATGGCCGTCCACTTCGAGAGGCTCCTTAGTTAAAAGGAACGCTCAAGAAGTAAAGCTCTTTAACAATTTAAACCTATCAATCTGTGTGGGCACTTGTTGATGAATATCAAAACGTTTTATCGTTAGATAAAACAGATTCTTCGGAATCAAAATTGATTTCAATGAACTGAGTGACCAATACGAATAATTACTTTCTTTATAGAGAGGGGTTATTTGGCACAGTCAATTCATTACCATTCTGTTGGAATGGTAATAGCTTTAGAATTACATGTTTACTTCGGTAAATATTAGTTTTGAAGTCAGTATTCGTTGAGTCACAAAATCTTAAATTGAAGAGTTTGATCATGGCTCAGATTGAACGCTGGCGGCAGGCCTAACACATGCAAGTCGAGCGGAAACGACACTAACAATCCTTCGGGTGCGTTAATGGGCGTCGAGCGGCGGACGGGTGAGTAATGCCTAGGAAATTGCCTTGATGTGGGGGATAACCATTGGAAACGATGGCTAATACCGCATGATGCCTACGGGCCAAAGAGGGGGACCTTCGGGCCTCTCGCGTCAAGATATGCCTAGGTGGGATTAGCTAGTTGGTGAGGTAATGGCTCACCAAGGCGACGATCCCTAGCTGGTCTGAGAGGATGATCAGCCACACTGGAACTGAGACACGGTCCAGACTCCTACGGGAGGCAGCAGTGGGGAATATTGCACAATGGGCGCAAGCCTGATGCAGCCATGCCGCGTGTATGAAGAAGGCCTTCGGGTTGTAAAGTACTTTCAGTTGTGAGGAAGGGGGTAGCGTTAATAGCGCTATCTCTTGACGTTAGCAACAGAAGAAGCACCGGCTAACTCCGTGCCAGCAGCCGCGGTAATACGGAGGGTGCGAGCGTTAATCGGAATTACTGGGCGTAAAGCGCATGCAGGTGGTTCATTAAGTCAGATGTGAAAGCCCGGGGCTCAACCTCGGAACTGCATTTGAAACTGGTGAACTAGAGTACTGTAGAGGGGGGTAGAATTTCAGGTGTAGCGGTGAAATGCGTAGAGATCTGAAGGAATACCAGTGGCGAAGGCGGCCCCCTGGACAGATACTGACACTCAGATGCGAAAGCGTGGGGAGCAAACAGGATTAGATACCCTGGTAGTCCACGCCGTAAACGATGTCTACTTGGAGGTTGTGGCCTTGAGCCGTGGCTTTCGGAGCTAACGCGTTAAGTAGACCGCCTGGGGAGTACGGTCGCAAGATTAAAACTCAAATGAATTGACGGGGGCCCGCACAAGCGGTGGAGCATGTGGTTTAATTCGATGCAACGCGAAGAACCTTACCTACTCTTGACATCCAGAGAATCCAGCGGAGACGCAGGAGTGCCTTCGGGAGCTCTGAGACAGGTGCTGCATGGCTGTCGTCAGCTCGTGTTGTGAAATGTTGGGTTAAGTCCCGCAACGAGCGCAACCCTTATCCTTGTTTGCCAGCGAGTAATGTCGGGAACTCCAGGGAGACTGCCGGTGATAAACCGGAGGAAGGTGGGGACGACGTCAAGTCATCATGGCCCTTACGAGTAGGGCTACACACGTGCTACAATGGCGCATACAGAGGGCAGCGAGCCAGCGATGGTAAGCGAATCCCAAAAAGTGCGTCGTAGTCCGGATTGGAGTCTGCAACTCGACTCCATGAAGTCGGAATCGCTAGTAATCGTGAATCAGAATGTCACGGTGAATACGTTCCCGGGCCTTGTACACACCGCCCGTCACACCATGGGAGTGGGCTGCAAAAGAAGTAGGTAGTCTAACCTTCGGGAGGACGCTTACCACTTTGTGGTTCATGACTGGGGTGAAGTCGTAACAAGGTAGCCCTAGGGGAACCTGGGGCTGGATCACCTCCTTATACGAAGATATTGACGATGAGTGTCCACACAGATTGATGGTTTAGATTTAGTTAAAGCCAGAGCTTTAATTAATAACGTAAGTTATTGATTAAAGCTTTTTGCTTTATGCTCTTTAACAATTTGGAAAGCTGACTGATTACTTAATTGGTTTTCACTTTAAAAAGTGAAATCAAACAGCTCAAGGCTGTGATTAAGTTAATCAAATTTAAAAGTTCTCAATGTTTATCTGCTCTTAGTGAATAAGAACAGCATAAACACAACAAACACATTCAAGTGTCTTGTATTCGAATGATCAGAAATGATTGTTCATTTTTTGATTCTACTTTTTATTAAAAAGTGGAAACAAAAAATAAATTGAGTCCGGCAAACAGTCATCAAGAATTAACCCTTCTTTGATGACAACCAAAAACCTTGGTGATTTGACATCAACACGAAACTTCTTCGGGTTGTATGGTTAAGTGACTAAGCGTACACGGTGGATGCCTTGGCAGTCAGAGGCGATGAAAGACGTAATAACTTGCGATAAGCCCAGATTAGGTAGTAATAACCTTTTGAGTCTGGGATTTCTGAATGGGGAAACCCACGTGCATAAGCACGTATCTTGTTGTGAATACATAGCAACAGGAGGCAAACCGGGGGAACTGAAACATCTAAGTACCCCGAGGAAGAGAAATCAACCGAGATTCCGAAAGTAGCGGCGAGCGAAATTGGATTAGCCCTTAAGCTTTTAATGATGCAGGTGAAGCCTCTGGAAAGTGGCGCAGTAAAGGGTGATAGCCCCGTAACCGACACATCATCATCAGTGAAATCGAGTAAGGCGGGACACGTGATATCCTGTCTGAATATGGGGGGACCATCCTCCAAGGCTAAATACTACTGACTGACCGATAGTGAACCAGTACCGTGAGGGAAAGGCGAAAAGAACCCCTGTGAGGGGAGTGAAATAGAACCTGAAACCGTGTACGTACAAGCAGTAGGAGCACCTTCGTGGTGTGACTGCGTACCTTTTGTATAATGGGTCAGCGACTTAATTTTAGTAGCAAGGTTAACCGTTTAGGGGAGCCGTAGGGAAACCGAGTCTTAACTGGGCGTACAGTTGCTAGGATTAGACCCGAAACCAGGTGATCTAGCCATGGGCAGGTTGAAGGTTGAGTAACATCAACTGGAGGACCGAACCGACTAATGTTGAAAAATTAGCGGATGACTTGTGGCTAGGGGTGAAAGGCCAATCAAACCTGGAGATAGCTGGTTCTCCCCGAAAGCTATTTAGGTAGCGCCTCGGACGAATACTACTGGGGGTAGAGCACTGTTAAGGCTAGGGGGTCATCCCGACTTACCAACCCTTTGCAAACTCCGAATACCAGTAAGTACTATCCGGGAGACACACGGCGGGTGCTAACGTCCGTCGTGGAGAGGGAAACAACCCAGACCGCCAGCTAAGGTCCCAAAGTATAGCTAAGTGGGAAACGATGTGGGAAGGCTCAGACAGCCAGGATGTTGGCTTAGAAGCAGCCATCATTTAAAGAAAGCGTAATAGCTCACTGGTCGAGTCGGCCTGCGCGGAAGATGTAACGGGGCTAAGCTATACACCGAAGCTGCGGCTACGTACCTTAGGGTGCGTGGGGTAGGGGAGCGTTCTGTAAGCCGTTGAAGGTGGTCTGTAAGGGCTGCTGGAGGTATCAGAAGTGCGAATGCTGACATGAGTAACGATAAAGGGAGTGAAAAACTCCCTCGCCGGAAGACCAAGGGTTCCTGTCCAACGTTAATCGGGGCAGGGTAAGTCGACTCCTAAGGCGAGGCCGAAAGGCGTAGTCGATGGGAAACGGGTTAATATTCCCGTACTTCTTACAATTGCGATGGGGGGACGGAGAAGGCTAGGTGGGCCTGGCGACGGTTGTCCAGGTTCAAGTATGTAGGCGGAAAGTTTAGGTAAATCCGGACTTTCTTAACGCTGAGATACGATGTCGAGCACCTACGGGTGTGAAGTCATTGATGCCATGCTTCCAGGAAAAGCCTCTAAGCTTCAGATTGTAAGGAATCGTACCCCAAACCGACACAGGTGGTCGGGTAGAGAATACCAAGGCGCTTGAGAGAACTCGGGTGAAGGAACTAGGCAAAATGGTACCGTAACTTCGGGAGAAGGTACGCTCTTATCAGTGAAGTCCCTTGCGGATGGAGCAGACGAGAGTCGCAGATACCAGGTGGCTGCAACTGTTTATTAAAAACACAGCACTGTGCAAAATCGTAAGATGACGTATACGGTGTGACGCCTGCCCGGTGCCGGAAGGTTAATTGATGGGGTTAGACTTCGGTCGAAGCTCTTGATCGAAGCCCCGGTAAACGGCGGCCGTAACTATAACGGTCCTAAGGTAGCGAAATTCCTTGTCGGGTAAGTTCCGACCTGCACGAATGGCGTAATGATGGCCACGCTGTCTCCACCCGAGACTCAGTGAAATTGAAATCGCTGTGAAGATGCAGTGTACCCGCGGCTAGACGGAAAGACCCCGTGAACCTTTACTACAGCTTGGCACTGAACATTGAACCTACATGTGTAGGATAGGTGGGAGACTATGAAATTGCGTCGCTAGATGTGATGGAGTCGTCCTTGAAATACCACCCTTGTAGTTTTGATGTTCTAACGTTGGCCCCTGAATCGGGGTTACGGACAGTGCCTGGTGGGTAGTTTGACTGGGGCGGTCTCCTCCCAAAGAGTAACGGAGGAGCACGAAGGTGGGCTAAACACGGTTGGACATCGTGTGGTTAGTGCAATGGCATAAGCCCGCTTGACTGCGAGAATGACAATTCGAGCAGGTGCGAAAGCAGGTCATAGTGATCCGGTGGTTCTGAATGGAAGGGCCATCGCTCAACGGATAAAAGGTACTCCGGGGATAACAGGCTGATACCGCCCAAGAGTTCATATCGACGGCGGTGTTTGGCACCTCGATGTCGGCTCATCACATCCTGGGGCTGAAGTCGGTCCCAAGGGTATGGCTGTTCGCCATTTAAAGTGGTACGCGAGCTGGGTTTAGAACGTCGTGAGACAGTTCGGTCCCTATCTGCCGTGGGCGTTGGAAAATTGAAAGGGGCTGCTCCTAGTACGAGAGGACCGGAGTGGACGAACCTCTGGTGTTCGGGTTGTCATGCCAATGGCATTGCCCGGTAGCTACGTTCGGAATCGATAAGCGCTGAAAGCATCTAAGCGCGAAGCGAGCCTTGAGATGAGTTTTCCCTGGCACTATAAGTGTCCTAAAGGGTTGTCGTAGACTACGACGTTGATAGGCAGGGTGTGTAAGTGCTGCGAGGCATTGAGCTAACCTGTACTAATTGCCCGTGAGGCTTAACCATACAACACCCAAGGGGTTTTGTGGACTCAAAGCAATACCAAACGCTTGAATGAGTTTGAAGAGATAGACTTTTAAATCAGTTTTCCGAATTATTAATTGTCGCTGAGGCGTCAATTAAACAGAATTTGCTTGGCGACCATAGCATTGTGGACCCACCTGATTCCATGCCGAACTCAGTAGTGAAACACAATAGCGCCGATGGTAGTGTGGGGCTTCCCCATGTGAGAGTAGGACATCGCCAGGCTCCAAATTTATTTTCACGTTTTAAAAGTGAAGACAAAAAGTTCGACTTTGTCTACTAAGTAGACAAGTCACCATAGAGTTCTAAGTTTTCTTAGTGTTTTATGTTGACTTTCAAAGTGGAAAGCGTATTATACGCGTCCTGCTTACGTGCTAAGGCACTGAAAGCGTTCTCTTTTTAGAGAACACGCTCTTTAACAATTTAAACCTATCAATCTGTGTGGGCACTCGTTGATGAATATCAAAACGTTATTACTTTAAGTAGTAACAGTTACTTCGGTAACAAATTGATTTCAATGAACTGAGTGACCAATTCAATTTGGTACAGCCTTGAGCTGTTTGATTTCACTTTTTAAAGTGAAAACCAAAAAGAGCACAGTCAATTCATTATCATTCTGTTGGAATGGTAATAGCTTTAGAATTACATGTTTACCTCGGTAAATATTAGTTTTGAAGTCAGTATTCGTTGAGTCACAAAATCTTAAATTGAAGAGTTTGATCATGGCTCAGATTGAACGCTGGCGGCAGGCCTAACACATGCAAGTCGAGCGGAAACGACACTAACAATCCTTCGGGTGCGTTAATGGGCGTCGAGCGGCGGACGGGTGAGTAATGCCTAGGAAATTGCCTTGATGTGGGGGATAACCATTGGAAACGATGGCTAATACCGCATGATGCCTACGGGCCAAAGAGGGGGACCTTCGGGCCTCTCGCGTCAAGATATGCCTAGGTGGGATTAGCTAGTTGGTGAGGTAATGGCTCACCAAGGCGACGATCCCTAGCTGGTCTGAGAGGATGATCAGCCACACTGGAACTGAGACACGGTCCAGACTCCTACGGGAGGCAGCAGTGGGGAATATTGCACAATGGGCGCAAGCCTGATGCAGCCATGCCGCGTGTATGAAGAAGGCCTTCGGGTTGTAAAGTACTTTCAGTTGTGAGGAAGGGGGTAACGTTAATAGCGCTATCTCTTGACGTTAGCAACAGAAGAAGCACCGGCTAACTCCGTGCCAGCAGCCGCGGTAATACGGAGGGTGCGAGCGTTAATCGGAATTACTGGGCGTAAAGCGCATGCAGGTGGTTCATTAAGTCAGATGTGAAAGCCCGGGGCTCAACCTCGGAACTGCATTTGAAACTGGTGAACTAGAGTACTGTAGAGGGGGGTAGAATTTCAGGTGTAGCGGTGAAATGCGTAGAGATCTGAAGGAATACCAGTGGCGAAGGCGGCCCCCTGGACAGATACTGACACTCAGATGCGAAAGCGTGGGGAGCAAACAGGATTAGATACCCTGGTAGTCCACGCCGTAAACGATGTCTACTTGGAGGTTGTGGCCTTGAGCCGTGGCTTTCGGAGCTAACGCGTTAAGTAGACCGCCTGGGGAGTACGGTCGCAAGATTAAAACTCAAATGAATTGACGGGGGCCCGCACAAGCGGTGGAGCATGTGGTTTAATTCGATGCAACGCGAAGAACCTTACCTACTCTTGACATCCAGAGAATCCAGCGGAGACGCAGGAGTGCCTTCGGGAGCTCTGAGACAGGTGCTGCATGGCTGTCGTCAGCTCGTGTTGTGAAATGTTGGGTTAAGTCCCGCAACGAGCGCAACCCTTATCCTTGTTTGCCAGCGAGTAATGTCGGGAACTCCAGGGAGACTGCCGGTGATAAACCGGAGGAAGGTGGGGACGACGTCAAGTCATCATGGCCCTTACGAGTAGGGCTACACACGTGCTACAATGGCGCATACAGAGGGCAGCAAGCTAGCGATAGTGAGCGAATCCCAAAAAGTGCGTCGTAGTCCGGATTGGAGTCTGCAACTCGACTCCATGAAGTCGGAATCGCTAGTAATCGTGAATCAGAATGTCACGGTGAATACGTTCCCGGGCCTTGTACACACCGCCCGTCACACCATGGGAGTGGGCTGCAAAAGAAGTAGGTAGTCTAACCTTCGGGAGGACGCTTACCACTTTGTGGTTCATGACTGGGGTGAAGTCGTAACAAGGTAGCCCTAGGGGAACCTGGGGCTGGATCACCTCCTTATACGAAGATAGTCACGATGAGTGTCCACACAGATTGATTAGGTTTAGAAAAGTTAAGAGACGATATTGGGTCTGTAGCTCAGCTGGTTAGAGCGCTCGCCTGATAAGCGGGAGGTCGGTGGTTCAAGTCCACTCAGACCCACCAATATCGACCGAGATGGGGCTATAGCTCAGCTGGGAGAGCGCCTGCCTTGCACGCAGGAGGTCTGCGGTTCGATCCCGCATAGCTCCACCATCTTTAAGTGTTTTTATCTGAAAATATTTAAAAATGGTTCATTAGTTTGAATCAAGCTCTTTAACAATTTGGAAAGCTGACTGATTGATTTACTTACGAGTAATTCAATCAAATTTAAAAGTTCTCAATGTTTATCTGCTCTTATTTAATAAGAACAGCATAAACACAACAAACACATTCAAGTGTCTTGTATTCGATTCAAACTTGTTTGAATCACATTGAGTCCGGCAAACAGTCATCAAGAATTAACCCTTTTTGATGACAACCAAAAACCTTGGTGATTTGACATCAACACGAAACTTCTTCGGGTTGTATGGTTAAGTGACTAAGCGTACACGGTGGATGCCTTGGCAGTCAGAGGCGATGAAAGACGTAATAACTTGCGATAAGCCCAGATTAGGTAGTAATAACCTTTTGAGTCTGGGATTTCTGAATGGGGAAACCCACGTGCATAAGCACGTATCTTGTTGTGAATACATAGCAACAGGAGGCAAACCGGGGGAACTGAAACATCTAAGTACCCCGAGGAAGAGAAATCAACCGAGATTCCGAAAGTAGCGGCGAGCGAAATTGGATTAGCCCTTAAGCTTTTAATGATGCAGGTGAAGCCTCTGGAAAGTGGCGCAGTAAAGGGTGATAGCCCCGTAACCGACACATCATCATCAGTGAAATCGAGTAAGGCGGGACACGTGATATCCTGTCTGAATATGGGGGGACCATCCTCCAAGGCTAAATACTACTGACTGACCGATAGTGAACCAGTACCGTGAGGGAAAGGCGAAAAGAACCCCTGTGAGGGGAGTGAAATAGAACCTGAAACCGTGTACGTACAAGCAGTAGGAGCACCTTCGTGGTGTGACTGCGTACCTTTTGTATAATGGGTCAGCGACTTAATTTTAGTAGCAAGGTTAACCGTTTAGGGGAGCCGTAGGGAAACCGAGTCTTAACTGGGCGTACAGTTGCTAGGATTAGACCCGAAACCAGGTGATCTAGCCATGGGCAGGTTGAAGGTTGAGTAACATCAACTGGAGGACCGAACCGACTAATGTTGAAAAATTAGCGGATGACTTGTGGCTAGGGGTGAAAGGCCAATCAAACCTGGAGATAGCTGGTTCTCCCCGAAAGCTATTTAGGTAGCGCCTCGGACGAATACTACTGGGGGTAGAGCACTGTTAAGGCTAGGGGGTCATCCCGACTTACCAACCCTTTGCAAACTCCGAATACCAGTAAGTACTATCCGGGAGACACACGGCGGGTGCTAACGTCCGTCGTGGAGAGGGAAACAACCCAGACCGCCAGCTAAGGTCCCAAAGTATAGCTAAGTGGGAAACGATGTGGGAAGGCTCAGACAGCCAGGATGTTGGCTTAGAAGCAGCCATCATTTAAAGAAAGCGTAATAGCTCACTGGTCGAGTCGGCCTGCGCGGAAGATGTAACGGGGCTAAGCTATACACCGAAGCTGCGGCTACGTACCTTAGGGTGCGTGGGGTAGGGGAGCGTTCTGTAAGCCGTTGAAGGTGGTCTGTAAGGGCTGCTGGAGGTATCAGAAGTGCGAATGCTGACATGAGTAACGATAAAGGGAGTGAAAAACTCCCTCGCCGGAAGACCAAGGGTTCCTGTCCAACGTTAATCGGGGCAGGGTAAGTCGACTCCTAAGGCGAGGCCGAAAGGCGTAGTCGATGGGAAACGGGTTAATATTCCCGTACTTCTTACAATTGCGATGGGGGGACGGAGAAGGCTAGGTGGGCCTGGCGACGGTTGTCCAGGTTCAAGTACGTAGGCGGAAGGTTTAGGTAAATCCGGACTTTCTTAACGCTGAGATACGATGTCGAGCACCTACGGGTGTGAAGTCATTGATGCCATGCTTCCAGGAAAAGCCTCTAAGCTTCAGATTGTAAGGAATCGTACCCCAAACCGACACAGGTGGTCGGGTAGAGAATACCAAGGCGCTTGAGAGAACTCGGGTGAAGGAACTAGGCAAAATGGTACCGTAACTTCGGGAGAAGGTACGCTCTTATCAGTGAAGTCCCTTGCGGATGGAGCAGACGAGAGTCGCAGATACCAGGTGGCTGCAACTGTTTATTAAAAACACAGCACTGTGCAAAATCGTAAGATGACGTATACGGTGTGACGCCTGCCCGGTGCCGGAAGGTTAATTGATGGGGTTAGACTTCGGTCGAAGCTCTTGATCGAAGCCCCGGTAAACGGCGGCCGTAACTATAACGGTCCTAAGGTAGCGAAATTCCTTGTCGGGTAAGTTCCGACCTGCACGAATGGCGTAATGATGGCCACGCTGTCTCCACCCGAGACTCAGTGAAATTGAAATCGCTGTGAAGATGCAGTGTACCCGCGGCTAGACGGAAAGACCCCGTGAACCTTTACTACAGCTTGGCACTGAACATTGAACCTACATGTGTAGGATAGGTGGGAGACTATGAAATTGCGTCGCTAGATGTGATGGAGTCGTCCTTGAAATACCACCCTTGTAGTTTTGATGTTCTAACGTTGGCCCCTGAATCGGGGTTACGGACAGTGCCTGGTGGGTAGTTTGACTGGGGCGGTCTCCTCCCAAAGAGTAACGGAGGAGCACGAAGGTGGGCTAAACACGGTTGGACATCGTGTGGTTAGTGCAATGGCATAAGCCCGCTTGACTGCGAGAATGACAATTCGAGCAGGTGCGAAAGCAGGTCATAGTGATCCGGTGGTTCTGAATGGAAGGGCCATCGCTCAACGGATAAAAGGTACTCCGGGGATAACAGGCTGATACCGCCCAAGAGTTCATATCGACGGCGGTGTTTGGCACCTCGATGTCGGCTCATCACATCCTGGGGCTGAAGTCGGTCCCAAGGGTATGGCTGTTCGCCATTTAAAGTGGTACGCGAGCTGGGTTTAGAACGTCGTGAGACAGTTCGGTCCCTATCTGCCGTGGGCGTTGGAAAATTGAAAGGGGCTGCTCCTAGTACGAGAGGACCGGAGTGGACGAACCTCTGGTGTTCGGGTTGTCATGCCAATGGCATTGCCCGGTAGCTACGTTCGGAATCGATAAGCGCTGAAAGCATCTAAGCGCGAAGCGAGCCTTGAGATGAGTTTTCCCTGGCACTATAAGTGTCCTAAAGGGTTGTCGTAGACTACGACGTTGATAGGCAGGGTGTGTAAGTGCTGCGAGGCATTGAGCTAACCTGTACTAATTGCCCGTGAGGCTTAACCATACAACACCCAAGGGGTTTTGTGGACTCAAAGAAAGACCAGACCTTGAATGAGTTTGAAGAGATAGACTTTTAAATCAGTTTTCCGAATTATTAATTGTCGCTGAGGCGTCAATTAAACAGAATTTGCTTGGCGACCATAGCATTGTGGACCCACCTGATTCCATGCCGAACTCAGTAGTGAAACACAATAGCGCCGATGGTAGTGTGGGGCTTCCCCATGTGAGAGTAGGACATCGCCAGGCTTTAAATTAAATCTTTAGGTTGACCGACCTGGAGATATGGACGCTCACTTAGTGAGTT
Source organism: Vibrio toranzoniae (assembly GCF_024347655.1). Taxonomy (NCBI): domain Bacteria; kingdom Pseudomonadati; phylum Pseudomonadota; class Gammaproteobacteria; order Vibrionales; family Vibrionaceae; genus Vibrio; species Vibrio toranzoniae. The sequence continues at coordinate 3,060,169 of NZ_AP025514.1, read as the reverse complement.
GACCACTGCGGAGTGGTAGTTCAGTTGGTTAGAATACCGGCCTGTCACGCCGGGGGTCGCGGGTTCGAGTCCCGTCCACTCCGCCACTTATTAGAAAAGCCCCGCTAGAAATAGCGGGGCTTTTTTGCGTTTAAACCTTAGTGTCTCGTCCTTAGACGGAAAGAGTCCCGAGGTAAACCCTCAATTATTTATCAGAAAACCTAGTCTTACGACTAGGCTTTCATCGTTCTGGCAATGATTTGTATGAGGTTGCTTGCCTTCCATTCCCCTTGAACCTATTGAAATCAGAAAGCTCGATTACTCATTGTGATGTTTATGTCTGCAGGGGCTGATAACAAGTGAGCTTTATTTAATGAGTTGATCGCGACAAATTCTAGCGATGGTATTTAAGTAATATATATGTTCACTTTTATGAAGCAAGAGTTACTTGGATTACTGACTCTATAGTTGGAAATGGATCGTCGAATTCTGAGTTCACACCTAATCTAAAATCTTCTTAGGTATTTGATCTTTCTCCGGTATAGCCCTAGTCAGGCTAGATGTTCGTATAGCGAATATTTGTCAGCTCTTATCGCTTCTAAATAGTTTGTTTTCTATTTAAACACTATCGCTAGAATTAGAGCTAAAGTCTCTCTAAGTTTCATTGGAGAGACCCTAATTGAATCATCTTATACAGCTCAACTCTTCTAGCTCTAAATTCGCACTTAAAGCTGCTTAATCGATTGGATTCGTTCCTCCGTGTGGTGTCTAGAGGTTGTTGGGGTTGGTCTAGTTCCTAGTGGGATATTTAAGCTTAAACTGAAGCTGATGAAAGGTCGTATAGTTGGAAGTTATCTAGGGCAAGGTGCAGATACAAAAAAGCCGATGCTTAGCATCGGCTTCATTTTAGGTGTACTAGATTAAGCTGGTTGAACTAGAGTGAGTGCCTTACGAGATACCTCGTGAGCTGCTTTGGTTAAGTTTTGCTTCTCTAGTGCATCTGACAGGTATCCGTAATCTGATACATTAGAGCGAAGTGCGAGTGCTTTTTCGAAGTGACTTTGCGCTTCTGCCCATTTTTGCTCTCTTAGGTAGAACTGAGCCAATGCACTGTGTGCTTCTGCATTGTTGCTATCTTTACTGATTGCGCGCTCTAGCATCACAACCACTGGGTGGTGATCGGCTAGATTAAGTTCAGGAAGCAACATGTAGAGTTCATTTGAACCATTCTTTGCAATGTTCTCTTTTATCACAGTGAAGGCTTCAGAATCAGCTCTACGAGCGATCAGTTGCTTCACAAAGCAGGAAACAAGGTGAGAGCTTTGTTTTTGCTTTCTTGAAAGCTTATTCCAGTGGCTTATTAAGCCTTCGCTACCTTGTTGTTGTGCGACGTCGTGAAGCAAACCGCATTGTGCTTTTTGTTCTAGATCTCGTTGATCATCAGCAGTCATAAGTTTGTTTTTAACGAGCTTAGGCGTTAATTCTAACAGTGGCTGCCATAACTTAAGCTGTATGTAGGTGGCTTTTAGTAGGCCAAGTACTGCTGTGTTGTTAGGGTGCGAGCCTTTTAGGTTTGAGAGAGTATCGAATGCTGCTTCGTAGTTTGATTCACTGATTTGCTGTTTCGCTTTGGTTAGTTCAACAGCCAGTAGAGAGTCGTCTTGTTGACTAGCAAGCTCGATGTACTTATCTCGCTCAGCCGTATTGCCTTGTTCATGCGCGGCTTGAGAAGCCACTAGGTAACAAAGCAGAGGCATGTCGTGGTGGTTAGCCCAACGAGTTACCTTCTTCTCTGCGCCTTTCCAATCTCCTTCAAGAAGTTTGATGATGCCTTCATTGGTATAACGACGCGAGCGTTTCAGTTTACGAACGCTGAACCAGTTCCAAGTGGTTGAGCTTGCGTAAATAAGCTTCTTAAATAGGTACTCTAAGGCAAACAGTGCAGCCAAAAGGGCAATCACAAAGATAGCCATTGTTGTCACACTCATTTCAATCGTCTTATTCGCAATTGAGATCAGCACATAACCTTGTTGACCTGAGAACTGAGTGCCGACAAACAGACCCGCACCGAGTACAAGGAAAAGAAAAATCAAACGAATCATTATTTCTCCTCCGAGGTCATTACCGTTACCTCACGGCGTAGACGTTCGCGAATCACATCAGAAAGTTCATTTTGAGACTCAAGTTTTACAGGGTATTTCACAGAAATATTCTGCTCACTTAACTGTTTAATCGCCTTTTCGAACTCGATTACTGAGTTGTTATCTTGGTTTAGGTATGATTTCGACCACTCGTTAGCTGTTTGCAGTGCAGCACTGTAGATATCGCCTTGTTCTTTATAGACTGCGCGAATGGCTGTCTCTAGTTTACCTTTGATATTTTCACGTAGGTAGAAGTGCTGCTCTGGTGATAGTAGAGGAACGGCTTCTCCATCACGGCTACGGAAAGTGATGAAGTTTTCTGAGAAGTCTTTCATCGATGTCATCAGGTTATTCTGCCAATCATTAATATCTTGCGACACCGCCTTTTTCTCAACAAATGTCGCTTCAGGGAGAATCGCATTAGCAAGCGGTAGAATATCAACTTGTTGCTGTAGGCTTGTGATATGCAGAACTAAGCCGTCACGGTCGATGAGAGGAATAGTACGAAGCTTAGTAATGTCATTGGTCATGGATTGACGCAGAGACACTAAGCTAGGGTCATTCAGTGCGGCGATACGTTGATCGGCGCTTTCCATTAGTTTGGTTGCACTAACAACATCATGTTCTAGGAAGAGTTTACGGCCGGCAAGTTTTACGAGGTAATCGGCTTCGGCAAGTAACCAGTCGTTCGGGCGACGTCCTTTCACATCTGCAACCGCTAGTTGTAAGCTTTGAATACTCTGTTGTTGTTGGGTTTGTACAACCTGAGTTTTCTCTACTGCTTGCGATGCTTCTTGGATGGTCTCTTGCTTGATGGTTTGTAGGTCTTTATTTACTGCAGATTGGGTATTTTGTAGTTGCGCTTGAAGCGCTGCGATTTGAGCTGAATAATCGGCGCTCTTTTGTTGCATTTGAAAGGCAATGCCACCGCTGAAAAGAATAGAAATAGCGATCGCAATAGCGCCTAGTTTGACACCGCGCTTACCTTGCTTTTCCGCTTTCTCTATTTGGTCTTTATGTTCAGCTTGAGACTGCTCATTTTGAGTGGTGTTTGACGCAGAGGCATCAAGTTTTTGTTCGGGCTGTTTTGTCTCTGTAGATTCAGCTTTTTCGTCTTCAACAACGACTGGCTGAGTATCTTGTTTCTTTTCAGGTTCAATATGCTCATTATTTTTTTTGCTTGTCATGCTTATTTCCTGTTTCTAGCTAAGGCCGGAGAGCAGCCAGTAATATTTGGTTCGTAGCACTTTGAGTATTGGTCACGTTCGAGAAGCCGAGCTGTTGTGCTCGTGCTGCTATGCGCTGGCTTGGGACAAATAGTTGTCTTGTTGAAAGCCAAGCCAAATACTCGTCAGGGGTTATTGAGCAGAGATACTCCAATTGTTCCTGACTAGTGATGACAACTTTAGATGTTTTTTTGTTTACCCATGTTTGATAGGTATTGTGGTCGTTAATAGGAATATATTCTCTACGGTAGGTCTCACAATAAGAGACTTGTGCACCTCTTTTGATTAAAGAATCCCTAATAAGCTCCCGCCCACCATTGCCACGCAGTATCAAAATGGATTTATTATTTACGCTATTAAGTTCAGCCAGTTTAAGAAGGTGTTCACTATCACTCACCTGAGGGTAGTTTACTTTTTGTTTGCAAGATTTGCTTAAAATATGCGCGGTTTTTTGACCGACGCCAAGATAAAGCGGCGAAGTTGGCCAAATAGAAGAGGTTTTCGAAAGGATGCTCTGGGCAGCAGTCACTGCATGGTGACTGACTGCTATTACGATATCGCTGTTTTTGAGCTGAGAACCTAAGTTCTCGGCTAGGGTGCTATCAACGATTCGAATAAGCGGATGATGGATTGCTTGAATCCCTTCATCCGCGAGTTGTTGGCAAAGCGATTGCCCCTCAGAGCCGGGGCGAGTTACCAACACGGTCATGATTATTCTTGGTCTGCGTAGAGCTTGGTTAAGATTTCTCTCGCACCGTCATCTAGCAGTTGATTTGCTAGAGTAATGCCAAGCGCTTCAGCATCTTTACGAGAGCCTGAGATCTCGCCGCGAACCATTTTAGAGCCATCCGGCTCACCGACAAGTGCTCGCAGCCAAATGTTGTCGCCATCCAATAGTGAGTAGCTACCGATAGGAACCTGGCAACCACCTTCCAGAGTCAGGTTCATTGCACGTTCGCATAGCACACGATCAGCGGTGTCTTTGTCATTAAGTGGTTCAAGAAGTTTAATGAGTCGTTCGTCATCAAGGCGACACTCGATCCCTACCGCACCTTGTCCAACGGCAGGTAGAGATTGTTCGGGTGCGATGAAGCTACGGATGCGCTCTTCTAATTTTAGGCGTTTAAGACCAGCCGCTGCCAGTACGATAGCGTCATATTGTCCATTATCAAGTTTACCTAAACGAGTCCCCACGTTACCACGCAGTTCTTTAATGATTAGATCAGGACGGTATTCAAGTAACTGACACTGGCGACGCAGGCTACATGTACCAACGATAGCGCCTTGTGGTAGTTCGTCGATGTTGTTGTAGGTATTTGATACGAAAGCATCACGAGGATCTTCACGTTCACAGATAGTCACCAGACCTAGACCTTCAGGAAAGTCGACAGGGACATCTTTCATAGAATGAACGGCTAGGTCAGCACGACCCTCTAGCATTGCCACTTCGAGTTCTTTTACGAACAGCCCTTTACCACCGACTTTAGCAAGCGGGGTATCGAGGATGACGTCACCTTTGGTCACCATCGTTACCAACTCAACCTCTAAGCCAGGGTGAGCAGCTTGAAGAGCATCCCTTACAAAGTATGCCTGCCAAAGGGCAAGAGGGCTTTTTCTGGTGGCGATACGGATTGGTGCTGAATTTGTCATGGTGTTTCCGGTATAGGTTCTTTAATTGCTTAATCCTATCATTGTGAAAAGAAAATTTTTACTGTTTGATCATCCCATGCTTTGATAGCTGAGGGATTTTCATTAGTTCACCAAAATAGTGTGATTAGTATCTCATTTGAAACATGGGCTATTATTAGAAATAGTCAATAAAGAGGACACTACGGCGCCGTGAGTTTTACTTATTGTCATTAAGGAGTTGGTAGGCGAGACTGGTTCCTTTGCTTTACCATTAGAGGTAAAAGTGTTAAATTGATCACGTTTTGTTGCTTGTATCGCTTAGTAACTAAACAGAAGTGCATTTATCTTAAACCAAGGACTTACCTTGCAGGCTTACACTCAGACTTTGATTCAACGATTGGACAATCTAAACCAACAGCGCATTGATCGTGCGTTGGCGTTGATGACTTTGCAAGGTCAGCGAGTTTTCAACCTAATACCTGCACTGCTTCATTTTAATCATCCCATGATGCCTGGTTATTACGACGAGCAAGTTCCTTTTGGAATACGAAGCTTCACCTTAAACTCATTCCAAAAGCAATTTGTCTCTGATACTGAATTAACGCTGGGTGGCAAACTCACCGAGGCTACTGAGCCTGCTATCCTGGGTCTGTACACCATGGGTAGCACTTCTTCTATTGGCCAAAGTACCTCTAGTGATCTCGATATTTGGGTCTGTGTTTCGTCGGATATGGATGGCGCGTCGCGTGATAGCCTGACGAATAAATGTCTGCTTATTACGGACTGGGCTGAAACCTTAGGCATTGAAGCTAACTTTTTCCTGATGGACGAAGAGCGTTTCCGTTCGAATCATTCTGAAGAGATGACTGGTGATAATTGTGGCTCGTCTCAGCACCTATTATTACTTGATGAATTTTATCGTTCTGCGGTTCGTTTGGCTGGTCAACGCCTGTTATGGCAAATCATTCCGCCAGAAATGGAGGAGTGCTATGACGAGTATGTTCAAGGCTTATGTCAGGGTGGGGCTCTTGATTGTTCGCAGTGGATTGATTTCGGTAAGTTGAATAGCATCCCTGCTGAAGAGTATTTTGGCTCCAACTTGTGGCAACTGTATAAGAGTATCGACTCACCGTATAAATCGGTGTTGAAGGCGATCTTGTTAGAAGCTTACTCTTGGGAATACCCAAATACACAACTTCTAAGTATTGATACCAAGCGTCGCTTTTTTACGGATGAACCTGATCTCTATGGTATGGATAGTTACTATCTGATGCTCGAGAAGGTGACTCGTTACCTAGAGCGGATAAACGATCATATTCGACTGGATCTAGTGAGACGCTGTTTCTACCTGAAAACCCATGAGAAACTGTCACGTGAAGCGGGTATGGGATCTGTGGCGTGGCGTCGTGAAGCTTTGACTGAGATGACAACATCTTGGAATTGGGGGAATGAAATCATTGCAGAGCTCGATAACCGCCGTAACTGGAAGGTTGAGCAGGTCAAAGTCGTGCACCATGCACTGCTTGATGCATTGATGCTGAGCTATCGTAATCTAATTCAGTTTGCTCGTCGTAATAACATTACTTCAGCGATTAGCCCACAAGATATCAGTATCTTAGCTCGTAAGCTTTATGCGGCTTTTGAAGTGTTACCAGGTAAAGTGACGTTATTGAATCCACAAATCTCACCGGATCTCCATGAGCCGGATTTGAGCTTTATTGAGGTTCGCCAAGGCCAAGCTAACAAGGCCGGTTGGTATCTGTACAAACAACCACTGATTGCCCATCGAATCCTTGGTCAGCCATCGCTCGAGCACCATGAGTACTTGAGTAAGTTGGTGGCTTGGTCATTCTTTAATGGTTTAATTACGGAATCAACTCGTTTGCATTCTGTCGTTCGTGATGCTCATATTGATATTGATAAGTTCTATCAAATGGTGAGTGATCTGCGTAATACTTTCTCGTTGCATAAGCGTCGTCCAAGCATGCAAGCGCTCGCGAGTCCGTGTGAGATAAGCCAACTGGCGATGTTCATCAACTTCGAAAATGACCCGACTTCGGAGTTAACAGGTCGTGCATTAAAAGTGGATGTGAAGAACGCTGATATTTTCAGTTTTGGAGAAGAAGGTAAGAGCTTAGTCGGCAGTGTTGATTTGGTTTATCGAAACTCTTGGCATGAAGTGCGTACACTTCATTTCCAAGGTGATACTGCAATGCTAGATGCTTTGAAGACGGTACTTGGCAAAATGCACCAAGATGCCTTGCCGCCAGAGTCTGTTGATGTTTTCTGCTACAGTAAAAATTTGCGCGGTGTGATGCGTAACACGGTTTATCAATTACTGGCTGAGTGTATTGATTTACGCTTGAAACCGATCGAACCAGAGAAACGTCGTCGCTTTAAGGCGATCCGCTTAGCGAACAAGATGTTCGGTTTGTTCTTCGAACGTCGTGGAGTATCGGTACAAATGCTCGAAAATTCGGTTGATTTCTATCGTAGTATTTCAACGAATAAGTTGAAGGGCTCACCGCTATTGATGCTCGATAAGGAACAAGAATACCAACTACCAGAAGTGGTGGATGGTTTTGCGAGTGAAGGTTTAATTCAATTTTTCTTTGAAGATACGGATAAAGGTTTCAATATTTACGTATTGGATGAATCTAATCAAATTGAGGCTTACCACCAATACAATGGTGAGAAAGATGAGATGATTGCGAGCGTGAACTCTTTCTATACCTCGGTAAAAGATGAGACAAAGGTGTCATCTAAGTTGATTAATTTCAATCTACCTCAGTATTACCAAATTGTTCATCCGGAAGAAGGCAGTTCTTATGTTGTGCCTTATCGCAACGATGCTATTTTGTCTTCGCGGAGTTCGAAGATAGTAAATATTTAGGTTTATATCAGCGGGTAGATATTAAAAAGGAGTGATTGATTCACTCCTTTTAGTTTTTCTTACAAATGATTAAACCCAATCAATTTCTTCACCTGCGTGTTTCACGCATTCTTCTTTAACCATCTCAAACAGTTCCATACCAGTCTTTGAGCATGTCCACTTGTCGCCAACTAACTTGAAGTGAAAGCCTCCAGATTTCGACGCCAACCAGACCTCATGCATTGGTTCCTGACGATTGATGATGATCTGACTGCGGTCTTCAAATTCCAGCGTCATCACGTTGCCTGTCACTTCGTAATCAACATCTGCCTCTGATTCATCGATGGCTTCTTCGATGTTTTGCATCTGTATATCGACCAGTTGATGAAATTCAGTATCGTTCATCCTTTCTATCCTATTGCTTTTCCTGAGTGTGGTGCGATTATAGGGGGCATTGAGTTAATAATCACGATATGCAAAATGAAAAAATTAATTACCGCTCTGTTTATGGTGTCCGTTATTGGACTTTCTGGTTGTGGTCAAACAGGTCCGTTGTACGATCCTGATGAAGTACAACAGGTAGAACAATCAGAATAAGTGAAACACGCAGAAATCGTTATTTATAAGGGATAAGAACTTTGGATTACTTCAACTATCAGGAAGATGGCCAGCTTTGGGCTGAGGACGTCGCACTTTCACAACTCGCAGAGCAATATGGTACACCGCTGTATGTATATTCTCGTGCAACATTAGAACGCCACTGGAACGCGTTCGATTCATCAGTTGGTGAGCATCCGCACTTGGTGTGTTATGCCGTTAAAGCTAACTCAAACCTTGGTGTATTGAATACTTTAGCTCGCTTGGGCTCAGGTTTTGATATCGTTTCTGGCGGTGAGTTAGAGCGTGTGATTGCTGCCGGAGGCGATCCAGCGAAAGTTGTGTTCTCTGGGGTCGGCAAAACAGCCGCTGAAATGAAGCGTGCGCTTGAGTTGAACATTAAGTGTTTCAACGTAGAGTCTGAACCAGAACTCGAACGGTTAAATAAAGTGGCGGGCGAATTGGGTGTTAAAGCGCCTATTTCACTGCGTATCAACCCCGATGTTGATGCCAATACTCACCCTTATATTTCTACTGGTTTGCGTGATAACAAATTTGGCATTGCTTTCGATCGTGCTCCTGCCGTGTACGCTTTTGCACAAACACTCGATAACTTATCTATCCATGGTATCGATTGTCATATTGGCTCTCAGTTAACGGATCTCGAACCATTCATCGATGCAACAGACCGTCTGCTTGCACTTATCGATCAACTGCGAACTGATGGTATTAATATCAAGCACCTCGATGTAGGTGGTGGTTTGGGTGTGGTTTATCGCGATGAATTGCCACCACAACCTTCCGATTATGCGAAAGCTTTGCTTGCTCGATTAGAAAATCATTCTGATCTAGAGCTGATTTTCGAGCCAGGAAGAGCGATTGCGGCGAACGCTGGTGTATTATTAACAAAAGTTGAGTTCCTGAAGCCAACAGAACATAAGAATTTTGCCATCATCGATGCAGCAATGAACGACCTAATGCGTCCCGCGCTTTATCAAGCATGGCAGGATATTGTGCCAGTGAGCCCGCGTCAGGGTGAGGCTGTGACCTATGATTTGGTTGGCCCTATTTGTGAAACGGGTGACTTCCTAGGTAAAGATCGTGACCTTGTTCTTGAAGAAGGTGACTTACTAGCAGTTCGCTCCGCTGGTGCTTATGGCTTCGCGATGTCATCTAACTACAACACTCGTTCGCGTGCGGCTGAAGTGATGGTTGATGGCGATAAAACTCATTTGGTTCGTCAGCGTGAAGAGCTTACGAGTCTGTGGGAACTTGAAAACATTCTTCCGGAGTAATTTTAAGCGTTATGCACTTCCACTTTTCTAAAATGCATGGTTTGGGCAATGATTTCATGGTCGTGGACTGCATTACTCAAAATATCTTCTTTTCTCCAGATTTGATCCGTCGTTTGGCGGATCGTCACACTGGTGTGGGCTTTGATCAACTGCTTGTGGTTGAGGCTCCTTATGATCCAGAAACTGATTTCCATTACCGCATATTTAATGCGGATGGCAGTGAAGTGGAACAGTGTGGTAATGGCGCTCGTTGCTTTGCACGATTCGTTCGAATGAAAGGTTTAACGAATAGGTACAGCATCAACGTGAGCACCAAGAAAGGTAAAATGGCTCTTAAGATTGAGGATAATGACCAGATCACCGTCAATATGGGTGTGCCTGAGTTCGAACCTAGCAAGATTCCCTTTAAGGCAAAGCAGTCAGAGAAGACGTATATCCTAAGAACGGACGAGCACACTTTATTCTGCGGCGCTGTGAGTATGGGTAACCCACATGTCGTCACGGTTGTTGATGATGTGGACACTGCTGATGTTGAAACGCTAGGTCCACTTCTTGAATCACATGAACGTTTCCCTGAGCGTGTGAATGCTGGCTTTATGCAAGTGGTTGACCGTGAAGAGGTTCGCTTGCGTGTGTACGAACGTGGTGCAGGTGAAACTCAAGCATGTGGCAGCGGTGCATGTGGCGCGGTTGCGGTTGGTATCATTCAAGGCTTGCTGGCTGAGAATGTGAAGGTTCGTTTACCTGGCGGTGACTTACACATTAGTTGGCAAGGCCCGGGTAAGCCTCTGTTTATGACAGGCCCTGCAACACATGTGTTTGATGGTCAACTTTCTTGTTAATAACGACTCATCATAAATAGATTCATAAAACATAAAGGATAGGTTTTGTCTTACGTTGAAGCCGACGCACTCACCGCAGAAGTGGTCGCGGAATATTTACGTGATAACCCAGATTTTTTTCAAGATAGGAAAGATTTGGTTGATCGCCTTGCTATCAATAATGTTGAGCAGGGCGCTGTTTCCTTAGTTGAAGTCCAGCTAAAACGACAACGTCATAGAATCGAAGAGCTCGAAGAAGAGATCACTGGCCTGATGTCGCTGGCGGCGAATAACGATAAAACTTTCTATGAGTTTATGGATCTTCAAGTCCAAGTACTGAAGTGCAACGACTTCATGCAGGTGATTAAAACCGTTGAACAGAAGGCATTGGATTTAGGCCTTAAAGCTTATATTCGAGTGCTTTCTCAAACTGGTTTCTATCAGCTTAATGAAGAGCGTTATTCGAAGTTTTGTTGGAATCATTTTAACGGTAAAGATGCTTATCTAGGGCGCTTGAGAAAAGCAGACAGACAAGATTTGTTTGGTAATTTTCAAGTGCCAGAGCTAGGCTCTTATGTAGTACTACCACTTGCTAAGCAGTCTCCGTTGGGGTTGCTCGCCTTCTCTAGTGAAGATGGTGGTCATTTCCAACCGTATATGGATACGCTATTTTTACGCCATTTAGCGCTTGTCGTTGCGCATTTGGCGGACACCTTACCTTGGCAGATAAATAATGAGCCTAGAGCCCAAAGCACCTCTTCCTAATCGTCTTCAAACTCCACTTTCTCGCTTTTATGAGTACCTTAGAAGCGAGAAGGGGCTTAGCCTACACACTCAACGTAATTACAAACAACAGCTTGAAACTATGGCCGCACATTTGGTCACGCTCGGGCTGAAAGATTGGGGGCAAGTGGACGCGGCGTGGGTAAGACAACTTGCCAGCAAAGGCATGCGTGAAGGTATGAAAGCGAGCAGTATCGCAACACGCTTGTCTTCACTACGTAGCTTCTTTGATTTCCTTGTGTTGCGTGGCGAAATGACCGCCAACCCTGCCAAAGGGGTCTCAGCACCTCGCAAGCAGCGCCCTCTACCCAAAAACCTCGATGTCGACGAGGTTGGTCAGTTGCTTGAAGTGAGTGGAGACGACCCATTATCGATTCGTGACCGAGCTATGATGGAAGTGATGTATGGTGCGGGGTTACGATTGGCGGAGTTGGTCAGCATCAATCTAAAAGATGTGTTGGGTCGACAGGGTGAAATTCGCGTGGTTGGTAAAGGCGACAAAGAACGCAAGGCGCCGTTTTCTGGTTTAGCCAAAGAGTGGGTCGATAAATGGCTCAAGGTTCGCGGAGAATTGGCTTCGCCGGGCGAAACTGCACTGTTTGTTTCTAAACTAGGAACGCGAATCTCTCATCGTAGCGTGCAAAAGCGCATGGAAGAGTGGGGCAAGAAGCAATCTGTGGCGAGCCACATAAGCCCTCATAAACTTCGCCACTCGTTTGCAACGCATGTGCTTGAGTCTAGCCAGAACCTTCGAGCTGTCCAAGAGCTGTTGGGGCACGAAAATATCTCGACTACTCAAGTTTATACCCACTTAGACTTCCAACACTTAGCCCAAGCGTACGATCAAGCTCACCCAAGAGCACGTAAGAAGAACAAAGGTTAGATAAGGGTTTACTATGCGAATTTATCGAGGGTTGAAGACCATCAAAGCGATGACCTTTGACTTGGATGACACCTTGTATGATAACTGGCCTGTGATAATGAAAGTAGAAAAAGAGATGGCGCAATGGTTGAATCAAAAACATCCGGTGTCGGCTTCTTTATCACAAGAAGAATGGCAGGGGGTGAAACAACAGGTCGCTGCTGAAAACCCCAATTTAAAGCACGATGTCACCGTATGGCGCGAGACTCAGATTAAGGTCGGCTTACTGCAGTTGGGTTATTCACAGCAGCAAGCAGAGCAGGCGGCTCGTGAAGGTATCGAACATGCATTATGGCTACGTAATCAAGTCGATGTCCCTCAAGAAACGCATCGAGTGATGACAGAACTTAGCCAACGTATTCCTTTGGTTGCGATTACTAATGGTAATGTGGATCCTCATCAAATCGGTTTGGGGCAGTACTTTCAACGAATCCTTAAAGCTGGCCCTGATGGCAGAGCTAAACCCTACCCAGATATGTTTGATAAAGCCCAACGAGACTTAGCGTGTGATGCTGAGAACATTCTTCATGTTGGCGATCATCTTAGAACCGACGTCTACGGTGCGAAGCGAAGTGGTTTCCAAGCATGCTGGTTTAATGACATTGGTTCCAGTTTATACCTATCTCCTAAGGCAAGAGTGCTACCTGATGTTGAAATAGACCAACTTAGCGATCTCGTGCGACTGATTTAACCGCTACTGTAAGCTCATTACGCCGCATTTATAATATGAATAGCTAGATTAGTCGCTATTCAAACTTGGTTTAGACTAGGATTATTGGTACGGCGTTATTCGCGATTCATTTCAGTCATAGCAGGTTATTCACTTTACTCGATTTAGAACAAGGGTTGGCATGCAAACATTTACATTTCTCGCACATACTGAGGAGTTATTCAAATCTCAATTCGATCAGCGAGAGTGGTGTGACAATAAGCAATACCTTATTCAACTTTTCTCAGATCAATCCTCTGATGTTGCTCGTGGTATTGCGAGTGTCGCCTTAAATCATTTAAACCGTGCCACTTTAATCGGGCAGAGTGCTCGTCATGTGATCTGTGATAACACTCTCAAGAGTGCATGTACCTTAGTCATTATCAGTGAATTTAACGAAACAAATTTAACCTCTACCGTTCAGCCTTTTACGGGCAACCTCAATCATGACAGCCAAGTACTGGCTTCCCAGTTAGATCTATCTAAAGATACCAAAGCGGTGATAAGCCTGTGCGATCAGATTGAAGGTCGCGATTACCCTATCTATAGTGCTTTTGAAAACCTACCTTACGTATTCCCCATTGCTGGTGGGTTGTGTCAGGAAAGCGAATTTGGGCGTTGGGTTTTACATAACGAACAGACCTACCAACACGCTTGCGTAGCAGTGGCTTTGACTAACCCTAAACTGAAGGTGTGGTCGGATGCGTACTCTGAGTGGAATCCGATTGGGGTAAAATTGAGAGTGACTCACGCGGTGGGAAACCGCTTATATTCGCTGAATGACAAACCAGCTATCGACGTTTTCAAATATTATCTTGCTGATGGAAAAGACCTGCCTTTTAGCCAGTTGATGAGTTTTCCGCTCTATAGAGAGTTAGGCAGAAAGAAGGAAATCTCGACACCGCGGCGCATTAATGATGATGGCAGTATTGAGTTTGATAGCCCTTGGCATACCGGAGAGGAAGCGCAGTTTTGTTATAATCACCCATCTTTGAGCGCAGAAAAAGTTCGTCATGGTGCAGAGGTGCTTGCTATGCATCAACCTGAATCTGTGATCATTTATAACTGTGTATCTCGGCTGGAATTTATTGATAGTAAGCTTGAGTTGAAGCCATTTGAGGGGATAGTGGATGCGTGCGGTGCATACTGTATGGGGGAGTTATATCGTAATGAAGATCGCCAAGAGATACTTCACCACAGCCTCACCTACATTGCGATGCGCGAGTCGGACGAAATCAAAGAGTTTCACAGTGAAGATTTTCAGTGTGGCTCAACGGTGTCGCCACTGCTTAATCTTGTCAGAAATGCAGTCGCCGATCTCGATAGCGTGAACACTCAGATGGAGAAGAAACTTCACCTACAGGCTCGAAAATTAACGGAAAGCTATCGGATTGATTCTCGTACTGGCTTACCGAATCGTATTGTACTAAAAGAACGCCTCAATACGATTACTCTCACTGAACATTTGCTGACACTCAAGTTAACCAACTTTCATCAGGTTAACGAAAAATATGGTTACCAAGTAGGGGACCAGTTGTTACTCGATTTGTCCAATCACTTTGTTGATCGATTGCAGCTTCGTGTGGGTAAGGCGTCTCAATTAAAAGTAGAACTTTTCAGTATTGGGGTTGGCGAATGGGCGATCATCTTTAATGCGAGCGTTGATAGCGTGAAGATAGAGCAAGGTTTCATTGAATTTGCTGATGATATTGAACACATTAATTTTGAGCCGTATGGATTAACCGATATTGATTACCTGTCGGTTTCTCTGTGTGGTGGTTTCGCCAGTCGTTGCGACTTCTTAACCGACACGGGCGATGAGATTTTGTTAAAAGCGATTGAAGCTCGACGTTATGGGGTGCGTAACAATACCCATATTACTAACGCCAAAGACATTCAAGTCAGTGAAGAGGATCGTAAGGAACAACTAGGTTGGTTGAGTTGCGTAAGCCGAGCGATCTTAGATCAGAATATTATCACTTACTCACAACCTATTGTGGCATCGGGCACTCACGAAATGATTGGCCAAGAGTGTTTGGTCAGAATCATGGAATCAGATGGTACTATTGTCCCACCAGGTAAGTTTCTACCTATGATTGCTGATACGCATCTCTATACTCGACTTAGCCGACACATGATTAAGAACACAATAGGTTATATGGCGGATAAGCAGAGCCCGTTCTCGATCAACCTTTCCCCACAAGACTTGTTGAGTGATAAGACACTTGAGATTCTCGAGGCTGCCATCTGTGGCATCAACGATCCCACAAGACTTGGTTTAGAAGTTCTCGAGTCAGAACAGATCAAAGATTATGGCCGAATGATTGAGGTGTGTGATCACTTCCGTGCTCTCGGGGCGAGAATCATTGTTGATGATTTTGGTTCTGGCTATTCCAACATTGATGAGATCATAAAGCTTGAACCACAGATTATTAAGCTCGACGGTAGTCTGATTCGCAATATCGATAAAGATAAGAAGCAACGTAAGATAGCTCAACAACTCGTCAGCCTTTGTCATATCTTAAACGCTAAGACGGTAGCGGAGTTCGTACATAATGAACAGGTATGTCGAATAGCAGAGGAGATGGGGGTTGATTACTTGCAGGGTTACCACTTTGGTGAACCCCAGCGTCTGTTTTGATGGGGCGATTGACGTAGTAGATCGTTTCACGTGAAACACTAATTGGTTTAATAGATTAAAGTACGATGTAAAAAAGGGTGAGCTTATGGCTCACCCTTTTGGATTACGCTACTTATTTCAAGCCTCTGTACTTGACTATTTGAGTGAGTGACCACACTTATCCGCTTGGAATACTTTGAGGTAATGTTGGTAGTAATCGTCAATCAGCCTTGCAGGTTCTTCTTCACCTAGTGCTTTGAGCAGTTCGACACCTACCTCACAGGTACACAGATGACCGCTGTCTTGATTGCGGCGTAGGGTATAGGAGGATTCGCTGGTAATATCGAGATGAACCTGAGGAATGGTTTTTAACCACGGGCTCTTGTTGAGCATCTTCTTCGCTTCTTGCCATGTGCCATCCAAGATGATGAATAATGGTTTTTGGTCACTAGCTTCGTTCAATACCGCTTGCTGACACTCCATACTCTCTTCACTTGGGAACAACAGAAAAGGCTGTCGTGTTTCATCTTCAAGTAATGCTATTAAATCGGCAGGTGGTGTCTTTCGTTGCCACATGAACGACTCGCACTGCTTAAGCGATTGTTGCAGCAGCTTCCCGGTATTGGTGTCGCGCGACAGTTCATTCTCATGAGTCAGCAGTACAAGATCAGTTTGGCTTTCGACACTTGGTATACGATGACAAATACATTGATGAGTGAAGCCACAACCACCGCAAGCTTGTTGATTACTCATGGTTATAGCTTAACTCCGCTTTGTGCTGGTGAGACGCCATCAGCAAATAACACCACGTCGCTGATGTCAGCGTCATCGGCGACTGGCGCGACGCTTGGGTTGAGTGGGTAGCTAACCCCAGTGTAAGACAGAGTGTGTTTCGCGGGTTCTGCTCCGCCGCCGCTGACATTGAAGATCAGATCCTGCCATCCGTGATTTTGAGTCTTACCTAAGCGTATGTCGCCCTTAACCAATGTTACTCGACTATTGAAGCGCCAGTTATCTTGATGATTCTCAAAAATAAGCAGTGTACAGCCACCAGAGCCACACCAATCGAGCTGGGCAAACAGTTCTTCTTTACCATCGCCATTTAAGTCGTAGGTTAACCAGCGATACTTAGTATTGTCTGGTGAGGTGTTATTGATCTTAAAGTATTCGCGGATCGCTTGGTCGACTTTTGGATCAAGTTGATCACTCGAATTGATCTGCTTTGCAGCTAGATCAACGTTTGTGGTCGCGTTCACTTGCGCCTGCTTGCTTTTGGCTTCAAACAATACCAGCCCACCATTGGCTATCGGGTAGACGACATTGCCTACTTTCTCTTTCTCAGCGACCAGCTTACCGTTATCGAGCGTGAAGATACGCTCAGAGAGCAGGTATTGTTGCTGGTGGCGAGTCATCACTACTTGAACCTGATTTTGGTTGAGTTGCTGCCAGAAGCCTTGTTCAACAATCGAAGGGTCACCATTGCTGTACGAGTAAGTCGTGATTGCGCTGTGGTCATCGTTGAGTTCTAGGTTGATAGAGAACCCTGAGTTTTGGGTTGAGCTTGCGAAGTAGAGTCCGCTCCAGTCCAGCGTAGGATCTTGGTTAGATACTGTTGCACAGCCGTTGTACTTGCTGTCATTAAGGTTGAGTTTCGCTTCCCAGCCATAGATAGAGTCGCTCATGCCATCGCTACAGCTCTCTTTCGTCAGGTTGAGTTCGCCTTGCGCTGATTGACCTTCTAGTTGGTAGTCACGAGTGCTTGGTGTGGTGCGGCTTGATTTGATATTGAGTCGCTGTGGCTGTTCGCCCATCTTGGTGTATTTGAGTTGGTCTTTATCAAAGGTCGCTGACCAGAATGGTTCATTACCGAACACACGAGTAGAGCGCAAGGGTTGGTCACAACGATCAGGGTTCTCTGCTGTTAAGATATTGACTTGGTCAACCACGAAGCGCGCGGTGAAGTCGGCATTATATCCAGTTTGGCTTGGTACCGTTAGGTGACCGATGAGCTCACCATACAAGGCTTGATAAGGTCTGGTTGCTAAGCCTTGAGCCTCGAGTGCTAGCTCTGGCGATAAATCTAACCAGTATTGTTGCTGGCTACCGCAAGGGGTGAAGGTTCGGCTCTCATGGCCAACCACAACCTGACCACGCATGATGAAGGTTTGCGGTTGAATGCTGAGTGGCTCATCTAAGGTTGCTGGTGGAACTTCAGGTTGTTGCGGCGTATCTGGCGCCGTTACGCAACCTTGTAGCGCGAATGCGACTAGCCATGTCACTGGGTTTTTCATTACCTTCATGTTATATCTTCCTCGAAGCAACCGTTAATTGGATTTATTATGGCATATTGGTTATTTAAAACAGAACCCGACACCTTTTCTATTCAAACTCTTAGGGTACAAAAAACCTCTTGTTGGGAGGGGGTACGCAACTATCAGGCTCGAAACATGATGCGTGATGACGTCAAACTTGGAGATCTGGTGATGATATACCATTCATCATGTAAAAAAGTTGGCGTAGCGGGGATCGCGAAAGTAACCAGAGAAGCCTACCCAGACCATTTTCAATTCGATCCCGAGAGTGATTACTACGATCCTAAATCTTCACCAGACAACCCGCGCTGGATTATGGTGGATGTCGAGTTTGTGCGAGTAACTGAGCGATTGATTCCTTTAGCAACCTTGAAAGCCATGCCAGAGCTATCAGAAATGCCGCTGGTGAAGCGCGGTAATCGCTTGTCCATCATGCCTGTTACCGAGCAGGAGTGGCGGGCTATTTTAAGTAAAGAAGTACTCAGTTCTCGTTAACGTTAGAGGAAGGTTTTAGCGTAAGGTTCAAAAAAGCAGCCAGTGGCTGCTTTTTTATTTACTCAGATGGCTTCGATTAGACCAGGCTAGATTAAAGTAGGTGTTTTTCTAAGTAGTGAGCAACCGCATCGTCTGCGTTGCTACCAATCACTTCATTGTCTGGCAGGGCTTTCATCACTTTCTCATGCGATGTGCCCATGATCAGGCCTTTACCCGCCATAGCCAGCATCTCAGCATCGTTCATGCCATCACCAAAGGCAATGCAGTTATCCAGTGTCAGGTTCAGAGATTTCGCGACAGCGTCTAACGCATGGCCTTTCGATACTTCTGCTGCCATCACTTCTAGACACCAAGGCGTTGAAAAAGCGATGTTCAGTTTGTCGCCAAACGTATCTCTTAGCTTTTGCTCAAACGTCACTAGGTATTCATGGTCTTGCTCTGGGTGTGTGAAGAAGACTTTCGCAATGCCGTCACTTGGTGCGTTATCCGCTTCGAAGCGCTTGTAGCTAAAGCCAGACTCACTGTGAAATTTAGCCAGCATCTCATCTTCACGATCCAGCAGCCAATCTTCATCTTGGTACATGTGAACAAAGATGTTTGGATCTTGACGAACAATATCAATAACCGGTTGTACTAATTCCTGAGGCACGTTCTGGCTATACATTAGTTGATCATTCTGGTCGTGCACACGTGCACCGTTTGAAGTGATCATATAGGCCGGAATCCCAGCGATCTCACGAATACCTGCCACATCGACATGGTGGCGACCTGTTGCGAAGATAAAGGTATAACCTTGGTCGTGTAACTTCGTGAGTGTTTGTTTAGTAAAATCGCTGAGCTGATGATCAGGTGCTAGTAGCGTACCATCTAAATCAGAGGCAACGATTTTCACGGAATCTTTTAGTGCAGGAATAGTCATTTAACCCTCATTGCAAAATGTTTAGCTGATATCGACACTAGCCAGTGCTAGCGTCCTCTAAAGTACAATATCTCTATGCAGAAATTGTATGCCAAATCTGCGCAAGAAAAGAGGGCAAAGCTCACTTACTTCTCTTCCTCTTTAGCGCTTATCTTAGTTGTAATTAATCTCTCTTGGTGTGCTGAGCTAAACAAAAAACTGAATAATGGCATCCAGAGTTTGGTTACGGTATTTATCTTGTTCAAATAACACCTCATGCCTAGAGCCTTCAATGACCTTTAATTGGCAAACGGGGTTGGTTTTTCTTAGCTTATTGATGAACTTTATTTGAGCATCGTTACTGACAATCTTCTCTTCCCCAGCCTGAATCAATAGCAACGGAATTTTGATTTGACGAGTTTGCTGGATTGACTGTTTTGCCGCCATTAACCCTTGCCATACCCAACGGGTACTCGCTCCGCCTACTTGTAATGCGGGAGACTCTTCATATAAGTTTCGGAACCATTGATAACGTACCTGACTGTGGCTTAGCAGGTTAGTTTCAAATGGCTTTGAGTTGTACGCTTGTTGACCTGGAGCATAGACAGGCTTGATATGGTAGGCGGTGAGTACTTGTCCAACAACCATCGCGATCGGCTTAAGATACCACTCGGTATTGATACCAAACATCGGAGCGCACAGGGTGACTTTGTCAAACGGCTGTTCGGGGTGTGTTTGCAAGTAGCGTGTAGCAATAGTGCTGCCCATTGAGTGAGCCAACAAGTAACGATTGTCATACTTGCTAAGGTCAAAACTGTCAATGATGTCAGACATGTCGGATACATAATCATCAAACTCATGAATGTGACCAATGTCAGAGTCTGTTACCATTCGTTCTGACTGACCTTGACCTTGGTGGTCAAATGAATAAACGTCATAACCTTGCTGGTAGAGATCATAAAATAGCTCTTGGTATTTTAAGCAACATTCGATACGACCATTGGCAATCACAATGGCTTTGGTGTGTGTTGATGAGGTTAAGCTACACCAATACAGTTTCTTTTTACCAGATGATGTTATATACCCTTCTTTTCGTTGTTGCCAAAGGGTAGGGATCAGGTGTCTAATCGCTTGCTCGAACTGAGGTTCTTGCGTGTAAGAAAACGGGGTGACACTGTGGTTTTCCATGGGAAGTTACCTGAGCTAATACGTGTGAGAGCTTTATTGCTACTAATGTTATTAGATTAAAGAACTAGTAAGGAAATGCAAATGGATACTCATGTTTGGCTTGCTTATGTCGTTACTGCGATTTTGTTTAGCTTGGCTCCGGGCTCCGGCACTGTGAATTCAATCAGTAATGGGCTAAGTTATGGCACCAAGAAATCACTCGCATCGATCGCAGGCTTACAGCTAGGCCTTGCATTCCACATCATGTTGGTGGGGGCGGGTATCGGTGCATTAGTGGCTAAATCTGCATTGGCGTTTATCATTATCAAATGGGTTGGCGTGGTTTATCTTGTTTGGTTAGGTATTCAAAAATGGCGTGATAGCTCTAGCTTAGTGGCTTCTGAAGAGAGCTCTACCCTATCGAGTGGCAAGCTGCTGAGAAATGCGGTACTTATTAACCTCACCAACCCTAAATCTATCGTATTTTTGGTGGCTCTGTTTCCTCAATTTATTGACCCGACACAACCGCAAGCACCGCAACTGTTAGTGTTAGGTGTTACGACGGTATTTATTGATAGTGTTGTTATGTTGGGTTACACCTCATTAGCTTCACAAATGGGGCGTTTTATCCGTTCAGATCGCATAATGGGTAAGATAAATAAAATATTTGGTGGTATGTTCATGGGCTGCGGTGCCTTGCTGGCTGCTGCCAAAGCTTAGTGAAAGCAATAGAGTTCTCGTTAAACCAATTAGAGTTATCAATAAATGACCGTTACGTACGTTGCTCGACAACCTATCTTAAATCGTAATAAGAACACGCTTGGTTATGAACTGTTGTTTCGCGATGGAGAAAGGAATGCCTATCCAGCGCATATTGAGTCCAATCGAGCAACGTATCGTCTGATTGTTGAGAACTTCTTGTCGGTTGGACTCAACCCTTCGATTCCGTCTTCACGTTGCTTTGTTAATTTTCCGTACCAGAGCCTGATTCGTCGGCTTCCTTTAAGCTTGCCTAAAGACAAGGTCGTGGTGGAAATTCTTGAAACCTGTACACCGACCGATGAGCTCTTAGAGGCCGTTAAAGAGCTCTATCAAGCGGGTTATATGATTGCCCTTGATGATTTCACCTCAACACCTGAGTGGGAACGTTTTCTCAGGTACACGCATATTGTTAAGCTCGATATTATGCAGATGGGTTTGGATGAGGCGTGCGATTTGGTGAAGGCTCATCAAGGGAAGAAGTTTAGCTTTCTTGCAGAAAGAGTCGAAACCGAGCAAGAATTCCAGCAAGCAAAAGAGGCCGGTTTTAAGTTCTTCCAAGGCTATTTCTTTAGTAAGCCAGAAATTATCAAGACTAAGTACATTAGCCCAGAGCAAGTGATTGCCATGGAGCTATTCCAAGAAGTGTGTAAGCCTGACGTTGATTTCCAACGTGTCGAAAGCATCGTCGCGAAAGATATCGCTTTGTCCTATAAGCTGTTGCGTTTTGTGAACACCATGTCTCCACGACTTGAAGTTACCATTTCTTCATTCCGTCAGGCCTTGGTTTATCTGGGGCAAGATAAGCTGAAAATGTTTGTTTCGTTGGCGGTGGCCTCTTATGTCTCTGATAAAAAACCAAAAGAGCTATACGGTTTGTCTTTGCAGCGCGCACAATTTTGCCAGCGTATGTCTCGCTACCAAGCATTTGAAGGGCACCAAGAGCAAGCCTTTATGATTGGTTTGTTTTCGTTGTTGGATGCGCTGCTCGACCTGTCGCTAGAGAACCTTGTCGAGCAGTTACCGTTATGTAAAAGCATCAAAGTCGCTCTGCTTCGTAGAGAGGGGCCTTATGGCACATTATTGGCGCTTGAAGAGAGTTTTGAACATGCAGATTGGCAACAGATCGATGAGCATTGCGCAAATCTAGGGCTGAACGTGGAGCAGGTTAAAACAGAGCTCACTGAGGCTCGACGCTGGAGCCATACGATCACCAACCAGCTTTGATTTATCTTTGTTAAACTTTAATGACAATTGAAACGCACGCCTTGACGTGCGTTTTTTTATAACTAGTATATATGCATATCCATATATGAGTATGTAACTATGCTTCCTCACCAATTTTTCAAATTACTGTCTGATGAAACGCGAGTGCGTTGCTTAATGCTGATAGTACGCAATGAGTGCTTATCTGTGGGTGAGTTGACGCAGGGATTGCAAGAAAGTCAGCCAAAGGTTTCACGTCACCTTGCGCAGTTGCGTTCAAACGGCATTTTGACTGACGTTCGCCAAGGACAGTGGGTGTTTTACCGTTTGTCACAAGATTTACCGGGTTGGATGCTAAAGTTAATTGATGACCTTATCGCATCGAACTGTTTGAAAACTGAATATCAACAAGACATTGAACGACTAGAAGCGATGACTTCACGCCCTCAATGTTGCGTTTAAATACATTAAAACTTATTGCCGAAATAGTTGGAGTTGCAGCTAGGCGACAAGTGAACTTATTCCTATGAGCATAGATGTCCTATGTGATTAGGGTAAGTGAACACAGTCAACAACGCTGCAGTTTCAAATATGAAAGCAATTAACTGAGAGAACAGAAAATGACAGTCAAAGTAGGTATCAATGGTTTTGGCCGTATCGGCCGTCTAGCACTTCGCGCAGCATTCGATTGGGCTGAGCTAGAGTTTGTACAAATTAATGACGTTGCTGGCGACACCGCGACATTGGCGCACCTTTTAGAGTTCGACTCAGTGCAAGGTCGTTGGAACCACGAAGTATCGGTTGAAGGCGATGAGATGATCATCAACGGTCAACGCATCAAAACCACTAAAGAGCGCGACATCGATGCGATCGATTGGTCTGGCTGTGATGTGGTTATCGAAGCGACCGGTGTTCACCGTAAGACATCTTTCCTAAACAAATACCTAGAGCAGGGCGTGAAGCGCGTTGTGGTATCGGCGCCAGTGAAAGAAGAAGGCATCGCAAACATTGTTGTTGGTGTGAACGACAACATCTTCGACCCAGCAGTACACAAAATCGTAACCGCAGCGTCTTGTACAACAAACTGTATCGCGCCAGTGGTTAAAGTGATCAACGAGAAGCTTGGTATCGAAAATGCGTCTTTCACGACGATTCACGATCTAACCAACACGCAAACTATCCTAGATGCACCCCACAAGGACTTACGTCGTGCACGTGCATGTGGCATGAGCCTTATCCCGACAACTACGGGCAGTGCTAAAGCGATTGTTGAGATCTTCCCTGAGCTTGAAAACCGTATCAACGGCCACGCGGTTCGTGTACCACTAGCGAACGCTTCTCTGACAGACATCATCTTCGAAGTGAAGCAAGACACAACAGCAGAAGAAGTTAACGCGATGCTGAAAGAAGCGTCTGAGAACGAACTGAAAGGCATTCTTGGTTTTGAAGAACGCCCACTGGTTTCTATCGATTACAAAGGCGACCAACGTTCAACTATCGTAGATGCACTATCAACCATGTTGGTAGGTAAGCGCATGGTTAAGATCTACGCTTGGTACGACAACGAGATGGGCTACGCGACACGTACCGCTGAGCTTGTACGTACAGTTGGTCTCGCATAAGCCTGCGTATTTAAGAAATAGTAGAATCTGGAGAATAAATAATGACACACCCAACATGGCAACTAGATTTAGAAACTGGTGCGTTAGTGCTTACTCCGTGCCCAGGCACCAAAGAAGCTGGCCTAGATGCATCTCTGGCTCAACTTAAAGCGCAAGGTGTAGAAGCGATTGTGACAGCTTTAGACAGTCAAGAACTGGCGAGCAAGAATGTTTCTGAGCTAGGTGACAAAGCGCAAGCATTAGGCATGCAGTGGTTCCAGATCGAGATTGAAGACGATTGTGCGCCAGGCGCTGATTTTTCTGCGAAATGGCAAGCGGCTAGCCCTGCGTTACACCAAGTGGTGGATAACGGCGGTAAGGTTACGATGCATTGCATGGGCGGCTCAGGCCGTACTGGTTTGTTGGCCGCACACTTGTTGTTAGAAAAGAGCTGGGATCTGAGCAAGATTGTTCAAGAAGTACAGTCACTTCGCCCGGGTGCCTTCACTAAACCAATCCAGGTTGAGTATA
This sequence comes from Vibrio toranzoniae, assembly GCF_024347655.1. Taxonomy (NCBI): domain Bacteria; kingdom Pseudomonadati; phylum Pseudomonadota; class Gammaproteobacteria; order Vibrionales; family Vibrionaceae; genus Vibrio; species Vibrio toranzoniae. Next base: position 3,035,606 of record NZ_AP025514.1, on the reverse strand, counting down.
TCAACGGCGTAGCTTCTGCGTAGCTCTTCATACTTGAACCTGCAGCGTTGTTAACTGCGCAAGTTCACCCTAATCACATAGAACATCTATGCTCATAGGGCTGAACTTGCTTGTTGCCTGGCTGCAACTCCAATTATTTTGAGTATAAGTTAAGTGGAAAGTAAGAATTAGAGCTTTTGGACACCTATGATCTAAAAGCTCTTTTTGTTTAGATCGTAGAGATAGCATTATGTTTTCAAATCTAAGTAAGAGCGTTCGTCAATACATGTTAGTGACTTTCAACTACTGGAACTTCACCATTACTGATGGTGCACTCCGTATGCTGGTGGTCCTGTATTTTTACGATCTTGGCTACAGTTCGTTAGAGATCGCCTCACTGTTCCTTTTCTATGAATTCTTTGGTGTGGTCACTAATCTAATCGGTGGCTGGTTAGGGGCTCGTCTTGGACTTAATAAAACGATGAACATCGGCTTAGGGATGCAAGTCGTGGCCTTGGGGATGCTCGCGGTGCCAACGGCAATGTTGACCATTCCTTGGGTAATGGCGGCGCAGGCCTTATCTGGTATCGCTAAAGACCTCAATAAGATGAGTGCCAAGAGTTCGATTAAGACTCTGGTTCCTGATGAACAACAAGGCGCGCTTTATAAGTGGATTGCGATTCTGACCGGATCTAAGAATGCGCTTAAAGGTGCAGGGTTCTTTATTGGTGGTTTGTTGCTTTCTACAATTGGCTTCCAATACGCGGTGTTGGCGATGGCGGCTGTACTGACCTTGGTTTTCATTGGTAGTGTGGTGAGCTTAGAAGCGGACATGGGTAAAGCGAAAACAAAACCTAAGTTCAAACAGATTTTTTCTAAATCTGAATCCATCAACATTCTGTCTGCGGCACGCATGTTCCTGTTTGGTGCTCGTGATGTGTGGTTTGTGATTGCTCTACCTATTTATCTAGGCAGCGTGTTTGGTTGGGACCATTCATGGGTGGGTGGCTTCTTAGCGGCTTGGACCATCGCTTACGGCTTTGTACAGGGCATTGCACCTAAGATTACCGGTAAAGCGCAAGGCAAGGTACCTGATGGCCATGCTGCGCTATTGTGGGCCGGTGCATTGGCTATTGTGACGGCTGGTATTGCGTATGCGGTACAGATAGGCTGGCAACCAGAACTAGCTATCATTGGTGGCTTGATGGTGTTTGGCGCTATCTTTGCGGTAAACTCATCACTACACTCATATTTGATTGTGAGTTATGCGAAAGGCGATGGTGTGTCGCTTGATGTTGGTTTCTATTATATGGCGAATGCGATGGGCCGTTTGATTGGCACCATTCTGTCGGGTTTGGTATTTCAAATGGCCGGTTTGTCTGCGTGTTTGTGGGTATCGTTCGTGTTCTTAGCGATAACGACGGTGATTTCTTTGCGTTTACCTAAGGTGCCGCAAACATCTGCCGCATAGGCCTCATTCGTAAGAGCGAAAGTTGCAACTGCTCATTCGTATAAGATTAATTAGCGATATGCTTCTCCTTTAACAATAAGCTGACTTGGTATTTATTCCGGTCAGCTTTTTTATTGCTATAGTAGAATGATTGAATATTAATCAGGCATTTACATGAAGCAGCGAATTCTCTTTTTTGATTTAGCACGATGTGTCGCGGCCGTAGCGGTTATCGCGATTCATGTTTTGGCGCCTTATCGCAACGAGCTAGGATCCATTCCTTTCGGCGAATGGTTAACAGCAATCACCGTCAATGGATTCAGCCGCTGGGCGGTACCTGTCTTTATATTGATAACCGGCGCCTTGATGCTAAGCGACCAACGCCCGTTTGACGCCAAATACTACCTCAAGCGCCGCCTAGGTAAGGTACTGATACCTTTCATTGTGTGGTCGCTTTTCTATACCTACCTGTCTGGTTGGTCTGCGCTGGGCTTTGACGCCGACGTAAGTTGGGATGTGTTGCTCAATAGCTATCACCATTACACCTACTACCATCTTGGTTTCTTCTATTACTTTATCCCGCTCTACTTTGTGATTCCTTTCTTACAGATCATGGTCAGAAAGTATGGCGACAAAGCTGTTTACGGATTCACGGCGGTGTGGCTATTTACGACGTTATTGTTCTTACTGAGAATTGATGGCCCATGGAGTCATGAGTTATGGCTTTACACTGGCTACTTGCCATTGGGTTACCTGTTGTACAAGAAAATACCGCTTAACAAGTTCACCGTTGGTGTGAGTGCAGGGCTCGGTGCGCTGGCGTTGTTAACCACGGTTTACATGGTGGTTGATGCGAGCTTAATTGCTAAGGAGTACACGGTTGGCCGTTGGTTATCTTACAAGACGCTGAATACCGTATTGGCAGCAAGTATGGTGTTTATGCTGTGTCGCTATTTTGGAGAAGGGTTATCTGAAAAAAGTAATCAAGTGGTTGGTTTTATCAGTAAGCACAGTTTGGGTATCTATCTGCTGCACCCTATCTTCTTATGGCCAATGAAAGCGTTCGGTTGGTATCAAGGGCATCCTGCTTGGGTTATTCCGTTATGGATTGTGATTAGTGGCGCAGGGGCTTTATGGATGAGTTGGTTGGTATCTAAGTCCGAAAAAACACGCTGGTTATTGCCGTAGAAGTAAGTCAAATAATTGTTTGAGACAGCTTCCGATTAGCGTTTCAATGCAAAGTGCAAGAATTTATCACCTTGATAGGTTAGGGTTCCTTTATCGCCTGGATTAAGCGCGTGAAAGTAGTGGATGCCGACTTGGAATTCTCGTTTCGGACCAACGACACCTCGTTGAACGTAAATCCAGTACTCTTGATCTTCTTGACCTGGTTCTACGTCAGGAAGGTCGATGGACTGTTTATCTAGTACCGTGACGTTCACTTTCTTTTCTGGTGCATTTTCGCCTTGCATGTGTTTTCGGTAGAAAACAAGAAATGCCCAAGCCGCTAGAACTGCGAGTGCAAAGATAGAAAAAAAGAGTGAATTGGGCATATAACCTCCATGTTGTTGAGGTGGTTATTCTAGTCTTTCGGCAATCGATATGTGTGTTGAAAGCCGCTATTCGTGAACTGTTGTAAGCTAAGCTGATTATTTTTCGGTAGACTTCACATTTAATAGCCAGTTTGGTTTAAAGCATTGTTATTTATTGTCTCTTTCTCTCGTAAATAACAGTGATTTTGTATAAGAATAAGGAAATGCTCGACTAGAATTATAGTGTGGAGCGGGAGGCCAAAATGACCGACATTGAAAAAGTGGTGACAAGAGTTCGCAATATAGAAAAATTATTGAGACTACACTATCACGCTGAAGGCGAAGGCCTGCATGAGCTTGTAACAAGCTGTGAAGAAAGGCTACCACACGATATGATAATCAAGCTGCGTTATATCGCAACATGTCGTAATAAGGTAGTGAATGAGCATGATGCTCAATTGGAAGATCAACATCAATTTATAATGATGTGTAACGAGTGTGAGAAGGAGCTGACGCCACGCAGTGGTCGTTTTATTTGGCGAGTTGCGATATTACTTATGATGGTAATGACTTTAGCTGCTGCTGGTTTCTATTATGCGAATTGGGATGTATTAAAGTTGCACCTGTTTTCTAAGTGAAAAATTGAACAAAAAAGGGACGCTATAAGCGTCCCTTTTTTTTATCTGTAACTTGCTTTAGTACATCATCGGTAGCGTCATGAGGCCTACAACTACCGCGATCATTACAAGTCCTTGCTTTTGCGAAGATGAAATCATAACACTACTCCTAAATTTGGTTGTCTTTCGCTATGTTTTAAAGAATAGCATTACTTATGGGTTTAGATCAATAATTACTTTCTAAGGCTTTAAAAGTGATAGATAACTGTTACTTTTCCTCTTGTTTTTCTATATTTAACTGTGTTTTTTGGTGTGTTCTTATTTTGGTCGTTGTGGTTCATGTTTGTTCTGTTTGCTTTTAAGTTACTGTTTTTTAATGGTTGGTTTTTGTGATTTATATTGTTAAAGGTTGTTAAACTGTATTAATGGGGGTTGGTTGTATCTATGTTTGATTTTTGTTTTATTTTTTCATTTTTGGCTTGGTTTTGGTGGTAATTTTTACAAAGAGTTTGAAGGCGGCTGACAAATATGGGGATAAAAAACAAGTTACTTACTTTAAGAGTTAACTCTTGTCTTTAATTATTATTTGTCTGTCAATTTTGTTTTTTTATACGCTAATCTCATGTATTTATTAGGTTTTAATGGGGGTGTTTTTATTTTTTAAGTATGAATATTAGCGAAACTCGATGGTTTACCATGATTTCGATAGGCTAGAAATGACCAAAATCGAATGCTGAAGGTTGTAATGTACTTTTAGGCGGGTTTTTCGATAAATCGCTTTAATGTTAAACCAGTAATCATGATCGTAGTGATAATTGTTACGACTTCAATCTAAAGAGGTTCTTTTTAGTGGAAGCGTAATCAAGATCCAATTTTGAAGGGCTGAGGCTTTACATCAACACTCGTGTGCCTAGACTGGCGACGATTTAAAGCAATAGGGCAAATGGTATGTGGAGTTGGTTAGCGGTTTCCTTGTCTGGTATTGGAGCAATAGCAGGAACGAAACATGGACATATCGGTCAGGCTTTATCGTATAAGGTCTTTACCTTTGTATTATTGGCGGTCATTGCTTTAACTCAGTCTGTCGTCGCTGATTTTACCTATTGGTTGGTGGCAGGGTTGGTTGTCTCTGCGATTGCCGATGTCCTTCACTCTCTCACTCAAAAACGTACTCTGTATTTTGTTTGTTTTTTGGTGGCTCAACTCTGTTACAGCAAAGCATTTTGGTTACAACTGTCGGGAGAAATGGTCTGGTGGTTGTTCGCATTGCTATTGGCGGCATGTATCGTCGCTTTCTTCTTATTATTACCCCGTTTAGACAAACTTGTCTTTCCTGTGGTTATCATGGGTATGGTGCTTATTCAGCTGGCATGGGCTGCTGGTGAGGTCTGGTTGCTGGATCCTCAACTGTCGCATGCGGTTGGTTTTGTTGGTTGTAGCGTATTGCTGATTTCCGCATTGGCGTATGCTTTAAATTGTTATCGTAGCCCAATCAAGGGGGCCTATTTTTGGGTAACAGGCAGTTACTTTCTCGCACATGCTCTTATTGTTGCTTCCCTTACCATTTAGGGTAAACGTATCTCTATAAATACTCTTCTGGCTGTATAAATTACCGAGTTTGCTACTGTGTTCGAAAATCAATGTTGAGGCTGCTATACTTCCGCGCACTTACGTTTTTCGAGACAAACTTATGGAAATATTATCTGCAGCCACCATGCTGTTTCTTATTATGGATCCGCTTGGCAACTTGCCAATCGTACTCTCTATCCTTAAGCATCTCGATCCAAAACGTCGTCGTATTGTTCTTATTCGTGAGTTAATGTTCGCTCTCGTCATCTTGCTGTTGTTTTTGTTTGCAGGCCAAAGCATTATGAACTTCCTGCATGTACAACCTGAAACCTTAAGTATATCTGGCGGTATCATTCTGTTTATTATCGCGATTAAGATGATTTTCCCAAGTGCTGGCAGCATTACTGGTCTAGCGGCCGGTGAGGAACCGTTCATCGTACCTATGGCGATCCCTATGATTGCTGGGCCATCAGTGATTGCGGCATTGATTCTGCTTTCTACACAGCACCCTGATAACATGTTAGAGCTTTCTGCTGCTGTGCTACTGGCATGGGGAGCCTCTTTCTTCATTCTTATGTTTAATGGCTTCTTTTTACGAGTGCTGGGTGAGAGAGGTCTTAAAGCTGTCGAACGCTTGATGGGCTTGCTGCTAGTTATGCTCTCGACTCAAATGTTCTTGGATGGTGTGAAGAGTTACATGGGCTAGTATTGCTATCATCGTTCAATAAAAAACGCCGCTTAACTGAGCGGCGTTTTTGTATCTACTGTTTCGTAAGGATGCTTTCTGTATGTAAGCTGTGTAAATTTGATCTTTAAGCTCGATTACATCATGTGTTTACGACGGATATCGAGTAAGGCGAAGATTCCAAAAATCAGAATTGACCATTTTTCCCAACGCGACATTTCAATTTTATCGCCAAAAGCACCGATAAAGATCAGCATCTGTAGGCCGTGCATGAAGAACAAGAACGCTGTCATGATATAAAGCGCAATCGCCGCATTACCCGGGAATGGGTGAAAAATATTGACGATTAAGACAAACCAAACAAAGGCGATGGCTGCTTTTGCTAGTGGAAGTAAGATATTCATTCAATAACTCCTATTCTTCAGTCGTTCGATTGAACAGTCGGTAACTCGACTGGCCAGTCGTCTTATCGCGATGCAATTCCCAGTTTTCTGGCATAGCTTCGAGTTGCAGCTCTTTCTCTGTTTCGACGTAAATAATGGCATCATCTGCAAGCCAGCCATTGCTCTCAAGCAGTTGTACTGTCTCTGCTAGTAAGCCTTTACGAAATGGCGGATCGAGAAAAACCATATCGTAAGGAGTTCCAGGTTTCTTTAGAAAAGAGATAGCATCAGTGTTCACTACGTTGATGTTGTCTGCTTTGAGTTCTTTAGCATTATCAGAAAGCTGCTTGGCGGCCTTTTGATTCATTTCGAGCAGCGTCACCATTTTTGCTTGGCGAGACGCTGCTTCAAAACCTAGGCCACCAGAACCGGCAAATACATCCAAGCACGTCGAGTGTGGGATATCTTGTGCAACCCAGTTAAAGAGTGTTTCTTTTACTCGGTCAATGGTTGGGCGTAAGCCTTCTAAATCATGAACAGGCAGTTTTCTTCCTCTCCATGAGCCACTAATAATTCGAACAAAGCCCCCGGATGGCTTTTTTTGTGATGTGTTTTGCTGGCGACGTCTTACCATAGATTTTTTGACCGCTAATAAAGTGATACTATACCGAGCCCAATTTAAGTGGGTTCGAGTATTAAATAAATTTGCAATGACAAAGTGTATCAAGCTAAAAGCAAACTTATCACTGCTTTGTCATTTTTCTTTACTATTCGTTTGTACAAGATTGTATTGTATAACAATAGCAAAGAGTCGACGTGCATTAAGTCAATACAGTTAATTAGTAGATCTAGGGAACTCCTCGGATGACGGAAAAAAAGAAGCGCGGATTATTATCGTGGCTTGGTTTTGGTGAAGAAGAACAAAGCCCAAAAACGCAGAATGAAGCGAACGTAGAAAACGTTGAAGAGCAAACTGAAGTTGAATCACCAGTCGAGGCTGAGCAGGTCGCGCCTGAAACTGAAGTCGCTAAGCCAGTGGAATCTAAGATAGTTGAATCTAAGCTTGCTGAATCAGAGCAAGCGCTTGAAGATACTCAAGAAGAGCAGCAACCTGTTCCCGCAGAAGCAGAAGCAGAAGCAGAAGCAGAAGCAGAAGCAGAAGCAGAACAGGAAGAAGAAGTAGCTCCTCAAGCTAAGGTTGAAGAAGTGCAAGAGAAGCCAACAGAAAGCTTCTTTGCTCGCCTTAAGCGCAGCCTTAGTCGTACTAAAGCAAACATTGGTGCTGGCTTCTTTGGCTTGTTCAAAGGCAAGCAAATTGATGAAGAGCTGTTTGAAGAGCTAGAAGAGCAACTTCTGATCGCTGATGTGGGTATGAATACCACCGTTAAGATCATTGAAAATCTGACAGAAAAAGCATCTCGCAATGACCTAAAAGACGGTGAGGCGCTTTATGGTCTGCTCAAAGAAGAGATGGCAGATATCTTAAGCCAAGTGGAACAGCCATTGGTTGTTGATACGACTAAAACGCCTTACGTTATTTTAATGGTCGGTGTGAATGGGGTGGGTAAGACAACCACCATCGGTAAGCTGGCGAAACAGTTCCAGAGTGAAGGCAAGAAAGTGATGTTAGCGGCGGGTGATACATTCCGTGCAGCAGCCGTTGAACAGCTTCAGGTTTGGGGGCAGCGTAACGATGTGCCGGTTATCGCTCAGCACACAGGTGCGGACAGCGCGTCTGTTATCTACGATGCGATTGAAGCCGCGAAAGCACGTGGTGTCGATGTTGTGATTGCTGATACAGCCGGTCGTTTGCAGAACAAGAGCAACTTGATGGAAGAGCTACGCAAAATTGTTCGTGTAATGAAGAAGATTGATGACTCTGCACCGCATGAAATCATGCTAACACTAGACGCTGGGACTGGTCAGAATGCTATCAGCCAAGCAAAACTATTCAGTGAAGTCGCACCGGTAACGGGGATTACGCTCACTAAGCTAGATGGTACGGCGAAAGGTGGTGTGATTTTCTCAATTGCAGACCAGTTCCAGATTCCAATTCGTTATATTGGTGTCGGTGAAGGTATCGATGACTTACGTCCATTTGAGTCGAAAGACTTCATTGAAGCACTATTTAGTCGTGAAGAATAACGCGTGTGGCAGATGGTTTATTCTTAACCGGCTACCGTTTTAAATTTGATATGAGTGATCGTAAGAGGAATTTTCGGTGATCAAATTTCAGCAAGTGAGTAAAGCCTACCGAGGCGGACGACAAGCGCTCCAAAAAGTGGACTTTCATCTTAAACGTGGAGAGATGGCTTTTTTGGGTGGGCACTCTGGAGCTGGTAAAAGTACCTTGCTGAAGTTGATATGTGCGATAGAACGTCCAACCGATGGGCGTGTGTGGTTTAACGATCACGATATCACTCGTATCCCAGCCAAAGATATTCCGTTTTTACGTCGTAACATAGGAATTGTCTTTCAAGACCACCGCCTACTGATGGATCGTTCTATTTTCGATAACGTCGCCCTGCCGATGCGTATTGAGTCTATTTCTGAAAATGAAGTAAAACGCCGAGTCAGTGCTGCACTAGATAAAACCGGACTACTAGACAAGGCCCGTTGTTTGCCAAGCCAGCTTTCTGGTGGTGAACAACAACGCGTGGGTATTGCTCGCGCCGTGGTTAATCGTCCTACTCTACTGTTAGCGGATGAGCCAACAGGTAATCTAGATCCTGAGTTATCGAATCGTGTGTTGAGATTGTTTGAAGAGTTCAACCGCGCGGGTGTCTCGATTATCCTAGCGACGCACGATATCGGGTTAGTGAATACTCGCCCTCAATATCGTCACCTGGAGTTAAACCAAGGCTTTTTGAGTGAGGTTGAAGATTATGGCCGCGAATAAGCGTATCAAGAAACCTCAATCCAACCGAGCTAAAACCCGCACTTCAAGTGACGGATTTTTTGTTGTTCACTGGAAGCAAGCCAAGTCATCGTTCTCACAAATGTGGCAACGTCCGCTGGGTAATTTGCTTACGTTAGCGGTGATCTCAATGGCGCTGACAATGCCTGCTTGCTTATATTTGTTAGGAAAAAACGTTGGTGAAGTAGCTCAAGACGTCACAAGCCCGTCACAAATTAGTGCTTATGTGGAGGATAGTATCCCTGAGCCTAGGGTGATGGTACTTAAAGATGAAATAGAAAATTGGGATCAAGTTGACCGGGTGGAATACATTTCTCCACAGCAAGGGCTTGAAGATCTTAGCCAATACTCTGGTTTTGAAGATGCTCTGACTGTCCTAGACGATTATTCATTGCCAGGCGTGTTGGTGATTACACCAAATGTGCACAGCGATACCTTAATTAAGGGGTTGGCAAGTACCGTTAAAGAACAAGAGTTAGTGACCGATGTCCGTTTAGACGAAGATTGGCTAGCTAGATTAGATGCTATTAAAGCCTTAGCGGCTGTCATTGTTATTACCTTAACAGTCTTGATGTTAGGCGCAGTATTTCTGATTATTGGTAATACATTGCGATTTAATGTGTTGGCACATAAAGAAGAGATTCAAACCATGAAGCTGATTGGTGCGACCGATAGCTACATTCTTCGACCATACCTGTACGCTGGCATGTGGTTTGGTGTATTAGGTGCGATTAGCGCTTGGGTCATGACGGCATTGATTACTGTATTGCTGAACAGTGCCGTTGACGATTTAGCGCAGCTTTATGATAGCCACTTTAGGTTAATAGGCCTGAGTTGGGATGAGTCTTTACTGCTTTTGATCGTTGGAACCTTGCTTGGTAGTGTGGCTGCGAAGCTCTCTGCGCAGCGTCACCTAAAAGAAATTGAACCAGTTTAGGAAAATAGAGTCATAATTAGACGAAAAATAGGCACTTCTTAACCAGACTTTGCCTTGTATAGAAGAATTGATTATGCATAATTACTTCCCCCGCCTTGAAACCTGTTCATTTTAGGTTCAAGATTGTTGGGTTTTAATAGATGTATTACTCCAGATCAGAGATTGATGAGGAACCGAATGGCAAACCAAGCGTATCAAATGGCTTTAGTCACACAAGATAGTTTAGATAGCTATATCCGATCAGCGAACAGCTACCCAATGCTGACGCCTGAAGAGGAACGTGGACTTGCAGAGCGATTACATTACAAAGGTGAGATCGATGCTGCGAAAGGTTTAATCCTTTCCCACTTACGATTCGTGGTACACGTTGCAAGAGGCTACTCAGGCTACGGGCTGCCAATGGCCGATCTCGTTCAAGAAGGTAACATCGGCTTGATGAAGGCTGTTAAGCGCTTCAACCCAGAAGTTGGTGTTCGACTGGTCTCTTTTGCTGTTCACTGGATCAAAGCTGAGATTCATGAATACGTGTTGCGTAATTGGCGTATCGTTAAAATCGCAACCACTAAAGCACAGCGTAAATTGTTCTTTAACCTTCGTAAGTCTAAAAAGCGCTTAGGTTGGTTCAATAACGGTGAAGTTGAGACCGTTGCTCGTGAATTGGGAGTTGAGCCTTCAGAGGTTCGAGAAATGGAATCTCGTTTAGCGGCCCAAGATGCTACGTTTGAAGCGCCAATGGACGACGACGACGGTGGCTCTGCTTATACTGCCCCTGTTTACTACCTAGAAGACAAAGCGTCAGACGTTGCTGAAACGGTTGAAGCGGCTAACTGGGAATCACACACCAACAATCGTTTAGGGCTAGCATTGGCAAGCTTAGATGAGCGTAGTCAGCATATTGTGCGCTCACGTTGGTTAGATGATAACAAAGCAACACTGCAAGATTTAGCGGATACCTACAGTATCTCTGCAGAGCGTGTTCGCCAGTTAGAAAAAAATGCTATGAAGAAGTTGAAACAAGCCGTTGGCGATTTCTAATAGTATCTAGCTTCTATCTAATAGTAGAGCTAGCAAGCTAAATTTTGAAAAGGCCGGGATCGAGAGATCTCGGCCTTTTTGTTTCGGATCGATTTCTCAAATTTTGCGATCGAAATTTGCAAAATGATTTTGTGGATAACTCTGTGAAAAGTTTATTCGTCAACTGTCTAAAAGCAGGGTGTAGTAAGGCTTTGAAGGGGTTTTAGTGGTGGGGATATGTTTCAACTAACCCACAGTTAGATCAGGATCATTACTACATGTTGTGGATCTATTTTTTAAAAAACACTTTATTCACGCAATCCACAGGTTTATCCACAAACGGTGTAAAAGTGATCGTTGGTGGATAACCTTATTAAGTGGATGTGATTGTTGGCCTTGGGATAGGTTACAATGGCAGCAAAGTAAATCAGCATAAAAGAGAGAGTCATGGACCAGTTTAAACATATCGACGTTAAAGGCGCTCAAGCCCTCATTGAACAAGGCGAAGCTCGACTTGTCGATATACGTGACCCGCAGTCATTTGCGGTTGCTCACTCAAAAACCGCTTACCATCTTACGAACGATACGATGGTGTCCTTTATGGATGAAGTCGAGTTCGAACAGCCTATTTTGGTGATGTGTTATCACGGTATTAGTAGCCAAGGTGCTGCACAATATTTAGTGAACCAAGGCTTTGAAGAGGTATATAGTGTTGATGGCGGCTTTGAAGCTTGGCATCGTGCTGAACTTCCAGTGATCGCTGGGTTATAGCCTTTAGTACTTTAACCACTTTAAGCGTCTCTATAGCATGAATAGGAAATAACAATGATTAGATTGATGGTGTTAGACAACCCGCGTCTTGCTCAAGCATTTATTGATTACATGGCTTCTCGCCAGATCCCTATTCAAATGTCTCCTGAAGGTGAGGGGCGTTTTGCTCTTTGGCTGACGGATAGTCAGTATCAGGTCGAGACGGAATCAGAGCTCAATCGTTTCTTGTCTGAGCCAAACCATAAACGCTACCAAGCAGCGTCTTGGGATATGGCGGAAACCAGAAAGAGCAATTTTCATTATCACACCCCGAGTTTCATGGGCATGATAAAAGCAAAAGCTGGCCCAGTGACGCTCAGCATCATGCTGGTATGTGTGGTTATTTTTGCTCTGCAGCAGATAGGCTTCGGTCAGGCGATTTTCAATGCCTTACATTTCCCAGCGCTTGATGGCCAACAATGGCAGTTGTGGCGTTGGTTGAGTCATGCTGTTTTGCACTTCTCTGTTATGCACATCGCATTTAATATTTTGTGGTGGTGGCAGTTAGGCGGAGACATCGAGAAAAAGCTAGGCGGCTTCAAGTTACTTCAGATCTTTGCTGTCTCTTCTGCGCTTTCTGGCGCTGGGCAATATTGGGTTGAAGGTGCGAACTTCGGTGGCCTGTCTGGTGTGGTATATGCTTTGGTTGGTTATCTCTGGGTTGTTGGTGCGAAGGCTCCACAATTTGGTTTGGGTATCCCAAAACAGATCGTCGGCTTTATGTTAGTGTGGTTAGTTCTTGGGTACATGCAGCCGTTCATGGCGATCGCAAATACTGCTCACTTGGCAGGTTTAGTCGCAGGTGTGATTATCGGTTTAGTTGATTCCATGAAAGCGCCTAGCTCAGCAAGGAGCGAGTGATTAGTTACCGACAACTGATAGATACCAAAAAGCGGCCAGGTGAGCCGCTTTTTTATTAGGATTCGTTTTTACATCGTTACTGATAAAGATATTTGGTAAACAGTAAGTCAGCAATGAGGGTTTTCCCCGTTTCAGGCAGCAGAATCTTGTTGAGGTGTTCAACTAAGGTCTTTCTCAAATCTTCACGGCCAGACAGAGATTTAATTGTTTCTTCGTTTTGTTTACCAAGCAATTCAATCACGGCATCGCGAATTAATGGTTGGTGATGCTCAATGGCAGCTAGATCATTGCTGTTCGCAACCATGATATCGAGGCGTACTTGGATATAGCCCAGTTTTTTACCTTTAGTATAAAAGTTGGTTGTCAGGTCTGGTTCTAGCGTGAAGTAAGCGAGTTTAGATATAGACTCCTCTTCAGCAAAACTTGATGCTGAAAAGAGTAGGCTAATCGCAAGAAATACTTGGGCTACATAACGTTTGTGCATATTTGTGACTTTTCTTTAGTTTATTCGCGATATTCGAAACGCGTTTGTCTTGTTACAATGAGCGGTCTAAATCTAAATACGTTTACAATTCAACAGCGCTTTGAGTTTGTTCGAAAATTGAAGCTTTATTGTACGTGTAAAGTCACCTATTGAATACTAGTATGAATCAGCCAATATCGCTGTATCTTAATTCGTTAATGAATGTAGATTGGCAAAACACAGAAATATTTGATTTTCCTAATGAAAACGCCAAAGAGTGGCTTATGGAGCAAGGATCTCTTTCTCGCAAATTAGGAAGGAGCTGCCAGCACTTATCGGTTGAGTTGCTTCATAACCAAGTTGTAGATCAATCAATGCTGCAACCCGATGAGGAACAGCTTTTATCATCGTTTGATTGCTTACTACGTAAAGTGATTTTAAAAGGTGATGATGCGCCGTGGGTACTAGGTCGAACCTTAATTCCCAGAGTGACTCTAGAAGATAAACACTCAGACTTATCTCAACAAGGGAACGTCCCGCTCGGTCTCACCGTGTTTAATGCCGAAAACGTAAAACGAGATGCGTTGCAAGTTGGTTGGGTTATTGTAGGCGAAGAGCGATTGCTCGCTCGTCGTTCTCGTTTATGGATGAATCACAAGCCTATGCTCGTTGCAGAACTGTTTTTGCCAACATCCCCCATTTACTCTAAGGAGAGTGTGTAAATGCTTGCCACCAAAGCGAAGGCGTACTGGCAATTAACACGAATGAATCGCCCAATTGGTACTTTGCTACTTCTTTGGCCGACCTTGTGGTCGTTGATTATCGCCGCGCAAGGCATGCCTGACTTTGATGTTTTGATTGTTTTCGTCTTAGGTGTGGTGCTGATGCGTTCAGCTGGTTGTGTGATTAATGATTTTGCTGATCGTAAAGTAGATGGTCATGTAAAACGAACCAAGCAGCGTCCATTGCCTTCAGGTTTGGTTTCTAGTAGAGAAGCCATATTACTTTTTTTAGCACTGGCTGTGGTCTCATTCTTGTTGGTGCTAACTATGAACCCTCTGACCATCAAATTGTCTTTTATCGGAGTTGGCTTAGCTTTCATTTATCCGTTCATGAAGCGCTTTACCCATCTTCCACAATTGTTCCTTGGGTTGGCTTTCAGCTGGGCAATACCAATGGCTTGGGCGGCACAAACCAATGAGCTACCAAGTGTTGTTTGGTTTATTTTTATAATGAATGCATTTTGGACGATTGCCTACGACACACAATATGCCATGGTCGACCGAGATGACGACCTTAAGATTGGCATTAAGTCGACAGCTATTTTGTTTGGCCGGTTCGATAAGCTTATCGTTGGCTTTTTGCAGTTAGTAACACTGACGATGTTGATTGCTGTGGGCATGCATTACCATCTGGGTGATATCTTTTATTGGGCTCTGTTAGCGGTAGGGGGCTTGTTTGTGTACCAACAGCACTTGATGCGTCATCGCGACCGAGATCTATGCTTCCAAGCCTTCCTCAACAACAACTATGTTGGGATGGCAGTAACTGTCGGTTTGTTCATTACCTTCTGGTAAAACTTAGCTTTTTTGAGTTGCTTGACTCAAAATGAAAAGGCACCTATTTGGTGCCTTTTTTGATCGTTTCAGTCTAGTGATTAAAGCGAATATTAGCTGAAAGATTACTCTACTTGGTGGATGCTCTCTTGAATAGTAATACGCACTTCTGGGTAGAGCATAGAGTAAAGAAGTTTAGCGAATTGCTGAGTCTTTTCTAAATCACAGTTACCATCGTTATCTAGGTATTGTTGCTGTTTCAGTGTCGCGAACATCGATGCGAATACACCTTTGTCGAAGAACTCTGGAGCGTTGATACCATGTAAGCGACCAAGGCGCTGTGCAATGTCTTGGCTCTTTGTTTCCAGATCAGATTTATCCAGTTCAGGATTTTCTGCCAATAGGTTTAGAGCAATAGAGTAGCGCTGCAGCGTTTCTGTAATCGTACGACCTAATAGCATCAGTGCTTGGCTGTTTGATTGGTTGATGGTGACTTCGTTGTTTGACACAACAAGCATACCTTGGCTGACTAGCTCTTCAATGATGTTTGAAACCACACCTTCAAGCTTGTCTTCGTCGTAGCTTAGGAACAACTCTTTCTTCAAGAATGGGTAGAGTGCAGCAACATTCTTTTGAATAGCTTCAATCGATAGACCACGCTGACGAATCGTCATTTGAGCAATTAACGACGGTAGAGCGAACAAGTGAATGATGTTGTTACGGTAGTACGTCATCAGAATAGATTGGTGACGATCGAGTGAAACTATATCGCCCATTGAATCTGATTCGATCAGGAACTTGTTCAGTGATTCAGCGTGTTTGACCAGATCTTCAGCGCTGTCTTTTGGTACCGTGAATGTATTAGAGTAAGGTACATTTTTCAGCAAAGACAGATAACAGTTGATCTGAGAAACCAAAGAGTCACGAGATAATGCACGTTGTCGTGAAGCGAGTAGAGCGGTTGCACAAAGAGTTAGAGCGTTGGTCGCTGCTGCATCATTAATATGCGTCATCATCTTAGTTGCCAAACCATTAACCACTGGGTTCATCCATTGTGGTTTACCAGCCCCCATTGGGTCGATATCTTTGGTCCACTCTGGTGCGTGTTCGTTTAGATATTGGTTCAGTTGGATCGGCTCACCGAAGTTGACATAACCTTTACCAAAGTTGCGCAGTTTACGCAGAGTACGAATCACCAGGCTGGCGTTTTCTTTCTCTTTACGTTTGCCACGCAGCTCTTTGGCGTAAGTCGCTACTTCCATTACGTGTTCGTAACCGATGTATACAGGAACCAAAGTTACTGGGCGGTTCATACCACGTAGCATGGCCTGAATCGTCATCGCTAGCATACCGGTTTTAGCTTGTAGCAAACGACCAGTACGAGAACGGCCACCTTCACTGAAGTATTCTACCGAGTAACCTTTTGCAAACAGCTCTGCTAGGTATTCACGGAAAATAGTTGAGTACAGCTTGTTGCCTTTGAAGCTACGACGAATAAAGAACGCACCACCATGGCGGAAAATAGGGCCGGCAGGGAAGAAGTTCAAGTTGATGCCCGCGGCGATGTGCGGAGGCACCATGCCTTCATGATACAAAACATAAGACAACAGTAGGTAGTCCATATGGCTACGGTGACAAGGTACATAAACGATTTCGTGGCCATCTTGAGCCAGTTTTCGAACCGTTGAAGCATTGTTGATGTGTAGGCCTTGGTACAACTTATTCCATAGCCAACCAAGCACTTTCTCTCCACGCTTAATCAGTGAGTAAGAAAAATTAGCAGCAATCTCATCCATGATGTCTTGAGCTTCTTTGCTCGCTTTCTCGACCGAGATGTTCTTTGATTTTGCTTCATCTTCAATTGCCTTTTTGATCGCCTCTGACTTCAGTAGGCGGTTAAAAAGAGCTTGGCGGCTGGGTAGGTTCGGCCCTGATGCTGCTAACTTTTGGCGAGAGAAGTGAATACGCGCCACGCGCGCTAATTTATGAGCGATGGTGCTGTCGGTACCGTGAGAGTTAGCCATGTAACGTAAAGAAACCACAGGGCTAAAGCGAACTAGGCAGTCACGGCCTGCCAGCAATACGGCTTTTGATTTCTCTAAGCCATTCATTGCTTGTAGGTAAGGCTTCTGGTTATTCTCTCTACCGGGTTTACGTCCCCACAGCACAGTGGCAGGGATAACTTGAACATCAAGCTCAGAGTCTTCGGCATGCAGTGAAAGCAGCTCCGAGAAAACTTCAATTGAAGAGCTTGGTACATAATCATCGTCTTGCAGTAAAGTTTTGCGAGAAGAGATAAAAACGTAGCGTTGCAGTGATTTACCGTTGATTTCAAGCTTGCTCAACGGATCAGGTAGCCCCAATTCAAGTGCATGTTTTTGCAATGTAAGCATGTCTACACTTGAGCGAAACGGTAAGGCGTATACAATCGGTTTGCCTAAATCAATGTTCAAATCCTCAACCGGGTTTGAAGGGATTGATGTGCCTTTTACCAATAAGGATAAAGGTAGCTTCATTAATGAACGTGAAAAAGATTGTCCAGAAGACATATAGGTTCACTGCCTCAATAGTTATTTCAATGTGCTTAAGCGTATCGCTATTTCTATGATGAAAGGATAAATCCTATGAGTGAAATAGGGGTAAGCCTAGGCGTAAATTTAATCGATGCAAGAATACCAGAAACTGGTCTAACCTTTTAATGGAAATAGTCATATTGACGTTAAGTTTGTGGAAAATCATTCATCGACTGATTGAGTATAGAGTTAAAAATGACTAAAAAATCAAGCACAGGATTCAAACGTATCGTTAAAGCTGCAGGCTTTTCATGGCAGGGCATTACGAGTTCGTTTAAAAACGAAGCTGCATTTCGACAAGAAGTGTTGCTGGCAGCTGTACTTATCCCACTGGCGTTTTACCTAGACGTAAGCCAGGTTGAGCGAATCTTGATGATCTCTGCCATCGTATTGGTGATGGTTGTCGAGCTAATAAATACTGCGATTGAAGCGGTCGTTGATCGGATTGGTAGTGAACATCATGAGCTATCTGGAATGGCAAAAGATGTCGGTTCGGCAGCGGTTTTTATCTGTTTAGTGTTAGCGGGTTACGTGTGGCTAGATATATTGTTTTTGTAATTCGCTTAAAATGAACTAAAAACAACCAATTGCTTTGCTTTTGTTCAGTTACTGGATATACTCACAGTCAACTGTATAAAAAGACAGGTGAATCATGAAGCCGTTAACGCCCCGCCAGCAACAAGTCTTTAACCTTATCAAAAGTAAGATCGAAGATTCCGGAATGCCACCGACGCGTGCAGAAATTGCACGTGAATTAGGCTTCCGTTCTGCTAATGCAGCAGAAGAACATTTGAAAGCTCTTGCTCGTAAAGAAGCGATTGAGATTATCCCGGGTGCGTCTCGCGGTATTCGTATTTTGCTTGAAGATGCAGCAAACGAAGAACAAGGTTTACCATTAATCGGTCAGGTTGCCGCTGGTGAGCCTATTCTGGCTCAAGAACATGTAGAAATGCACTACCAAGTTGACCCTGGCATGTTTAAACCACAGGCTGACTTCTTACTCCGTGTAAATGGTGAAAGTATGAAAGACATCGGTATTATGGATGGTGATCTACTGGCTGTTCATAAAACTCAAGATGTTCGCGATGGTCAGGTTGTCGTTGCTCGTGTCGATGATGATGTAACGGTTAAACGCCTAGAACGTAAAGGTGCAACGGTTCTGTTACATGCTGAAAATGAAGAGTTTTCTCCAATCCATGTCGATCTAGCGTCTCAACACTTATCTATTGAAGGGCTCGCGGTTGGTATCATTCGCAACACCGACTGGATGTAATCAATGCAAATAGCTTATTGATATTTATTCTCAATAACTTGTTATTGTAATTGATATTCATTATCATCTTCTTTGTCGAGATACAAGGAAGATGATGATGCCAAACCCAACCAAACCTCAAATTAAGCCGCTTATTCGTAAGTCGCGCTCCTTTGATCAAAAGGCTGATTCTTATCAAGGGTCTGCACATCAAGAATTTCAAGTTCCGACGAATCTCGTTCAACATCTTTGGTTTCGCAGCCGCGAAAGTCTTGCCGATGATGGCTTGGTTTATGATCCTATCGGAGCGCAAGCCTGTAAGCGTTGCCAATTGGCACCAGAATGTCTTACCGGTGAACTCGACCAACAACAACTCCTTTATGCGACACTGACTCAACTTTGTGATTCTCAAGTTCAACAGTTCTTATCTCACAACTCAGATGCTTGGATTATTAACGTGGGAGCAGGGCTCGATACCCGTTTCTACCGTTTAGATAATGGCCGCTGTCATTGGGTAGAATTGGATGTAACGGAAAATCTAGTTTGGCGGCAACGCTTGTTCCACAAAAATGAACGCTATCGTTTAGAGTGCGGCTCTGTTGATGACCTAACTTGGTTAGATGAACTTAACATCCCAGAGCAAGCCTCAGTGATGGTGGTGTGTGAACATGCTCTGCTTGACTGTAATGAACAACAGGCCGCGCACTTTATTCAGTCTTTGAGCCGCTACTTTACTCATGCCCATGCGTGTTTAGTGTTAGCGGGAGACAAGAGTTCGAGCACTCTAGGGAAAAAACTTGGTTCTGGTGACTATGCACATGGCTTGTCTTCTCCAGTCGACAGTATTCTAAATTGGCTACCATGGGCCCAGTGGGTAAAAGCGTTTTCTCCACTAGACCAACAATGTAATCGTTGGAAGTTGTGGCAGCGATTATTGTGTAAGATCTCTCAGGTCAAAAAACGTTTAACTCCGCAATTAGTCCTCATCAAATGGTAATGCTAACAACTCTGCCCTTTAGAGCGCGTAATACACGCCTCGTTATAAGTAAAAGATAAGTAAAACCTCGCAACGTAGTGAAAGTACATCCACTAGGTTAAACTATCGCCTCTAATCGAAGAGGTGATCGTGAAGCTATCTAACTCCCAAACTATTTTTCAAACACTATCTAATCAAGCCGTGCATAAACAGGTGTTGTTACTCGCGATCCCGATGGTTCTTTCCAATATTACCGTTCCACTTCTGGGTTTAGTTGATGCCGCGGTTATCGGTCACTTAGCGCACTCCTGGTATTTAGGAGGTGTGGCATTAGGTGGCACCATGATTAGTGTAACCTTTTGGTTGCTCGGATTTCTGCGTATGTCGACAACGGGGCTCGCCGCGCAATCTTATGGGGCGAACGATGGCAAACAGCTTGGTTTGGTTCTCGTGCAAGGTGTGACCATGGCCTTGGGATTTGCTGGTGTCTTCTTGCTTTTACATAGCTTGGTCGCGGATCTCGTTTTCTCTTTAAGTAGTGCTAGTGAACAAGTGAAACACTACGGTCAGCAATATTTTTCAATTCGAGCGTGGAGTGCGCCCGCTGCACTAACTAACTTTGTAATTTTAGGTTGGCTACTCGGAACCCAGAATGCCAAAGCACCCATGTGGATGGTAATCATCACTAATATCACCAACATCGTTTTAGATATCGTATTTGTGATTGGACTCGGTTGGCAAGTTGAAGGCGCTGCGTTGGCATCGGTGATAGCGGACTATGCGGGTCTTACCTTTGGCTTAGTTTGTGTTTATCGAATCTGGATGAAGAGACAACTGCCTTCGCCATGGGATTTAGTTAAGAAAACCAGTCAAGGCTTGAGTCGTTTTGTCAAATTGAATCGCGATATCTTTCTGCGTTCATTGTGCCTACAAGCGACTTTCACTTTCATGACCTTCCAAGGCGCAAGCTTTGGTGATGATGTGGTGGCAGCCAATGCGGTACTGATGAGTTTCTTGATGATCATCTCTTATGGGATGGACGGCTTTGCCTATGCAATGGAAGCCATGGTGGGTAAAGCGATTGGCGCGAAAGATAAAGATGAGTTAAATCAGTCTTTGATTGGTACTTTCTTTTGGAGCTTCAATATTTGTTTAGTGCTCACTATCGTGTTCGCGATTGCAGGGTCTAGCTTGATTAATATGATCACCACAATCCCAGACGTTAAGAGCCAAGCTCAAGTGTATTTGCCGTGGTTGATTGCGATGCCGCTGGTTTCTATGTGGTGTTTCTTGTTGGATGGTATTTTTGTTGGAGCAACCAAAGGTAAGGATATGCGCAATAGCATGTTCGTTGCGACCTGCAGTTTCTTTGCGATTTTCTACTTAGCTTCAGGTTTAGAAAACCATGCGTTGTGGCTCGCGATGCTGAGTTTTATGGCGATGCGTGGGATTGGCCTTGGTGTTTTATTTGTTTGTCAGTGGAAGAAGGGTGAGTTTCTCGCTTAGCTTACTTAGGTAGCTCAGTTCAGAGAGCAATAAATAGAGGCTGTACAGGTAAAATAGCATTTAGAACATCATGATCTAATGACTATCACTATTATATTATTCAGTATCTTAAATAAAAACAGCAAGCGCGTGGCTTGCTGTTTATGTATTTGGCCTATGGGTGGTCAAATGCTCTTGTTGGTTCTTTATTTAGAACAAACGGTTAAGTCCGTTAAGGGCTGCAACACGATAAGCTTCGGCCATTGTTGGGTAGTTAAACGTCGTATTCACAAAGTACTCAATGGTATTGGCTTTACCCTTCTGCTCCATGATTGCTTGGCCTATATGGATGATTTCAGCAGCACGCTCACCAAATACGTGGATACCTAAAATCTCTTTGGTTTCACGGTGAAATAGGATCTTCAAGCTACCAATATCTTTACCTGCGATTTGAGCGCGAGCTAAGTGTTTGAATGAAGAACGTCCCACTTCATAAGGTACTTTCGCAGCCGTGAGTTCTTGCTCGGTTTTACCCACAGAGCTGATCTCAGGGATGGTGTAGATCCCCGTGGGGATGTCTTCAATCAGGTGGTGTTCTGCTTCACCTTTGACGATCGCTTGTGCGACAAATCGACCTTGGTCGTAAGCAGCACTCGCTAAGCTGGGGTAACCAATCACATCACCTACCGCGTAAACATGGTCAACGCTGGTTTGGTAATTGGTGTTTATGGATACTTGTCCACGAGAGTCGGCTTCTAAGCCAACTGCACCAAGATTCAGTTTATCGGTATTACCTGTTCGACCATTGGCATACAGTAGGCAATCCGCGCGCATTTTCTTGCCAGATTCTAGGTGGATGATAACGCCATCGTCCGTACCTTCAATTTTCTCAAAGGTTTCATCGTTACGAATCACAACACCGCTGTTCCAGAAGTGGTAAGAAAGCGCATCAGACGTTTCATTGTCTAGGAATGAGAGTAGGCGGTCACGAGTATTGATGAGATCGGTTTTTACACCTAAACCGCGGAAGATTGAGGCGTATTCACAACCAATAACACCAGCGCCATAAATAATGATGTGTTGTGGGTCGTGCTTAAGAGAAAGAATCGAGTCGCTGTCGTAGATACGTTCATGCAAGAAATCAACATTATCTGGCTGATAAGGTCGCGAACCCGTTGCGATTACAAACTTGTCAGCACTGTAATGTTCTTCTGTCCCATCGCTTTGCATGACAGAGATAGTGTTGGTATCGATAAAACGTGCAGAACCAAACACCAATGTACATTGGTTGCGATCATAAAAGCCTTGGCGCAGTCGAGTCTGTTTATCGATGACTGATTTAGCATGGCCCAGAATACTGGAGAAGGTAGAGTGGATGCTTTTGTTATTTTGACAAAACAGCGGGTTGCTGTTGAATTCAATAATACGACTTACAGCATGACGCAGTGCTTTGGAAGGAATGGTTCCCCAATGGGTGCAACCACCACCAACGCTGCTCTCTTTCTCAATGATTGCAACATTCAACCCTGCTTTGGTTAATCCCATCGCTGCCCCTTCTCCTCCGGGGCCACTACCAATTACGATTACATCAAAGTGGTTGGAGTGCGGCATAGATATCTTCCTTGTTATATTTAATTAACATTGCTTTAGTGAGATTTTAACTGATTCTGTTCTTGGGTACATGAAAAGGACATCAGAGAGTCGGTGGGATCACGCAGTGTTCTAAAAAAAATAACATTTGGTATGTTGTATGTCTCCAAATCACAGTGTGGAGATTGAAATTTTTTGTTCGAGCGTATTTACTTCGGTACGTGAACAAAGAGGTATGTTGAGTGTCTTATATAACCAGAGTGCCTTATATAAATAAGTGATTCGCGTTATGTTATATTGAAGAGAGTATTAGACATGCCTGTTTAGGCTGTAAAAGAAGAATTTGATAAAATATGAAACCAATGGGCATTCGCGCACAGCAAAAAGAAAAAACTCGTCGTAGCTTAATTGATGCAGCATTTAGCCAACTCAGCGCCGATCGTAGTTTTTCCAACCTAAGCTTGAGAGAAGTTGCTCGTGAGGCTGGAATAGCCCCAACTTCCTTTTATCGTCATTTCAAAGACATGGATGAGCTTGGTTTAACCATGGTTGATGAAGGTGGCTTATTATTACGTCAATTAATGCGTCAAGCTCGTCAGCGTATAGTAAAAGAAGGCAGTGTGATTCGCACATCGGTTGAAACCTTTATGGAATTCATTGAAAGCAGTCCAAACGTATTCAGATTGTTATTACGAGAG
Source organism: Vibrio toranzoniae (assembly GCF_024347655.1). Classification (NCBI taxonomy): domain Bacteria; kingdom Pseudomonadati; phylum Pseudomonadota; class Gammaproteobacteria; order Vibrionales; family Vibrionaceae; genus Vibrio; species Vibrio toranzoniae. Next base: position 3,012,259 of record NZ_AP025514.1, on the reverse strand, counting down.
CGCTCAGGGACTTCATTTGAGTTTCGTGCTGCGGTAGCTCGTGAAATACAGCACTTCTCTGCTGAGTTAACCGAATATTTGATTACGACTGGCATGACAAGAGATGAAGCTTTTACTCAAGCTGAAGCCTCCGTCATATTGGTTTTTAACTCAGGGGCAGAAGCACTAGATTTAGATCGACGTCAGCGAGATGAATTGGCTGATCGCTTGATCATGCAATTGCGAATGATGGCCAAAGGGGCTTTTTGGTATCGTAAAGAACGTGAACGTAACCGATTAAAAGGCGGGATTGAATAATGTCGAATGAAAATAATACTGTAAACCGTGGTTCTGAAAGAAAAACACTCGTACTAGCTGTTGTTGCCGGTGTGTGTGGTGATGCGCTGTTGTCTTGGGTCACAATGAGCGAAGTGGGCTTCTCTATTTTCCCGCTTATTGCTTTAGTGTTGACTGTACAAGCACTTTACCAGGAGTATCTAACTAACCCAGTCTCTGAAGATATTCCATTGGTAGGTTTAGCTTGCTTCTTTGTTGGTGCATTTGGCCACTCGGCTTTTGTCAAAGCACAATATCCTGATGCGGGCTCAAACTTCTTTGCGATTATTGTTGCGATGTTGCTGTTAGCTTGGGTAGGAAAAAAGCTCGGTTTTATCGGCAAAGCAACTTAAGCTGAATAACCTCAGCACTTCGCTTGGTAAATAGTGAAAGAAAGGCTTGGCTTTATCGCCAGGCCTTTTTTGTACACAATGTTACCTATACTAGGGAAGTGTGCGTGTTATAAGGAGAAACTGCATGATAGAGGTAAAGGCCATTGACCATATTGTATTGCGGACATCAAACCGTGAGGCGATGCTCTATTTTTACCAACAGGTGCTGGGTTGTCCTATTGAAAGGGAATTGCCAGACTTAGGGTTGACGCAATTAAGGGCGGGGGAGTCAATCATTGACTTAGTCGTCGTCGATAGCGAGCTAGGAAAGCTTGGCGGCAAGGCGCCGCAACAAGACGGAAGAAACCTCGACCATTTTTGTCTGCAAATAGCGGCTTTTGATGAGCGAGAGTTGGTCAATTATCTGTACAAACACGATATTCAAGTTACCGAGTTTGCAGAGCGCTATGGTGCGCAAGGTTTTGGGTATTCTGCCTATATAGAAGATCCAGAAGGCAATATGGTGGAACTCAAACCACGGACTTGAAGTTGGCTGTATAGCGATATCAATAAAAAGCGCTCATCACGAGCGCTTAGAGATTTGAATCATGATTTACGCTTTGCGTTCCAACAGCACGCCCGCTTCCATGTGGTGGGTGTAAGGGAACTGGTCAAACAGAGCAAAACGAGTGATGTCGTGTGTTTCGCTTAAAATGTCTAAGTTATCTTTCAGTGTCTCAGGGTTACAAGAGATGTACATGATGCGCTCATAGCCTTGAACCATCTTACAAGTATCAACATCCATACCTGAACGCGGTGGATCAACAAAGATAGTGTTGCAGTTATAGCTCTTAAGATCGATGTTCGCTTGCTGTAGACGACGGAACTCACGTTTGCCTTCCATTGCTACGGTAAAATCTTCCGCAGACATACGAATAATCTGAACATTTTCAATCTTGTTCGCCGCAATGTTGTATTGCGCTGACTCTACTGATGGCTTCGCTAGTTCTGTTGCCAGTACACGTTCGAAGTTCTGTGCCAATGCTAATGAGAAGTTACCGTTACCACAGTAAAGTTCTAATAGGTCACCTTTGCTGTCTTGAGTACAGTCGACAGCCCACTCAAGCATTTTCTCTGCTACTTTACCGTTTGGTTGAGTAAAGCTGTTCTCTACTTGTTGGTAGATGTAGCTGTCACCATTTACGTCTAGCTTTTCAATGACGTAGTCGCGATCCAATACGATTTTCATCTTACGCGCACGACCAATCAGGTTCAGGTTAAAACCTTCATCATTCAATTGCTGCTTCAGTGCTTTAGCATCTTGAATCCATTGCTCACCCAATTGACGGTGGTAAAGCAGTGACACCAAAATCTCACCGCTTAGTGTAGAAAGAAAATCTACTTGGAATAGCTTGTGGCGCAGAGAGTGATTGTCTTTCATTGCATCTGTTAATAGAGGCATCAAGTCATTGATAAGACGGCTAGCTGCAGGAAACTGGTCTACGCGGTATTTTTCTTTGGTCTCTTGATTGAACATGACGTAATACATATCGTCACCTTCATGCCACACGCGGAATTCAGCACGCATGCGGTAGTGTTGTTCTGGAGATTCGTACACTTCCAACTCAGGCACATCATATTGTGAGAACATCTCAGTAAGACGCTCAGTCTTTTCTGCTAGTTGTTCTTGGTAGCGTTGCGGGTTTACATCTAAATTCGCCATTGTTATGCCTTTTTGCTGTCGTGCTTTTAAATCAAGAGCGCAGATTTTATTCAATCACAAGCGCTTGTCCAGTGTTGAGAGTCATTCAATGTAAATCGGCCATGAAAACTATAGCTTATAACTATCTTAGACTAGACAAATGATTTATAGGCCAATACTATCTCCGACAAGCTGGTGCCATTTAGATGTATAGATGGCTGAAGAGGGAATCTGGTGTAAATCCAGAACTGACGCGCAGCGGTAAAAGAGAACAAATATTCATAAGACACTGCAAATAGCTTTTTGTGGGAAGTCGAATATGAGGTAACCATAAGGTTGTGCTCTTAAGTCCGAATACCTGCCAGCAGCTAAACCATACAATGTGGTTTGGTAGGAATTTACGCGATTTAGGATCATAATATGAACAAGTCCCTTTTAGCAGTTGCCGTAGCATCGCTGCTTTCACCTATCTCCAATTTACACGCCCAAGAAGCCTCTGCCGACGAAACCATGGTGGTTACGGCTAACCGTTTTGAGCAGAGCACGGAAAGTGTTGTCGCTCAAGTTGAAGTAGTAACGCGCCAAGATATCGACCGAATTCAAGCTAAGTCTCTAACAGATGTGTTTAGACGATTAACGGGTATCCAGGTTTCACAAAATGGAGGCCGAGGTCAGCAAGCTTCGATCTTTGTTCGTGGTGCTAACTCTGATCAAGTACTTGTTCTAATTGATGGTATTCGTTTTGCACGAGCTGCAAAAGGTGGTGTCGATTTTAGCCAGTTACCAATTACATTCGTTGATCGTGTGGAATACGTTCGAGGAGCTCGTGCCGCTATGTATGGCTCAGAAGCGATCGGCGGTGTTATCAATATTATTACCGTTGCAAACTCTGACAATGAAAAAACGGCGGTAAGTGCGGGCTTGGGAAGCTTAGATTACGAAGAGTTGAGCTTTGTTAGTGGTACCAAGGTTGGTGAAAATGGTCACTTAAACGTATCTATTGGCTACGACTCCGATGAGGGATACAACGTTCATCCTATGCAGGGAATAAATGATGGTGATCGACATGGCTTTGAATCGCGTAATGCGCTTATTGGCTATGTTCATAACTTTGATCAGCAATGGAGTGGTTTTGCTAACTTCCGCATGTTCGAGACTATCTCTCAATATGATGGTTCGTATATTGATTTTAATACCGGCAACCCAGTCCATTCTTACAAAGAAGCAGAGGTGCAAAACTCTACCTTTGCTACTGGTGTTAAATATAGTGGCAGTGAACTTAAGTCTGATTTCCTAGTTAACTATCAGAATCAAGATAACTGGAACTACGAACAGTCTTTAGGCAAGAACTCAGCGTCAGCAATATCTGATGAGCTTGAACAGCTAAATGTTCAATGGGTGAATTCATACAAACTGACTTCGGCACTGACTCTAAGCGGCGGTGTAGATTGGCGTGATGAAGCTTATATTGTGAAGCCTTCGAATACTGAATATGACAGAACGAATGTTGCATACTTTGCAGCATTAAATGCAGACGCGGATAAAGTGTTTGGCGAACTGAGCCTTCGTGTTGATGATAATGAGCAATTTGGTACCGAAGCCACTTACAACACAGGGGTAGGCTATCGTTATGCGGAGTGGCTTGTTGTTAAAGCAGCTTATGGTACATCCTTCAAGGCGCCTAACTTGTATCAATTATATAGCTACTACGGTAATGAGCAGCTAGAATCGGAAAAAGCTGATTCGGTAGAGTTGACTTTTAGTGGCCTAGTTAAAGGCGTAGATTGGTCGATTACTGGGTACGATACAAATGTCGAAGACTTGATTGATTATAACTATGCGACGAGTAAGTACTACAACACAGATGGTGAAAGCCAGTTGCGTGGTGTGGAAATGGTCGTAGGGTTTGATACATACTTTATTAACCATCAAGTAAGCGCTAATTTTCAAGACCCTGAAGACCAATCAGGTGAGCAGCTAGTCCGCCGCGCTAAAGAGATCTATAAGTATAATGCGGTAGCTAGTTTTGATGAGGTTGATGTTTCATTAGGTTATCAATACGTAGGTGAGCGAACAGACTTCTCTGAAGATCTTGCAGCATATAGCTTGTTTGATGTTTCAGTTAACTATTATGCGAATGAAAATCTTACTTTAAATGGTCGAGTGGATAACTTAACTGACGAAGAGTACGAGACTGCTGGTGGATACCCATCACCAGAGCGTACATATTACGTGAATGCTACTTACCAATTCTAATTAACACCTAAACCGCCTTCGGGCGGTTTTTCTTATTGGGTATATCAATGAAAAAGAAAGTAGTCATAAGTTGGTCGTCAGGCAAGGACTCTACGTTAACGTTGGAGCGTCTACTTGAAAGCTCTGAATATGAAGTTGTTGCTCTCTATACTACATATGTTGGAGATGAAGTCCCTTTCCAAGTGACTCCGATCGAAGTTGTTGCCATGCAGGCGCAATTAATCGATTTGCCACTCATTACCATAGAGCTTCCGGAAGTGTTCCCAAGCAATGAGATTTACCAAAGTACGATTGTCTCAGCATTAAAAGGGTCTGGCTTATCAATCGACGCGGTCGCGTTTGGAGACATGTTTTGTAATGGCATTGCCGATTATCGAAGAAGCTACATAGAACCAGCGGGTTGGGAGTGTGTATTTCCCCTAATGGGAGAGAGTAGTCAGGATTTAGCTAGTGAGATATTAAACAGAGGAATTGAAACCTTTCTCGTCACGGTTGATAGTGAGTCATTAGATGCTGGCTATTGCGGGCAACAATACACGCCTGAACTAATAGACAGTTTACCGAGTCATGTCGATCCATGTGGTGAAGATGGTGAGTTCCATACTCTAGTGACGTCAGCACCATGTTTTACAGGAAAGCTTAAGATAGAGTTAGAAAATGTAGAACAAGGTGAGCGTTTTGTTCATCAACGCTATCAAGCTTGCATTATATAGAGTGAGGATTGGCGAAAACTAAGCGAAGGGGTATCATTGCTGCGGAACTAATTACAGGTAATCGTCGTGTCGGATAGTCTACAAAAAAATATATTAGTCTTTGATTCTGGAGTGGGTGGTCTATCTGTATATAAAGAGATAAGCCAATTACTACCGAACCATAATTATACCTATGTATTCGATAACGAGGCTTACCCATACGGCGAGCTTGATCAACAAGTACTTATTCGCAGAGTTCAAAGTATTGTTGCCAGTTTTGTGGCTAGCCACGCGATTGATGTTGTGGTGATAGCCTGTAATACAGCAAGTACGATTGTCTTACCTACACTTCGTGCTAGTAACCTAATCCCTATTGTTGGTGTTGTCCCGGCAATCAAGCCTGCTTCCATCCTCGCCAATAAAGCGGTAGGTCTTATTGCTACTCCCGCAACGATCACTCGTGAATATACACATGATCTCATTAAAAACTTCTCGAGTAATAAAAGAGTCGAGCTTTTAGGTTCTACTCGGCTGGTGGATATGGCCGAAGACAAACTCAGGGGGGAGACGATTGACCTTGAAGAGCTGCAACTCATCCTTCAACCGATGATCAACACAATTGATGTGGCCGTTTTAGGATGCACACATTTCCCGCTGATAAAATCTGAGATTCAACAAGTCCTAGGTAAGAGTGTTTTATTGGTTGATTCTGGCAAAGCGATTGCGAAGCGAGTTCAAGATTTATTGGACTTGGAAAGTAGTGATAAAGAAGGGGGAGTGCGTGAGGTTTTTTGTAGTGCACTTCCTAAAAAAGAAAGTGCACTAAATAGAATGTTAAAGCAGTTAGGGTTTAGCTCAGTTCAGATTCGTCCGTTTCAGGATGTTTAGGATCATTTGCAACTCGTACTTTTAAAGTTCGTTGCATGTAATCTTTATCGTTAAGTGCAGAGATTGCATGATTCACATCATTACTCGCCATAACAACAAAACCAAAGCCCCTTCTTTTACCTGTTCGCTTGTCTTTCATTAAACGAACAGCAAATACTTCACCATACTCAGAGAATAGTTCACGTACGTGTGACTCGTTCGCTTTGTATGGAAGGTTACCTACATAAAGTGTTTTTGTTGATGCCTTAGGTTCTGAATCTGATTTTGAGTCGGTGCTTGAAAAGTTAACAACAAAAGCGGAAGCCAAGACACCAAGGATAAAGGTAATTGCAGGCGATATATCTACCTGAGAGAAAATAATGCCACCTAGAACAGCTAGAGCGACAATTAACAACATCGATTTTTTTGAGTTCATATCGGAATACTACATATTAATAAACGAAATAGACACATCTACTCTTAACAAAATAGATACATGAATCTTACGTTCATGGCTTCCATTTTTCCAATGTATTGCTGTGATACGTCTCAAATGTTTAGTTTTTATTCGAAAAATGTGGTTCTGGTGGCTTTTTAGGCGAACAAAACTTTTATTCAAAAAAATCCCTTGTGCTCTATGTCGATCTCTCTATAATGCCGCCTCACCGACACGGAGTGAGACGAAAGTCACACAGTGAAATCGGTAGAGAAAAAGGAGTTTAAAATAACCCTTGACTCTCTAAGCGGTGCAGGTATAGTACGCACCCCTAGCGATTGAGATGCAAATCACAAAACGCTAGCGCTCTTTAACAATTTAAACCTATCAATCTGTGTGGGCACTCGTTGATGAATATCAAAACGTTTTATCGTTAGATAAAACAGTTACTTCGGTAACAACATTGATTTCAATGAACTGAGTGACCAATACAAAGTTAAGTTTACTTAATTTTGGCACAGTCAATTCATTACCATTCTGTTGGAATGGTAATAGCTTTAGAATTACATGTTCATGTTTACATGAATAATAGTTTTGAAGTCAGTATTCGTTGAGTCACACCTATTAATTTAGGTAATCAAAACTTTAAATTGAAGAGTTTGATCATGGCTCAGATTGAACGCTGGCGGCAGGCCTAACACATGCAAGTCGAGCGGAAACGACACTAACAATCCTTCGGGTGCGTTAATGGGCGTCGAGCGGCGGACGGGTGAGTAATGCCTAGGAAATTGCCTTGATGTGGGGGATAACCATTGGAAACGATGGCTAATACCGCATGATGCCTACGGGCCAAAGAGGGGGACCTTCGGGCCTCTCGCGTCAAGATATGCCTAGGTGGGATTAGCTAGTTGGTGAGGTAATGGCTCACCAAGGCGACGATCCCTAGCTGGTCTGAGAGGATGATCAGCCACACTGGAACTGAGACACGGTCCAGACTCCTACGGGAGGCAGCAGTGGGGAATATTGCACAATGGGCGCAAGCCTGATGCAGCCATGCCGCGTGTATGAAGAAGGCCTTCGGGTTGTAAAGTACTTTCAGTTGTGAGGAAGGGGGTAACGTTAATAGCGTTATCTCTTGACGTTAGCAACAGAAGAAGCACCGGCTAACTCCGTGCCAGCAGCCGCGGTAATACGGAGGGTGCGAGCGTTAATCGGAATTACTGGGCGTAAAGCGCATGCAGGTGGTTCATTAAGTCAGATGTGAAAGCCCGGGGCTCAACCTCGGAACTGCATTTGAAACTGGTGAACTAGAGTACTGTAGAGGGGGGTAGAATTTCAGGTGTAGCGGTGAAATGCGTAGAGATCTGAAGGAATACCAGTGGCGAAGGCGGCCCCCTGGACAGATACTGACACTCAGATGCGAAAGCGTGGGGAGCAAACAGGATTAGATACCCTGGTAGTCCACGCCGTAAACGATGTCTACTTGGAGGTTGTGGCCTTGAGCCGTGGCTTTCGGAGCTAACGCGTTAAGTAGACCGCCTGGGGAGTACGGTCGCAAGATTAAAACTCAAATGAATTGACGGGGGCCCGCACAAGCGGTGGAGCATGTGGTTTAATTCGATGCAACGCGAAGAACCTTACCTACTCTTGACATCCAGAGAATCCAGCGGAGACGCAGGAGTGCCTTCGGGAGCTCTGAGACAGGTGCTGCATGGCTGTCGTCAGCTCGTGTTGTGAAATGTTGGGTTAAGTCCCGCAACGAGCGCAACCCTTATCCTTGTTTGCCAGCGAGTAATGTCGGGAACTCCAGGGAGACTGCCGGTGATAAACCGGAGGAAGGTGGGGACGACGTCAAGTCATCATGGCCCTTACGAGTAGGGCTACACACGTGCTACAATGGCGCATACAGAGGGCAGCGAGCCAGCGATGGTAAGCGAATCCCAAAAAGTGCGTCGTAGTCCGGATTGGAGTCTGCAACTCGACTCCATGAAGTCGGAATCGCTAGTAATCGTGAATCAGAATGTCACGGTGAATACGTTCCCGGGCCTTGTACACACCGCCCGTCACACCATGGGAGTGGGCTGCAAAAGAAGTAGGTAGTCTAACCTTCGGGAGGACGCTTACCACTTTGTGGTTCATGACTGGGGTGAAGTCGTAACAAGGTAGCCCTAGGGGAACCTGGGGCTGGATCACCTCCTTATACGAAGATATTGACGATGAGTGTCCACACAGATTGATTAGGTTTAGAAAAGTTAAGAGTAAGAAATACTTTTCCAGATGGGGCTATAGCTCAGCTGGGAGAGCGCCTCGCTGGCAGCGAGGAGGTCTGCGGTTCGAACCCGCATAGCTCCACCATCTTTAAGTGTTCTTCCTTAAGAATCTTTAAAAATGGTTCCCTTCTTTTAATAGAAGTTGAATCAAGCTCTTTAACAATTTGGAAAGCTGACTGATTACTTAATTGGTTTTCACTTTAAAAAGTGAAATAAAACAGCTATAGGCTGTGATTAAGTTAATCAAATTTAAAAGTTCTCAATGTTTATCTGCTCTTATTTAATAAGAACAGCATAAACACAACAAACACATTCAAGTGTCTTGTATTCGATTCAAACTTGTTTGAATCACATTGAGTCCGGCAAACAGTCATCAAGAATTAACCCTTCTTGATGACAACCAAAAACCTTGGTGATTTGACATCAACACGAAACTTCTTCGGGTTGTATGGTTAAGTGACTAAGCGTACACGGTGGATGCCTTGGCAGTCAGAGGCGATGAAAGACGTAATAACTTGCGATAAGCCCAGATTAGGTAGTAATAACCTTTTGAGTCTGGGATTTCTGAATGGGGAAACCCACGTGCATAAGCACGTATCTTGTTGTGAATACATAGCAACAGGAGGCAAACCGGGGGAACTGAAACATCTAAGTACCCCGAGGAAGAGAAATCAACCGAGATTCCGAAAGTAGCGGCGAGCGAAATTGGATTAGCCCTTAAGCTTTTAATGATGCAGGTGAAGCCTCTGGAAAGTGGCGCAGTAAAGGGTGATAGCCCCGTAACCGACACATCATCATCAGTGAAATCGAGTAAGGCGGGACACGTGATATCCTGTCTGAATATGGGGGGACCATCCTCCAAGGCTAAATACTACTGACTGACCGATAGTGAACCAGTACCGTGAGGGAAAGGCGAAAAGAACCCCTGTGAGGGGAGTGAAATAGAACCTGAAACCGTGTACGTACAAGCAGTAGGAGCACCTTCGTGGTGTGACTGCGTACCTTTTGTATAATGGGTCAGCGACTTAATTTTAGTAGCAAGGTTAACCGTTTAGGGGAGCCGTAGGGAAACCGAGTCTTAACTGGGCGTACAGTTGCTAGGATTAGACCCGAAACCAGGTGATCTAGCCATGGGCAGGTTGAAGGTTGAGTAACATCAACTGGAGGACCGAACCGACTAATGTTGAAAAATTAGCGGATGACTTGTGGCTAGGGGTGAAAGGCCAATCAAACCTGGAGATAGCTGGTTCTCCCCGAAAGCTATTTAGGTAGCGCCTCGGACGAATACTACTGGGGGTAGAGCACTGTTAAGGCTAGGGGGTCATCCCGACTTACCAACCCTTTGCAAACTCCGAATACCAGTAAGTACTATCCGGGAGACACACGGCGGGTGCTAACGTCCGTCGTGGAGAGGGAAACAACCCAGACCGCCAGCTAAGGTCCCAAAGTATAGCTAAGTGGGAAACGATGTGGGAAGGCTCAGACAGCCAGGATGTTGGCTTAGAAGCAGCCATCATTTAAAGAAAGCGTAATAGCTCACTGGTCGAGTCGGCCTGCGCGGAAGATGTAACGGGGCTAAGCTATACACCGAAGCTGCGGCTACGTACCTTAGGGTGCGTGGGGTAGGGGAGCGTTCTGTAAGCCGTTGAAGGTGGTCTGTAAGGGCTGCTGGAGGTATCAGAAGTGCGAATGCTGACATGAGTAACGATAAAGGGAGTGAAAAACTCCCTCGCCGGAAGACCAAGGGTTCCTGTCCAACGTTAATCGGGGCAGGGTAAGTCGACTCCTAAGGCGAGGCCGAAAGGCGTAGTCGATGGGAAACGGGTTAATATTCCCGTACTTCTTACAATTGCGATGGGGGGACGGAGAAGGCTAGGTGGGCCTGGCGACGGTTGTCCAGGTTCAAGTACGTAGGCGGAAGGTTTAGGTAAATCCGGACTTTCATTAACGCTGAGATACGATGTCGAGCACCTACGGGTGTGAAGTCATTGATGCCATGCTTCCAGGAAAAGCCTCTAAGCTTCAGATTGTAAGGAATCGTACCCCAAACCGACACAGGTGGTCGGGTAGAGAATACCAAGGCGCTTGAGAGAACTCGGGTGAAGGAACTAGGCAAAATGGTACCGTAACTTCGGGAGAAGGTACGCTCTTATCAGTGAAGTCCCTTGCGGATGGAGCAGACGAGAGTCGCAGATACCAGGTGGCTGCAACTGTTTATTAAAAACACAGCACTGTGCAAAATCGTAAGATGACGTATACGGTGTGACGCCTGCCCGGTGCCGGAAGGTTAATTGATGGGGTTAGACTTCGGTCGAAGCTCTTGATCGAAGCCCCGGTAAACGGCGGCCGTAACTATAACGGTCCTAAGGTAGCGAAATTCCTTGTCGGGTAAGTTCCGACCTGCACGAATGGCGTAATGATGGCCACGCTGTCTCCACCCGAGACTCAGTGAAATTGAAATCGCTGTGAAGATGCAGTGTACCCGCGGCTAGACGGAAAGACCCCGTGAACCTTTACTACAGCTTGGCACTGAACATTGAACCTACATGTGTAGGATAGGTGGGAGACTATGAAATTGCGTCGCTAGATGTGATGGAGTCGTCCTTGAAATACCACCCTTGTAGTTTTGATGTTCTAACGTTGGCCCCTGAATCGGGGTTACGGACAGTGCCTGGTGGGTAGTTTGACTGGGGCGGTCTCCTCCCAAAGAGTAACGGAGGAGCACGAAGGTGGGCTAAACACGGTTGGACATCGTGTGGTTAGTGCAATGGCATAAGCCCGCTTGACTGCGAGAATGACAATTCGAGCAGGTGCGAAAGCAGGTCATAGTGATCCGGTGGTTCTGAATGGAAGGGCCATCGCTCAACGGATAAAAGGTACTCCGGGGATAACAGGCTGATACCGCCCAAGAGTTCATATCGACGGCGGTGTTTGGCACCTCGATGTCGGCTCATCACATCCTGGGGCTGAAGTCGGTCCCAAGGGTATGGCTGTTCGCCATTTAAAGTGGTACGCGAGCTGGGTTTAGAACGTCGTGAGACAGTTCGGTCCCTATCTGCCGTGGGCGTTGGAAAATTGAAAGGGGCTGCTCCTAGTACGAGAGGACCGGAGTGGACGAACCTCTGGTGTTCGGGTTGTCATGCCAATGGCATTGCCCGGTAGCTACGTTCGGAATCGATAAGCGCTGAAAGCATCTAAGCGCGAAGCGAGCCTTGAGATGAGTTTTCCCTGGCACTATAAGTGTCCTAAAGGGTTGTCGTAGACTACGACGTTGATAGGCAGGGTGTGTAAGTGCTGCGAGGCATTGAGCTAACCTGTACTAATTGCCCGTGAGGCTTAACCATACAACACCCAAGGGGTTTTGTGGACTCAAAGAAAGACCAGACCTTGAATGAGTTTGAAGAGAAAGACTTTTAAATCAGTTTTCCGAATTATTAATTGTCGCAGAGGCGTCAATTAAACAGAATTTGCTTGGCGACCATAGCATTGTGGACCCACCTGATTCCATGCCGAACTCAGTAGTGAAACACAATAGCGCCGATGGTAGTGTGGGGCTTCCCCATGTGAGAGTAGGACATCGCCAGGCTCCAAATTTATTTTCACGTTTTAAAAGTGAAGACAAAAAGTTCGACTTTGTCTACTAAGTAGACAAGTCACCATAGAGTTCTAAGTTTTCTTAGTGTTTTATGTTGACTTTCAAAGTGGAAAGCGTATTATACGCGTCCTGCTTACGTGCTAAGGCACTGAAAGCGTTCTCTTTTTAGAGAACACGTTCTTTAACAATTTAAACCTATCAATCTGTGTGGGCACTCGTTGATGAATATCAAAACGTTATTACTTAGGTAATAACAGTTACTTCGGTAACAACATTGATTTCAATGAACTGAGTGACCAATACGTTTAACTACTTGTAGTTATTCGGCACAGTCAATTCATTACCATTCTGTTGGAATGGTAATAGCTTTAAAATTACACTCTTTATTTATAAAGAATAGTTTTGAAGTCAGTATTCGTTGAGTCATACCTATTAATTTAGGTAATCAAAACTTTAAATTGAAGAGTTTGATCATGGCTCAGATTGAACGCTGGCGGCAGGCCTAACACATGCAAGTCGAGCGGAAACGACACTAACAATCCTTCGGGTGCGTTAATGGGCGTCGAGCGGCGGACGGGTGAGTAATGCCTAGGAAATTGCCTTGATGTGGGGGATAACCATTGGAAACGATGGCTAATACCGCATGATGCCTACGGGCCAAAGAGGGGGACCTTCGGGCCTCTCGCGTCAAGATATGCCTAGGTGGGATTAGCTAGTTGGTGAGGTAATGGCTCACCAAGGCGACGATCCCTAGCTGGTCTGAGAGGATGATCAGCCACACTGGAACTGAGACACGGTCCAGACTCCTACGGGAGGCAGCAGTGGGGAATATTGCACAATGGGCGCAAGCCTGATGCAGCCATGCCGCGTGTATGAAGAAGGCCTTCGGGTTGTAAAGTACTTTCAGTTGTGAGGAAGGGGGTAACGTTAATAGCGTTATCTCTTGACGTTAGCAACAGAAGAAGCACCGGCTAACTCCGTGCCAGCAGCCGCGGTAATACGGAGGGTGCGAGCGTTAATCGGAATTACTGGGCGTAAAGCGCATGCAGGTGGTTCATTAAGTCAGATGTGAAAGCCCGGGGCTCAACCTCGGAACTGCATTTGAAACTGGTGAACTAGAGTACTGTAGAGGGGGGTAGAATTTCAGGTGTAGCGGTGAAATGCGTAGAGATCTGAAGGAATACCAGTGGCGAAGGCGGCCCCCTGGACAGATACTGACACTCAGATGCGAAAGCGTGGGGAGCAAACAGGATTAGATACCCTGGTAGTCCACGCCGTAAACGATGTCTACTTGGAGGTTGTGGCCTTGAGCCGTGGCTTTCGGAGCTAACGCGTTAAGTAGACCGCCTGGGGAGTACGGTCGCAAGATTAAAACTCAAATGAATTGACGGGGGCCCGCACAAGCGGTGGAGCATGTGGTTTAATTCGATGCAACGCGAAGAACCTTACCTACTCTTGACATCCAGAGAATCCAGCGGAGACGCAGGAGTGCCTTCGGGAGCTCTGAGACAGGTGCTGCATGGCTGTCGTCAGCTCGTGTTGTGAAATGTTGGGTTAAGTCCCGCAACGAGCGCAACCCTTATCCTTGTTTGCCAGCGAGTAATGTCGGGAACTCCAGGGAGACTGCCGGTGATAAACCGGAGGAAGGTGGGGACGACGTCAAGTCATCATGGCCCTTACGAGTAGGGCTACACACGTGCTACAATGGCGCATACAGAGGGCAGCGAGCCAGCGATGGTAAGCGAATCCCAAAAAGTGCGTCGTAGTCCGGATTGGAGTCTGCAACTCGACTCCATGAAGTCGGAATCGCTAGTAATCGTGAATCAGAATGTCACGGTGAATACGTTCCCGGGCCTTGTACACACCGCCCGTCACACCATGGGAGTGGGCTGCAAAAGAAGTAGGTAGTCTAACCTTCGGGAGGACGCTTACCACTTTGTGGTTCATGACTGGGGTGAAGTCGTAACAAGGTAGCCCTAGGGGAACCTGGGGCTGGATCACCTCCTTATACGAAGATAGTCACGATGAGTGTCCACACAGATTGATTAGGTTTAGAAAAGTTAAGAGACGATATTGGGTCTGTAGCTCAGCTGGTTAGAGCGCTCGCCTGATAAGCGGGAGGTCGGTGGTTCAAGTCCACTCAGACCCACCAATATCGACCGAGATGGGGCTATAGCTCAGCTGGGAGAGCGCCTGCCTTGCACGCAGGAGGTCTGCGGTTCGATCCCGCATAGCTCCACCATCTTTAAGGGTTTTTCCCTAAGAATCTTTAAAAATGGTTCCCTTCTTTTAATAGAAGTTGAATCAAGCTCTTTAACAATTTGGAAAGCTGACTGATTACTTAATTGGTTTTCACTTTAAAAAGTGAAATCAAACAGCTCAAGGCTGTGGTTAAGTTAATCAAATTTAAAAGTTCTCAATGTTTATCTGCTCTTATTTAATAAGAACAGTATAAACACAACAAACACATTCAAGTGTCTTGTATTCGAATAATCAGAAATGATTGTTCATTTTTTGATTCTACTTTTTATTAAAAAGTGGAAACAAAAAGTAAATTGAGTCCGGCAAACAGTCATCAAGAATTAACCCTTCTTTGATGACAACCAAAAACCTTGGTGATTTGACATCAACACGAAACTTCTTCGGGTTGTATGGTTAAGTGACTAAGCGTACACGGTGGATGCCTTGGCAGTCAGAGGCGATGAAAGACGTAATAACTTGCGATAAGCCCAGATTAGGTAGTAATAACCTTTTGAGTCTGGGATTTCTGAATGGGGAAACCCACGTGCATAAGCACGTATCTTGTTGTGAATACATAGCAACAGGAGGCAAACCGGGGGAACTGAAACATCTAAGTACCCCGAGGAAGAGAAATCAACCGAGATTCCGAAAGTAGCGGCGAGCGAAATTGGATTAGCCCTTAAGCTTTTAATGATGCAGGTGAAGCCTCTGGAAAGTGGCGCAGTAAAGGGTGATAGCCCCGTAACCGACACATCATCATCAGTGAAATCGAGTAAGGCGGGACACGTGATATCCTGTCTGAATATGGGGGGACCATCCTCCAAGGCTAAATACTACTGACTGACCGATAGTGAACCAGTACCGTGAGGGAAAGGCGAAAAGAACCCCTGTGAGGGGAGTGAAATAGAACCTGAAACCGTGTACGTACAAGCAGTAGGAGCACCTTCGTGGTGTGACTGCGTACCTTTTGTATAATGGGTCAGCGACTTAATTTTAGTAGCAAGGTTAACCGTTTAGGGGAGCCGTAGGGAAACCGAGTCTTAACTGGGCGTACAGTTGCTAGGATTAGACCCGAAACCAGGTGATCTAGCCATGGGCAGGTTGAAGGTTGAGTAACATCAACTGGAGGACCGAACCGACTAATGTTGAAAAATTAGCGGATGACTTGTGGCTAGGGGTGAAAGGCCAATCAAACCTGGAGATAGCTGGTTCTCCCCGAAAGCTATTTAGGTAGCGCCTCGGACGAATACTACTGGGGGTAGAGCACTGTTAAGGCTAGGGGGTCATCCCGACTTACCAACCCTTTGCAAACTCCGAATACCAGTAAGTACTATCCGGGAGACACACGGCGGGTGCTAACGTCCGTCGTGGAGAGGGAAACAACCCAGACCGCCAGCTAAGGTCCCAAAGTATAGCTAAGTGGGAAACGATGTGGGAAGGCTCAGACAGCCAGGATGTTGGCTTAGAAGCAGCCATCATTTAAAGAAAGCGTAATAGCTCACTGGTCGAGTCGGCCTGCGCGGAAGATGTAACGGGGCTAAGCTATACACCGAAGCTGCGGCTACGTACCTTAGGGTGCGTGGGGTAGGGGAGCGTTCTGTAAGCCGTTGAAGGTGGTCTGTAAGGGCTGCTGGAGGTATCAGAAGTGCGAATGCTGACATGAGTAACGATAAAGGGAGTGAAAAACTCCCTCGCCGGAAGACCAAGGGTTCCTGTCCAACGTTAATCGGGGCAGGGTAAGTCGACTCCTAAGGCGAGGCCGAAAGGCGTAGTCGATGGGAAACGGGTTAATATTCCCGTACTTCTTACAATTGCGATGGGGGGACGGAGAAGGCTAGGTGGGCCTGGCGACGGTTGTCCAGGTTCAAGTACGTAGGCGGAAGGTTTAGGTAAATCCGGACTTTCATTAACGCTGAGATACGATGTCGAGCACCTACGGGTGTGAAGTCATTGATGCCATGCTTCCAGGAAAAGCCTCTAAGCTTCAGATTGTAAGGAATCGTACCCCAAACCGACACAGGTGGTCGGGTAGAGAATACCAAGGCGCTTGAGAGAACTCGGGTGAAGGAACTAGGCAAAATGGTACCGTAACTTCGGGAGAAGGTACGCTCTTATCAGTGAAGTCCCTTGCGGATGGAGCAGACGAGAGTCGCAGATACCAGGTGGCTGCAACTGTTTATTAAAAACACAGCACTGTGCAAAATCGTAAGATGACGTATACGGTGTGACGCCTGCCCGGTGCCGGAAGGTTAATTGATGGGGTTAGACTTCGGTCGAAGCTCTTGATCGAAGCCCCGGTAAACGGCGGCCGTAACTATAACGGTCCTAAGGTAGCGAAATTCCTTGTCGGGTAAGTTCCGACCTGCACGAATGGCGTAATGATGGCCACGCTGTCTCCACCCGAGACTCAGTGAAATTGAAATCGCTGTGAAGATGCAGTGTACCCGCGGCTAGACGGAAAGACCCCGTGAACCTTTACTACAGCTTGGCACTGAACATTGAACCTACATGTGTAGGATAGGTGGGAGACTATGAAATTGCGTCGCTAGATGTGATGGAGTCGTCCTTGAAATACCACCCTTGTAGTTTTGATGTTCTAACGTTGGCCCCTGAATCGGGGTTACGGACAGTGCCTGGTGGGTAGTTTGACTGGGGCGGTCTCCTCCCAAAGAGTAACGGAGGAGCACGAAGGTGGGCTAAACACGGTTGGACATCGTGTGGTTAGTGCAATGGCATAAGCCCGCTTGACTGCGAGAATGACAATTCGAGCAGGTGCGAAAGCAGGTCATAGTGATCCGGTGGTTCTGAATGGAAGGGCCATCGCTCAACGGATAAAAGGTACTCCGGGGATAACAGGCTGATACCGCCCAAGAGTTCATATCGACGGCGGTGTTTGGCACCTCGATGTCGGCTCATCACATCCTGGGGCTGAAGTCGGTCCCAAGGGTATGGCTGTTCGCCATTTAAAGTGGTACGCGAGCTGGGTTTAGAACGTCGTGAGACAGTTCGGTCCCTATCTGCCGTGGGCGTTGGAAAATTGAAAGGGGCTGCTCCTAGTACGAGAGGACCGGAGTGGACGAACCTCTGGTGTTCGGGTTGTCATGCCAATGGCATTGCCCGGTAGCTACGTTCGGAATCGATAAGCGCTGAAAGCATCTAAGCGCGAAGCGAGCCTTGAGATGAGTTTTCCCTGGCACTATAAGTGTCCTAAAGGGTTGTCGTAGACTACGACGTTGATAGGCAGGGTGTGTAAGTGCTGCGAGGCATTGAGCTAACCTGTACTAATTGCCCGTGAGGCTTAACCATACAACACCCAAGGGGTTTTGTGGACTCAAAGCAATACCAAACGCTTGAATGAGTTTGAAGAGATAGACTTTTAAATCAGTTTTCCGAATTATTAATTGTCGCTGAGGCGTCAATTAAACAGAATTTGCTTGGCGACCATAGCATTGTGGACCCACCTGATTCCATGCCGAACTCAGTAGTGAAACACAATAGCGCCGATGGTAGTGTGGGGCTTCCCCATGTGAGAGTAGGACATCGCCAGGCTCCAAATTTATTTTCACGTTTTAAAAGTGAAGACAAAAAGTTCGACTTTGTCTACTAAGTAGACAAGTCACCATAGAGTTCTAAGTTTTCTTAGTGTTTTATGTTGACTTTCAAAGTGGAAAGCGTATTATACGCGTCCTGCTTACGTGCTAAGGCACTGAAAGCGTTCTCTTTTTAGAGAACACGCTCTTTAACAATTTAAACCTATCAATCTGTGTGGGCACTCGTTGATGAATATCAAAACGTTTTATTTTCCCTTTTTATTAAGAGAAGTAAAACAGATTCCTCGGAATCAATTTTGGTTTCAATGAACTGAGTGACCAATACGAATAACTACTTTCTCTTGTAGAAAGAAAGTATTTGGCACAGTCAATTCATTATCTTTCTGTTGGAAAGATAATAGCTTTAGAATTACTTTTTGTAGTTTTGAAGTCAGTATTCATTGAGCCGACAAAATCTTAAATTGAAGAGTTTGATCATGGCTCAGATTGAACGCTGGCGGCAGGCCTAACACATGCAAGTCGAGCGGAAACGACACTAACAATCCTTCGGGTGCGTTAATGGGCGTCGAGCGGCGGACGGGTGAGTAATGCCTAGGAAATTGCCTTGATGTGGGGGATAACCATTGGAAACGATGGCTAATACCGCATGATGCCTACGGGCCAAAGAGGGGGACCTTCGGGCCTCTCGCGTCAAGATATGCCTAGGTGGGATTAGCTAGTTGGTGAGGTAATGGCTCACCAAGGCGACGATCCCTAGCTGGTCTGAGAGGATGATCAGCCACACTGGAACTGAGACACGGTCCAGACTCCTACGGGAGGCAGCAGTGGGGAATATTGCACAATGGGCGCAAGCCTGATGCAGCCATGCCGCGTGTATGAAGAAGGCCTTCGGGTTGTAAAGTACTTTCAGTTGTGAGGAAGGGGGTAACGTTAATAGCGCTATCTCTTGACGTTAGCAACAGAAGAAGCACCGGCTAACTCCGTGCCAGCAGCCGCGGTAATACGGAGGGTGCGAGCGTTAATCGGAATTACTGGGCGTAAAGCGCATGCAGGTGGTTCATTAAGTCAGATGTGAAAGCCCGGGGCTCAACCTCGGAACTGCATTTGAAACTGGTGAACTAGAGTACTGTAGAGGGGGGTAGAATTTCAGGTGTAGCGGTGAAATGCGTAGAGATCTGAAGGAATACCAGTGGCGAAGGCGGCCCCCTGGACAGATACTGACACTCAGATGCGAAAGCGTGGGGAGCAAACAGGATTAGATACCCTGGTAGTCCACGCCGTAAACGATGTCTACTTGGAGGTTGTGGCCTTGAGCCGTGGCTTTCGGAGCTAACGCGTTAAGTAGACCGCCTGGGGAGTACGGTCGCAAGATTAAAACTCAAATGAATTGACGGGGGCCCGCACAAGCGGTGGAGCATGTGGTTTAATTCGATGCAACGCGAAGAACCTTACCTACTCTTGACATCCAGAGAATCCAGCGGAGACGCAGGAGTGCCTTCGGGAGCTCTGAGACAGGTGCTGCATGGCTGTCGTCAGCTCGTGTTGTGAAATGTTGGGTTAAGTCCCGCAACGAGCGCAACCCTTATCCTTGTTTGCCAGCGAGTAATGTCGGGAACTCCAGGGAGACTGCCGGTGATAAACCGGAGGAAGGTGGGGACGACGTCAAGTCATCATGGCCCTTACGAGTAGGGCTACACACGTGCTACAATGGCGCATACAGAGGGCAGCGAGCCAGCGATGGTAAGCGAATCCCAAAAAGTGCGTCGTAGTCCGGATTGGAGTCTGCAACTCGACTCCATGAAGTCGGAATCGCTAGTAATCGTGAATCAGAATGTCACGGTGAATACGTTCCCGGGCCTTGTACACACCGCCCGTCACACCATGGGAGTGGGCTGCAAAAGAAGTAGGTAGTCTAACCTTCGGGAGGACGCTTACCACTTTGTGGTTCATGACTGGGGTGAAGTCGTAACAAGGTAGCCCTAGGGGAACCTGGGGCTGGATCACCTCCTTATACGAAGATATTGACGATGAGTGTCCACACAGATTGATTAGGTTTAGAAAAGCAAAGAGACGAAGAACTCCCAAGTTCTTCAAGGTTTGTTTCTACTTTTTAAAGTGGAGATAAATTAGCAGTGTCCCGTTCGTCTAGAGGCCTAGGACACCGCCCTTTCACGGCGGTAACAGGGGTTCGACTCCCCTACGGGATACCATTGGGTCGTTAGCTCAGTTGGTAGAGCAGTTGACTTTTAATCAATTGGTCGCAGGTTCGAATCCTGCACGACCCACCATTCTTTCTCCGCGAAGGAATTAAAACTTTTAGTGGGCGATTAGCTCAGTTGGGAGAGCACCTGCCTTACAAGCAGGGGGTCACTGGTTCGAGCCCGGTATCGCCCACCATTCTCTAAATATTCTTGGTTACTTAAATATTTAAACCACTTCTTTTGTTGTTGGTTAGTATTTTTGTCCCTGAGAGTCTTTAGAAAATGTGAATTTTAGAACAAGGTTCTGGAAGTCTCATGCTCTTTAACAATTTGGAAAGCTGACTGATTACTTAATTGGTTTTCACTTTAAAAAGTGAAATCAAACAGCTCTAGGCTGTGATTAAGTTAATCAAATTTAAAAGTTCTCAATGTTTATCTGCTCTTATTTAATAAGAACAGCATAAACACAACAAACACATTCAAGTGTCTTGTATTCGAATCAAACTTAGTTTGATTCACAATTGAGTCCGGCAAACAGTCATCAAGAATTAACCCTTCTTGATAACAACCAAAAACCTTGGTTGCTTTTTGTCTTCACTTTTTAAAAGTGAAAGCAAATTTGTATCATACACAAGACCCTTTCGGGTTGTATGGTTAAGTGACTAAGCGTACACGGTGGATGCCTTGGCAGTCAGAGGCGATGAAAGACGTAATAACTTGCGATAAGCCCAGATTAGGTAGTAATAACCTTTTGAGTCTGGGATTTCTGAATGGGGAAACCCACGTGCATAAGCACGTATCTTGTTGTGAATACATAGCAACAGGAGGCAAACCGGGGGAACTGAAACATCTAAGTACCCCGAGGAAGAGAAATCAACCGAGATTCCGAAAGTAGCGGCGAGCGAAATTGGATTAGCCCTTAAGCTTTTAATGATGCAGGTGAAGCCTCTGGAAAGTGGCGCAGTAAAGGGTGATAGCCCCGTAACCGACACATCATCATCAGTGAAATCGAGTAAGGCGGGACACGTGATATCCTGTCTGAATATGGGGGGACCATCCTCCAAGGCTAAATACTACTGACTGACCGATAGTGAACCAGTACCGTGAGGGAAAGGCGAAAAGAACCCCTGTGAGGGGAGTGAAATAGAACCTGAAACCGTGTACGTACAAGCAGTAGGAGCACCTTCGTGGTGTGACTGCGTACCTTTTGTATAATGGGTCAGCGACTTAATTTTAGTAGCAAGGTTAACCGTTTAGGGGAGCCGTAGGGAAACCGAGTCTTAACTGGGCGTACAGTTGCTAGGATTAGACCCGAAACCAGGTGATCTAGCCATGGGCAGGTTGAAGGTTGAGTAACATCAACTGGAGGACCGAACCGACTAATGTTGAAAAATTAGCGGATGACTTGTGGCTAGGGGTGAAAGGCCAATCAAACCTGGAGATAGCTGGTTCTCCCCGAAAGCTATTTAGGTAGCGCCTCGGACGAATACTACTGGGGGTAGAGCACTGTTAAGGCTAGGGGGTCATCCCGACTTACCAACCCTTTGCAAACTCCGAATACCAGTAAGTACTATCCGGGAGACACACGGCGGGTGCTAACGTCCGTCGTGGAGAGGGAAACAACCCAGACCGCCAGCTAAGGTCCCAAAGTATAGCTAAGTGGGAAACGATGTGGGAAGGCTCAGACAGCCAGGATGTTGGCTTAGAAGCAGCCATCATTTAAAGAAAGCGTAATAGCTCACTGGTCGAGTCGGCCTGCGCGGAAGATGTAACGGGGCTAAGCTATACACCGAAGCTGCGGCTACGTACCTTAGGGTGCGTGGGGTAGGGGAGCGTTCTGTAAGCCGTTGAAGGTGGTCTGTAAGGGCTGCTGGAGGTATCAGAAGTGCGAATGCTGACATGAGT
Source organism: Vibrio toranzoniae (assembly GCF_024347655.1). Classification (NCBI taxonomy): domain Bacteria; kingdom Pseudomonadati; phylum Pseudomonadota; class Gammaproteobacteria; order Vibrionales; family Vibrionaceae; genus Vibrio; species Vibrio toranzoniae. Next base: position 2,989,896 of record NZ_AP025514.1, on the reverse strand, counting down.
AACGATAAAGGGAGTGAAAAACTCCCTCGCCGGAAGACCAAGGGTTCCTGTCCAACGTTAATCGGGGCAGGGTAAGTCGACTCCTAAGGCGAGGCCGAAAGGCGTAGTCGATGGGAAACGGGTTAATATTCCCGTACTTCTTACAATTGCGATGGGGGGACGGAGAAGGCTAGGTGGGCCTGGCGACGGTTGTCCAGGTTCAAGTATGTAGGCGGAAAGTTTAGGTAAATCCGGACTTTCTTAACGCTGAGATACGATGTCGAGCACCTACGGGTGTGAAGTCATTGATGCCATGCTTCCAGGAAAAGCCTCTAAGCTTCAGATTGTAAGGAATCGTACCCCAAACCGACACAGGTGGTCGGGTAGAGAATACCAAGGCGCTTGAGAGAACTCGGGTGAAGGAACTAGGCAAAATGGTACCGTAACTTCGGGAGAAGGTACGCTCTTATCAGTGAAGTCCCTTGCGGATGGAGCAGACGAGAGTCGCAGATACCAGGTGGCTGCAACTGTTTATTAAAAACACAGCACTGTGCAAAATCGTAAGATGACGTATACGGTGTGACGCCTGCCCGGTGCCGGAAGGTTAATTGATGGGGTTAGACTTCGGTCGAAGCTCTTGATCGAAGCCCCGGTAAACGGCGGCCGTAACTATAACGGTCCTAAGGTAGCGAAATTCCTTGTCGGGTAAGTTCCGACCTGCACGAATGGCGTAATGATGGCCACGCTGTCTCCACCCGAGACTCAGTGAAATTGAAATCGCTGTGAAGATGCAGTGTACCCGCGGCTAGACGGAAAGACCCCGTGAACCTTTACTACAGCTTGGCACTGAACATTGAACCTACATGTGTAGGATAGGTGGGAGACTATGAAATTGCGTCGCTAGATGTGATGGAGTCGTCCTTGAAATACCACCCTTGTAGTTTTGATGTTCTAACGTTGGCCCCTGAATCGGGGTTACGGACAGTGCCTGGTGGGTAGTTTGACTGGGGCGGTCTCCTCCCAAAGAGTAACGGAGGAGCACGAAGGTGGGCTAAACACGGTTGGACATCGTGTGGTTAGTGCAATGGCATAAGCCCGCTTGACTGCGAGAATGACAATTCGAGCAGGTGCGAAAGCAGGTCATAGTGATCCGGTGGTTCTGAATGGAAGGGCCATCGCTCAACGGATAAAAGGTACTCCGGGGATAACAGGCTGATACCGCCCAAGAGTTCATATCGACGGCGGTGTTTGGCACCTCGATGTCGGCTCATCACATCCTGGGGCTGAAGTCGGTCCCAAGGGTATGGCTGTTCGCCATTTAAAGTGGTACGCGAGCTGGGTTTAGAACGTCGTGAGACAGTTCGGTCCCTATCTGCCGTGGGCGTTGGAAAATTGAAAGGGGCTGCTCCTAGTACGAGAGGACCGGAGTGGACGAACCTCTGGTGTTCGGGTTGTCATGCCAATGGCATTGCCCGGTAGCTACGTTCGGAATCGATAAGCGCTGAAAGCATCTAAGCGCGAAGCGAGCCTTGAGATGAGTTTTCCCTGGCACTATAAGTGTCCTAAAGGGTTGTCGTAGACTACGACGTTGATAGGCAGGGTGTGTAAGTGCTGCGAGGCATTGAGCTAACCTGTACTAATTGCCCGTGAGGCTTAACCATACAACACCCAAGGGGTTTTGTGGACTCAAAGAAAGACCAGACCTTGAATGAGTTTGAAGAGACTTTTAAATCAGTTTTCCGAATTATTAATTGTCGCTGAAGCGTCAATTAAACAGAATTTGCTTGGCGACCATAGCATTGTGGACCCACCTGATCCCATGCCGAACTCAGTAGTGAAACACAATAGCGCCGATGGTAGTGTGGGGCTTCCCCATGTGAGAGTAGGACATCGCCAGGCTTTAAATTAAATCTTTAGGTTGACCGACCTGGAGATATGGACGCTCACTTAGTGAGTTGACCACTGCGGAGTGGTAGTTCAGTTGGTTAGAATACCGGCCTGTCACGCCGGGGGTCGCGGGTTCGAGTCCCGTCTACTCCGCCACTTATTAAAAAGCCTAGTCTTATGACTAGGCTTTTGTCGTTTCTGGCGTATGGGTTTTAGTTATACCAATTCCGTTAATTAGCTTATCAGTCTTAGCCAATCTCTAAAGCAGAGTGAGATAACTCTGCTTTTATCTTCACAAAACCTATTCCACGCTCTACATAATGTCTCTACGATATCGTCATAGTTTTCGAAGCACCTGTTTGCTACTTCATTTTGACGGAGCCAACTCCATACCTGTTCTATAGGGTTAAGTTCGGGAGAATAAGGTGGGATATGAATTATGGTGAGGTTCTCAAATTCATCTGCAAGGTAGCTTTGGTGCCAACTCGCTTGATCCATGATCACAACTGCATGCTTGCCAACTGGTGTGGCTTGAGAAATTAATCTGAGTTGCTCTTTCATTGCTTCCATATTGCTAAGGGGAACCACTATAGCTTCAGCTTCTCCTGTCGTGACACATACAGCTCCGAAAAGGTATGCATACTCAAATTGCTGTTGTTGTACTACTCTAGGGCGCGTACCTTTCTCTGTCCATATTCGCGTTGTTGTATTGCGTTGACCAAATTTAGCTTCATCCTGAAACCATATTTGAACATCTTTTAAGGGGATGTGACCAGGGATCTTAAGGATCGTTTCGATTGGGAATTTTTTTAAAAGTTTCTTGAGCTTCAACTGATTGCTTAGGATGTTTGGAACGAGTAGTAATCCAACTCAAGCCTATGTCATGTAATAACTGGTAGAGCGCCGACTTTTTATAGGATGTATTGAAGTTGCTTTCTATATAGCGCCCAATGTCTCTCGCTTGAAGGCGACCGCCATTCTCATTTACGGCATGTTCGATAACATATTCTTTGAGTTGTGACTTTTGCTCGTCTGTTAGGCGATGAGGTCTACCTGAATGTGGTTTCTCTCGAAGTCCTTCAAAACCATTGTCGAGATATGCTTTGACCCATTTATTGACGCTTACTCTGCTAACTTTAAGGTACTTAGCTATTTGAGTTCGGCTTTTACCGTCAACAAAATGAGAAACGGATAAATAACGCATTCTAAGTCGAGCATTGGATGTGGAATTAATCAGACTCGGAAAATCATGCTTCATAAGGACTCCTTTTAAGAAATCACATTAGATCACAAAATTAACGGAATTGGTATAATCCAACTCAAGCCTATGTCATGTAATAACTGATAGAGCGCCGACTTTTTATAGGATGTATTGAAGTTGCTTTCTATATAGCGCCCAATGTCTCTCGCTTGAAGGCGACCGCCATTCTCATTTACGGCATGTTCGATAACATATTCTTTGAGTTGTGACTTCTGCTCGTCTGTTAGGCGATGAGGTTTACCTAAATGTGGTTTCTCTTGAAGTCCTTCAAGACCATTGTCGAGATATGCTTTGACCCATTTATTGACGCTTACTCTGCTAACTTTAAGGTACTTAGCTATTTGTGTGCGGCTTTTACCGTCAACAAAATGAGAAATGGATAAATAACGCATTCTAAGTCGAGCATTGGATGTGGAATTAATCAGACTCGGAAAATCATGCTTCATAAGGACTCCTTTTAAGAAATCACATTAGCTCGCAAAATTAACGGAATTGGTATTACATCAAAGTCTTATCGAATCTGAGGTTTGTTAAGAGTTACCTAAATACCATTGCTGTGAGTGGATGGTAGTAGGCTCTTGAGGACATGATTTCAGAATAGGTATCGCCATTTGATATTAATTTTAAGCTTCTTACCTAGAATAAAATGCCCAGCGATGAGGCTGGGCACCTAGATAATAGCTAGAAAGAAACTTAAAGTATTTGCTTGAGTACTCTGTCGGCTTTCACTCGAGTTATCTTGCGAAGTAGTTTCTGCACTTCCACCGGGTAGCTATCTATCTTGTCTAACTGTTTATAAGTGCAAATTAACTGGGTATGTTGAAGGATATTATCAACCTCAGCTTGGAACTTATCGGTTAGATGATGGTAATTGTCTTGGATAAATATACCGTTCTCTAGATCAAGTTTCCATGCTCTAGGATTTAGGTTACTACCTGTTAGCAGCATATAGCGTTTATCGACCCAAATACCTTTAAGATGAAAACTATTGGAGTCATGTTTCCAAAGGCGGATCGATAGATTGCGACTGGCGATATTCGCTTCATTTGCTTTGGCAAAACGGCGTAGGTTCAACTCATAAAGGTATGGTAATCCACCGATCGTTTTAAACTCTTCTTCTGGTGAAATAAAAAAATCGTTCGCTGTTTTATCACCAACAACAATACTAACCTTGACTCCGCGTTTTAACGCCTTCTTAACTTCCTTAGCTAAGCTAGGAGGGAAATTAAAGTAAGGGGTGCAGATGAATATCTCATCTTTAGCTTGGGCAATGAGTTGGTTGATTCCTTGATTCAAACGGTTACGTCTTTTACCTATTCCGACTAATGGCGTAACGGCGACTTGCTCTGGAGATACATCTTGCCCATCGAACTTATACTTAGATCTCGCAAGTGATGCGCGGAACTGACGAATTGTTGGTTTTAGTTCTTTTGTGATTGGCTTGTTTTTATCAGCCAAGTCGTAAACCGCACTGTCTGGGACCATCTGATCGTGTACATACGCAAACATTGAATCTGCAAGCGCTGCGTTGTTTAAAACATGGTAGCGGTCAAAGCGATAACGGTCATGGTAATTAAGATAGATATTATTAAGACTGGCACCGCTATATATCACGTTATCATCGACGATAAAGCCTTTTAGATGTAACACACCAAAGACTTCTTTGCCACGAACCGGGATACCATAGACAGGTACAGGGTGCTGATACTTTTCAGCAAACTCTTTATACATTGCCGCGTTGCCTTCAGAGGACTCTGCGCCAATCAATCCACGTTGCGCTCTGTGCCAATCGACACATACACTCACGTCTAGTTCTGGATTCTTTTGCTTTGCTTCATATAAGGCAGTTAGGATCTCACGGCCAGCCTCATCATCTTCAAGGTACAAAGCGACTAAACTAATACGAGTCGTTGCGCGAGCGATCTCATTAAGTAAACGAACTCGAAACTCTTGTGCTGATAGTAGTACTTCAAACTTGTCAGGATTCTGCGCTATGGTTGGCAACTGTATGAATGGATTCCTACTGGCAATCATATTGACTGTTTTACCTTATAAATATGCAAAATTGCGAACCTTTAATTTTACCAAAGGCATAGCATCAAATACTAGATAATCGAGTCATTCTCTAACAATTTTGCTGATAATGCATAGGAATGAGATCTTTTCCGCTATTTGAATAGCGCTCGAATAAAACCTTTAAACCATTTGGTAGTTCTTTAGGGGGGATTGGTACGAACTGATGTCGGGTGTAGAAGTTAATGAGATAAGCGTAAGCAAAGCAGTAATCGTTGTTGGTCAACGTGTGTTTAGCACAATAGTCCATAAGCTTAGAGCCTAGATGCTTACCACGATGTTGCTTTGAAATCGCCATGCCGGTAAGTAAGCGCGCATCTTCTATCACCCTAAAACGCACGACGCCACAAAGCTCATTATCAAGTGATAGCGAGTAGATAAGTTCACTCTTGTTGGCTTTCCCTATTGGATAATGTTCTTTATAGAAACGTTTAACTAGGGGAACCTTTACTGGATCTAACTGGGTAATGATGACATTGCTCATTCTGTCACTGCGCCACTGGTTTATCTGCTGTAGAATGATCACAGTGTAAGTTAATTGAATATCGTCATGCAATTCCATCTCAATGCAAGTTTAAAAAATGCTCATACTTTTTCCATCGACCAGACGTGTGATGCGTTGGTCGAAGTGACCACTATTGAAGAGCTGATTTCGATTTACAAGGACCCAAAGTGGTCAACCATACCTAAGTTAATATTAGGTAAGGGCAGTAATATGCTTTTTACCGAACACTTTGCTGGACTGGTTGTTGTGAATCAGCTAGTTGGGATTAAGCTAGCCGAGACAACGACTCATCATCTATTGCATGTTAATGGCGGTGAGGATTGGCCTAGCTTGGTTAAGTGGAGTGTTGATAAAGGTCTGGGTGGTCTAGAAAACCTAGCAATGATACCGGGCTGTTCAGGCTCAGCGCCGATTCAGAATATTGGCGCGTATGGCGTTGAACTACAAGACATCTGTGAATACGTCGATATTCTATGTCTGGATACTTATACAGTTAAGCGATTAAATAAAGAGGAGTGCTTCTTTGGTTATCGAGATTCTATTTTTAAACACGCTCTCTATGGAAAAGCGATTGTTGTCGCTATTGGTTTAATACTGCCGAAAGAGTGGAAGCCCTGTAATCACTACGGTCCGCTTAAAAGTTTGCCTGCGGAGACACTTTCTCCTAGCGTGATATTTGAAAAAGTATGTGCCATTCGTTCAAGCAAGTTGCCCGATCCATCAGTACAAGGCAATGCCGGTAGCTTTTTCAAAAACCCCGTGATCACCAAAGACCACTTTGATCGTTTGTTGGTTTTGTACCCAGACATCGTCGGCTATGAGAGTAACGATATGATCAAAGTCGCCGCTGGGTGGCTTATTGATCAATGTCGGCTCAAAGGTGTGGTTGAAGGAGGAGCTCAAGTCCATCCAAATCAAGCATTGGTGATCATCAATTATGACGAGGCTTCTGCTGCGGACATCCTTAAGCTTGCGGAGCGGATTCGCCGGTCTGTATTGAAAAAATTCGATATTCGATTGGAGCATGAAGTGCGATTTATAGGACGAGACAGCGAGACAAACCTAGATAGAGCTTTGGAGGCGTTGGCATGAAGGAGCACACGACTAAGCTCGCACTGTTGAAATGCCTGGCCGATGGTGAGTTTCACTCTGGAGAAGATCTCGGTGAGATGATTGGCGTATCACGAGCGGCTATCAGTAAGCATATTAAAGGTATTCAAGAGTGGGGTTTGGATATTTATCGCGTGCAAGGTAAGGGTTACAAGTTAGCTGAACGATTAGACATGCTTGACCAACAGAAACTATCAGCAGTAAGCCACGATGCTTCTCTTGAGCTTATTTCTATTATTGGTTCAACAAACCAGCATCTATTAGAACGCACGAATACCCTTAAATCAGGCTCTGTTTGTGTTGCAGAATATCAATCTGCAGGTCGTGGACGTCGTGGGCGAGAGTGGGTGTCCCCATTCGGTGCGAATCTATACCTATCCATGTATTGGAGATTAGATGCTGGTATGGCTGCAGCTATGGGGTTAAGCCTTGTTGTTGGTGTTGCCGTTGTTGAAGCTTTAGAAGTGATGGGTGTTGAGGGTGTTAAGCTGAAATGGCCAAATGACCTTTATCATAATGATAAGAAACTTGCGGGTATCTTGGTGGAATTATCAGGACAGTCCGGTGGCGCTGCTCATATCGTTATTGGCTTGGGGTTAAACCTATCAATGGATCCAAAAACCTCCGGAATTGGCCAGCCTTGGACCTCTCTCAAAGAAGTTTGCGGTGGTAAAGTGCCGGATCGCAACCATTTGGCTCAGACTCTGATTAATGCTTGGGACAAAGCTCTCGTCGACTATGAGCTGAAAGGGATGTCGAATTTTGTCGCTCGTTGGAATCGCTTGGATAACTTCTTAGGTCGCAATGTAAAGCTCATTATTGGACCTAGAGAAATTGAAGGTATTGTTCAGGGGATTGATGAACAAGGTGCTGTACTACTTAAAACCGATAATGGCATAGAGAGTTATATTGGCGGCGAAATATCGTTACGAAAAGGCGATTAAGGCGCATTATTTTCTGAGTAACACTTCTTCAACCATATGATCTGCTCCTTTTCGCAGAATCAGGTGCGCTCTTTCTCTTGTCGGAAGGATATTTTGTTCAAGGTTCAAGCCATTGATTGAACTCCAGATACCTTCCGCTTTGTCCAATGCCGCTTGGTTTGATAGCTTAGTGTAATGACTAAAATATGAACCTGGTTTAGTAAATGCACCATCGCGGAATTTGAAAAAACGATTGATGTACCACTCTTTAATTTGTTGACTATCAGCATCAACGTAGAGTGAAAAGTCGAGGAAATCGGAGATAAAGACACGATGCGGCTCGTGTGGGTAGTTCATGCCTGTCTGTAAGACATTAAGCCCTTCAATAATAAGCACATCTGGCAGGTCAACGCATTTTTCCTCATCTGTGATGTTATAAGTAAGATGCGAGTATACTGGTGCGGTGACATTCCTTTGGCATGCTTTTACATCCGAGACAAACTTCACTAAACGTTTGATGTCGTAGGATTCGGGAAACCCTTTCTTGCTCATTAAGCCTTTTTCTTCCAAAACTTCATTTGGATACAAGAAACCATCTGTGGTCACAAGCTCGACCTTTGGATGATTCTCCCAACGTGATAATAATGCCTTGAGCAATCGAGCCGTTGTACTTTTGCCAACCGCAACACTACCTGCGATACCGATGATGAAAGGTGGCGCTTTTTCTTTCTTATCAAGAAATTGATGAAGTATTGAATTTCTGTTTTGTCTGGCTGCCACATAGAGGTTCAATAGACGAGATAGCGGTAAATAGATCTCCACAGCTTCTTCCATAGTGAGCTTTTCATTGATGCCTTGAAGCTCTTTTAAGTCGCTTTCAGAAAGTGTCATAGGAACTGAATTCCTTAACTCCGACCAGCGTTCGCGGTCAAATGACATAAATGGGCTCATACAAAACTCTACAGTGGATAACAAAATAAGAGCATGGAAAATACATCAAGCGCTAGATAAATAAAATATCTTCCTGTGTTAGATACGAGTTAAAGACAGAAACCTTGAGCGAAATAGCGGTATAGAGGAATTTGAGACGAGATTTTTTCATTTTTTTTCAATTTGCTATTGCAAGGTGGAAAATCATTCAATAAAATGCGCCCCACTTGTGCCGACTTAGCTCAGTAGGTAGAGCAACTGACTTGTAATCAGTAGGTCACCAGTTCGACTCCGGTAGTCGGCACCACTTTCTCCCTTCCAATAAGGTAAGCGAGAAAAAGCTCAAAATTTGGAGGGGTTCCCGAGTGGCCAAAGGGAGCAGACTGTAAATCTGCCGGCACTGCCTTCGATGGTTCGAATCCGTCCCCCTCCACCATATTCTAAAGGTTAAATAGCTCAAACAGAGTTACGTGTTGCGTGCATCGTATAATGGCTATTACCTCAGCCTTCCAAGCTGATGATGCGGGTTCGATTCCCGCTGCACGCTCCAACTCATTTTGTGTGCTGATATAAGCTCAGTCGGTAGATTACACCCTTAGTAAAGGGTGAAGACACCAATTCGACTCTGAGTATTAGCACCAGTCTAAAGCTTCTTCTCCTTTTAATTAAGAAAACCATTTTTTGGTTGCGTGGTCTTATTGTAAGCCACCTAATCCGTACCTAGAGGGACACCCCATGTCTAAAGAAAAATTTGAACGTACGAAACCGCACGTAAACGTTGGTACTATCGGCCACGTTGACCACGGTAAAACAACTCTAACTGCTGCTATCTGTACTACACTTTCAAAAGTGTACGGTGGTGTTGCTAAAGATTTCGCATCTATCGATAACGCTCCAGAAGAGCGTGAGCGCGGTATCACAATCGCTACTTCTCACGTTGAGTACGACACTCCATCACGTCACTACGCACACGTAGACTGTCCAGGACACGCGGATTATGTTAAAAACATGATCACTGGTGCTGCACAAATGGACGGCGGCATCCTAGTTGTTGCTGCGACTGACGGCCCTATGCCTCAAACTCGTGAGCACATCCTACTTGGTCGTCAAGTTGGTATCCCTTACATCATCGTATTCATGAACAAATGTGACATGGTTGATGACGAAGAGCTACTTGAGCTAGTTGAGATGGAAGTTCGTGAACTTCTTTCTGAATACGACTTCCCAGGTGATGACCTACCAGTTATCCAAGGTTCTGCACTTGGCGCACTAAACGGCGAGAAGCAGTGGGAAGACAAGATTGTTGAGCTTGCAGAAGCACTAGATTCTTACATCCCAGAGCCAGAGCGTGCAGTAGACCAACCGTTCCTACTACCAATTGAAGACGTATTCTCAATTCAAGGTCGTGGTACTGTTGTAACTGGTCGTATCGAGCGCGGTATCCTACGTGTAGGTGACGAAGTAGAAATCGTTGGTATCAAAGAGACAACTCTTACTACTTGTACTGGTGTTGAGATGTTCCGTAAACTGCTTGACGAAGGTCGTGCAGGTGAGAACGTTGGTGCACTTCTACGTGGTACTAAGCGTGATGACGTTGAACGTGGTCAAGTACTTTCTGCGAAAGGTTCAATCAACCCACACACTAAGTTTGAGTCTGAAGTATACGTACTTTCTAAAGACGAAGGCGGCCGTCACACTCCTTTCTTCAAAGGTTACCGTCCACAGTTCTACTTCCGTACAACTGACGTAACAGGCGACATCACTCTACCAGAAGGCGTAGAAATGGTAATGCCAGGTGACAACGTTCAAATGACTGTTGAGCTAATCGCTCCAATCGCAATGGACGAAGGCCTACGTTTCGCAATCCGCGAAGGTGGCCGTACAGTTGGTGCTGGTGTTGTAGCTAAAATCTTTGCATAAGATTTGACGAACCACTAGTAAAAAGGGCATCATTTGATGCCCTTTTTCTGCGCTGAAAAAAGAGTTGAGCGATTTGACATCAATTTCGACTCTTAGCAAGGAATTAAACGGTCTTTTTGGCTAAAATGACTGTTAGATGTGTTGTTTTGCAACGCAAAGGAATGTGCCCTGCAACAGCGGGGTTATTGTCGTCTATATTTAAGGCTTGTCACAGGTTGGTTTTATGAAAGCAAACGCTGAAACTCCTGATAGCTCAAGTGCAGCAGATACAATGAAGTGGATTGTCGCTTTTGTTCTGTTGGCTGCTGCTGTTGTGGGTAATTACCTGTATGGTGAATTGTCTGTTGTGATTCGCGCTGCAGGTGTAGTTGTGCTGATTGCTGCCGCACTAGGCGTTGCAGCAACAACAACTAAAGGTAAAGCTGCGATCGATTTTGCAAAAGAATCTCGTATGGAGATTCGTAAAGTTGTTTGGCCTACTCGCCAAGAAACTATGCAAACTGCATTGATCGTTTTAGCTGTATGTATTGTTATGTCTCTAGTGCTTTGGGGAATTGACGGCATTATGGTCCGTCTAGTTTCTCTAGCAACTGGGGTGTAGAGGGTTCTGATTCATGAGTGAAGCTCCAAAAAAACGTTGGTATGTAGTTCAAGCCTTTTCTGGTTTTGAAGGTCGTGTTGCACAGTCGCTGCGCGAGCATATTAAAATGCACAACATGGAAGAACTATTCGGCGATGTGCTAGTACCTACTGAAGAAGTAGTAGAAATGCGTGCAGGTCAACGCCGTAAAAGTGAACGTAAATTCTTCCCTGGCTACGTCTTAGTTCAAATGATCATGAATGATGAATCATGGCACTTAGTACGCAGCATTCCGCGTGTTATGGGCTTCATTGGTGGTACCTCTGATCGTCCTGCACCAATCACTGATAAAGAAGCTGATGCTATTTTGAACCGTCTAGAGAAAGCGAGCGAGTCTCCACGTCCTAAGACAATGTTCGAAGCGGGTGAAGTGGTTCGTGTGAACGATGGTCCATTTGCTGATTTTAACGGTACTGTTGAAGAAGTAGATTACGAGAAAAGCCGCATTAAGGTATCTGTATCGATCTTTGGTCGTGCAACACCGGTTGAGCTTGAATTTGGTCAAGTCGAAAAACTGGATTAATACTCTTATCTTTTGAGCAAGTTGTGGATAAATAGTTTATAAGCTGTTCAAAATCAAAGAGTATAAAAAATCACCTTTTTAGGGTTGTTAAAGGCGCGAATTATGATTATAATTTCGCGCCTTTTTGCTTCTATGGAAGCGGAAAAGAGTTAATTGAAATTATGGGGAGCTTGCTTGACGGCTGGCGCATGTACCCAAATATTAGGAAATATCATGGCTAAGAAAGTTGAAGCTTATATCAAACTGCAAGTTGCAGCTGGTATGGCAAACCCAAGTCCACCGGTTGGTCCTGCTCTAGGTCAACACGGCGTGAACATCATGGAATTCTGTAAAGCGTTCAACGCAAAAACAGAATCTGTTGAGAAAGGTCTACCTACTCCAGTAGTTATTACTGTTTACAACGACCGTTCTTTCACGTTCGTAACTAAGACTCCACCTGCTGCTGTTCTTCTTAAGAAAGCTGCTGGCGTTAAGTCTGGTTCTGGTCGTCCAAACACTGAAAAAGTGGGCACTGTAACTGACGCTCAAATCCAAGAAATCGCAGAAACTAAAGCTGCTGATATGACTGGTGCTGACATCGAAGCAATGAAGCGTTCTATTGCTGGTACTGCTCGTTCAATGGGCCTAGTGGTAGAGGGATAAGATCATGGCAAAACTTACTAAGCGTATGCGCGTAATCCGCGACAAAGTTGATTCAACTAAAGAATACGAGATCAACGAAGCTGTTGCTCTTCTTAAAGAACTAGCAACTGCTAAGTTCGTTGAGTCTGTAGACGTTGCTGTTAACCTAGGCATCGATGCTCGTAAATCTGACCAAAACGTTCGTGGCGCAACTGTGCTACCTCACGGTACTGGCCGTGACATCCGCGTTGCTGTTTTCACCCAAGGTGCAAACGCAGAAGCTGCTAAAGCTGCTGGCGCAGATATCGTTGGTATGGAAGATCTTGCTGAGCAAGTGAAAAAAGGCGAAATGAACTTCGACGTTGTTGTTGCTTCTCCAGATGCAATGCGCGTTGTTGGTCAACTAGGTACAATCCTAGGTCCACGCGGCCTTATGCCAAACCCTAAAGTTGGTACTGTAACTCCTAACGTTGCTGAAGCGGTTAAGAACGCTAAAGCTGGTCAGGTTCGTTACCGTAACGACAAGAACGGCATCATCCACACTACTATCGGTAAAGCATCTTTCGAAGCTAACCAGCTTCAAGAGAACCTAGAAGCACTTCTAGTTGCTCTTAAGAAAGCTAAGCCTTCTTCAGCTAAAGGTTCTTACCTGAAGAAAGTAAGCATCTCGACTACGATGGGTGCTGGTGTTGCTGTTGATCAAGCTAGTCTTGATACTCAAGCAAACTAATTTGCTTAGGCGCAGATTTAGTGTATACTTCTGCGCCTAATATTTGTGGTTGGATGGTTTTAAAGCAATTTGAAATTATCTATCCCAAGACCGTAGGCGCTATCGATTTTCATTAGATTGTTGATGGCTTAATAAAACCTACGTAGGCGATGTTGTGGTTTGAAATGAATTTATTCATTTTTAAATAACATCGTAAACGCTCAATACATTTTGTATTGGGTGCTGTAATCACAACCAGAGGTTAATCCAAATGGCTTTAAATCTTCAAGACAAAAAAGCAATTGTTGCTGAAGTCAACGAAGCTGCCAGTGGTGCACTTTCTGCAGTTGTAGCTGATTCTCGTGGCGTTGAAGTTGGCGCAATGACTTCTCTACGTAAACAAGCTCGCGAAGCGGGTGTTTACATGAAAGTTGTTCGTAACACACTAGCACGCCGTGCGGTTCAGGGTACAGACTACGAGTGTCTAGTAGACACTTTCACTGGTCCTACTCTGATCGCATTCTCTAATGAGCACCCAGGTGCTGCAGCGCGTCTTTTCAAAGACTTCGCTAAAGAGAATAAAGATTTCGAGATCAAAGCTGCTGCATTTGAAGGCGCAGTTACTGATGCTGAAGTACTAGCGACACTACCAACTTACGACGAAGCAATTGCACGCCTAATGATGTGCATGAAAGAAGCTTCTGCTGGCAAGCTGGTTCGTACTATCGCTGCTGTTCGCGACCAAAAAGAAGAAGCTGCGGCATAAGCCTTGCTTTTCACTGGTTGCTATTTAAACTTATTGTTGACTTAAAAGAGAATTGTTATGTCTATTACTAACGAGCAAATCCTAGACGCAGTTGCAGAAATGTCTGTAATGCAAGTTGTTGAGCTTATCGAAGCTATGGAAGAGAAATTCGGCGTTACTGCAGCAGCTGCTGTTGTAGCTGGCGGCGCTGCTGGCGGCGAAGCTGCTGCTGAGCAAACTGAATTCGACGTTATCCTAACAGGTGCTGGCGCTAACAAAGTACAAGTTATCAAAGCTGTACGTGGCGCAACTGGCCTAGGTCTTAAAGAAGCTAAAGGTCTTGTAGACTCAGCTCCTGCAGCGCTTAAAGAAGGCGTTGACAAAGCTGAAGCTGAAGCTCTTAAAGCACAGCTAGAAGAAGCTGGCGCTTCTGTTGAAGTTAAGTAATTACTACTTAATTTCATAGCCGAAAGGCTAATGGCTGGTGGTTAATTAACCACCGGCCTTTTTGCGCTGTAGGGCTATGACGAAATTTCCGCTGTTTAACCGTCATAATCCGAGCAAAAAAACAGTCATTTTTTCGAAATGATTGTTCACTACAGTAAACAGCTGTTTGTCACCACCCCCTCTGAAGAGTGTTTTGGGTGGTTTGGGTCACTTATCAGCGAGCTGAGGAACCCCATGGTTTACTCTTATACCGAGAAAAAGCGCATCCGTAAGGATTTTGGTACTCGTCCACAAGTTTTGGACATTCCATACCTACTATCGATCCAGCTTGATTCTTTCGACAAATTCATCGAACAGGATCCTGAAGGTCAATACGGTCTTGAAGCTGCTTTCCGTTCTGTATTTCCAATTCAGAGCTACAACGGCAATTCTGAGCTGCAATACGTTAGCTACCGTCTTGGTGAGCCAGTTTTTGACGTTAAAGAATGTCAAATCCGCGGTGTTACTTACTCAAAGCCACTACGCGTAAAACTACGTTTAGTTATCTTTGATCGAGACGCACCAGCAGGTACTGTAAAAGACATTAAAGAACAAGAAGTCTACATGGGCGAAATTCCGCTTATGACAGACAATGGTACTTTCGTAATTAATGGTACCGAGAGGGTTATCGTATCCCAGCTGCACCGAAGCCCAGGCGTGTTCTTCGACAGTGATAAGGGTAAGACTCACTCATCAGGTAAAGTTCTTTATAACGCACGTGTAATTCCTTACCGTGGCTCATGGTTAGACTTTGAGTTCGATCCTAAGGATAACTTATTCGTACGTATCGACCGTCGTCGTAAACTACCAGCATCGATTATTCTTCGTGCACTTGGTAAATCGACGGAAGAGATCCTTGATCTGTTCTTCGACAAAGTGAACTTCGAAGTGAAAGATCAAACTCTTCTTATGGAGTTGGTTCCTGATCGTCTACGTGGTGAAACTGCGTCATTCGACATCGAAGCAAACGGCAAAACTTACGTTGAGACTGGTCGTCGTGTTACTGCTCGCCATATCCGTCAACTTGAAAAAGATGGCGTTGAGCACATCGAAGTACCAGTAGAGTACATCGTTGGTAAAGTTGCATCTAAAGATTACATCAATGAAGCAACTGGCGAGATCATCGTTGGCGCGAACCAAGAGATTAGCCTAGAAGCACTTGCTAACCTGTCTCAAGCAGGCCACAAGGCTCTACAAACTCTGTTCACGAATGACCTAGATCACGGTCCATTCATGTCGGACACTCTACGTGCCGATAGCACAGTAGATCGCATCTCTGCATTGGTAGAAATCTACCGCATGATGCGTCCTGGCGAGCCACCAACGAAAGAAGCTGCAGAATCATTGTTCGAAAGCCTATTCTTCTCTGAAGATCGTTACGACCTATCAACTGTAGGCCGTATGAAGTTCAACAGCTCTATCGAGCGTGAAGAAGAAGAAGAGCGCGGTACTCTGGATGAATCAGACATCATCGAAGTGATGAAGAAACTGATTGGTATCCGTAACGGTATTGGTGAAGTGGACGACATCGACCACCTTGGCAACCGTCGTATCCGTTCTGTAGGTGAAATGGCAGAAAACCAATTCCGTGTTGGTCTAGTTCGTGTAGAACGTGCCGTTAAAGAGCGCCTAAGCCTTGGTGACCTCGATGCAATCATGCCTCAAGATCTTATCAACGCTAAGCCGATCTCTGCTGCAGTGAAAGAATTCTTTGGCTCTTCACAGCTTTCACAGTTCATGGACCAAAACAACCCATTGTCAGAAGTTACGCACAAGCGTCGTATCTCTGCTTTAGGTCCTGGTGGTCTTACTCGTGAGCGCGCAGGCTTCGAAGTACGTGACGTTCACGTAACTCACTACGGTCGTCTATGTCCGATCGAAACGCCTGAAGGTCCAAACATCGGTCTAATTAACTCGCTATCTGCGTTTGCACGTTGTAACGATTACGGTTTCCTAGAAACTCCGTACCGTCGTGTAGTGGATGGTGTAGTAACAGAAGAAGTTGATTACCTGTCTGCAATCCAGGAAGGTCAATTCGTCATCGCGCAGGCAAACACTGTTCTTACAGAAGAAGGTACGTTTGCCGATGAGCTAATCACAGCTCGTCAAAAAGGTGAATCTGGTCTTCACCCTCGTGATCACGTTGACTACATGGACGTTGCGACAAACCAAGTTGTATCTATCGCAGCTTCGCTTATCCCGTTCCTAGAACACGATGATGCGAACCGTGCATTGATGGGTGCGAACATGCAACGTCAAGCTGTACCAACACTTAAGGCTGATAAGCCTCTAGTCGGTACTGGTATTGAACGTAATATCGCCGTTGACTCTGGTGTTACAGCGGTTGCTAAACGTGGTGGTCAAGTTCAGTCTGTAGACGCTTCTCGTATCGTAGTTAAGGTTAACGAAGATGAATTGGTACCTGGCGAAGCTGGTATCGATATCTACAACCTGACTAAGTACACGCGTTCGAACCAAAACACATGTATCAACCAACGTCCAACTGTACTTCCTGGCGAACCAGTTGCACGCGGCGACGTTCTTGCTGACGGTCCTTCAACAGACCTTGGTGAACTCGCTCTTGGCCAAAACATGCGTATCGCGTTTATGCCTTGGAACGGTTACAACTTCGAAGACTCGATCTTAGTATCTGAGCGCGTAGTTCAAGAAGACCGTTTCACGACTATCCACATCCAAGAACTATCTTGTGTGGCTCGTGATACTAAGCTGGGTTCTGAAGAGATCACAGCTGATATTCCAAACGTAGGTGAGTCTGCTCTGTCTAAACTAGACGAGTCAGGTATCGTTTACATTGGTGCTGAAGTTAAGGGTGGCGACATCCTAGTTGGTAAAGTAACCCCTAAAGGTGAAACTCAACTGACTCCTGAAGAGAAGCTACTACGTGCTATCTTCGGTGAGAAAGCATCTGATGTTAAAGATACTTCTCTACGTGTACCAAACTCTGTTTCGGGTACTATCATCGATGTACAAGTCTTCACTCGCGATGGCGTAGAGAAAGACAAGCGTGCACTCGAAATCGAACAGATGCAGCTTAAAGAAGCTAAGAAAGACCTAACTGAAGAGTTCCAAATTCTTGAGGGTGGCCTTCTTAACCGTGTTAAAGCTGTACTTCTGTCTGGTGGTTACTCTGAAGCTAAGCTTGATACTATCGGTCGTAAGCAATGGCTAGAGCAAGTTCTAGAAGACGACGCGCTACAAACACAGCTTGAGCAACTTGCTGAGCAGTGGGATGAGCTAAAAGCAGACTTCGATAAGAAGTTTGAAACTAAGCGTCGTAAAATCACTCAAGGTGATGATCTAGCGCCTGGCGTTCTTAAGATTGTTAAAGTTTACCTAGCGGTTAAACGTCGTATCCAGCCTGGTGATAAGATGGCCGGTCGTCACGGTAACAAAGGTGTAATCTCTAAGATTAACCCTGTTGAAGACATGCCATACGATGAAAAAGGTCAGCCTGTAGACATCGTACTTAACCCACTGGGTGTACCATCGCGTATGAACATCGGTCAGATCTTAGAAGTACACTTAGGTTTGGCTGCGAAAGGTATCGGTGACAAGATCAACCAAATGGTTAAGGAACAACAAGAACTGCATAAGTTCCGTGAGTTCCTACAGAAGGTTTATGATCTTGGTGATACTCGTCAGAAAGTTGATATTGCAGAACTGTCTGATGATCAAGTTCGTACACTGATTAAGAACCTACGTGGCGGTCTACCGATTGCTACTCCTGTGTTCGACGGTGCTTCTGAGCCTCTAATCAAAGAACTACTTAAACTGGGTGATCTGCCAGAATCTGGTCAGCTTAAACTGTTTGATGGTCGTACTGGTGATTCGTTTGAGCGTCCTGTAACTGTTGGTTACATGTATATGCTAAAACTAAACCACTTGGTTGATGACAAGATGCATGCTCGTTCGACGGGTTCTTACAGCCTAGTAACTCAGCAACCACTTGGTGGTAAAGCTCAGTTCGGTGGTCAGCGTTTCGGTGAGATGGAAGTATGGGCACTAGAAGCATACGGTGCTGCATATACTCTACAAGAAATGCTAACAGTTAAGTCAGATGACGTTAACGGCCGTACTAAGATGTATAAGAACATCGTAGACGGTAACCATAGCATGGAACCTGGTATGCCTGAGTCGTTCAACGTACTGTTGAAAGAGATTCGCTCGCTAGGTATCAACATCGAGCTAGAAGACGAAGAGTAATCCCTCCTCTTTTTAAAAGAAGATAGGATTATTTGGTAAAAGGGAGCTTGCTACAGCAGTGAGCTCCTTTAACTCCTTACAGGAGCTGAATGTGAAAGACTTATTAAACTTTCTAAAAGCACAGCATAAGACCGAAGAATTTGATGCAATCAAAATCGGTCTATCTTCACCAGACATGATCCGTTCATGGTCTTTTGGTGAAGTTAAAAAGCCGGAAACAATTAACTATCGTACGTTCAAACCTGAACGTGATGGTCTGTTCTGTGCACGTATTTTTGGTCCAGTTAAAGACTACGAATGTCTTTGTGGCAAATACAAGCGCCTGAAGCACCGTGGTGTTATCTGTGAGAAGTGTGGCGTTGAAGTTACACAAACTAAAGTTCGTCGTGACCGTATGGGCCACATCGAACTAGCTTCACCAGTTGCTCACATCTGGTTCCTAAAATCACTGCCGTCTCGTATCGGTCTACTAATGGATATCCCTCTACGTGATATCGAACGTGTTCTTTACTTCGAGATGTACGTAGTTACTGAACCAGGTATGACGGATCTAGAAAAATCTCAGATGCTTACTGAAGAAGAGTATCTGGATCGTCTAGAAGAGTGGGGTGACGAATTCACTGCTAAGATGGGTGCTGAAGCGATCAAAGATCTGCTTTCAACAATGGACCTTCATCAAGAAGTGGAAGAAATGCGCGAAGAGTTAGAAACGACTAACTCAGAAACTAAGCGTAAAAAAGTTACTAAGCGCCTGAAGCTAGTGGAAGCGTTCATTGCATCGGGTAACGATCCGCAATGGATGATTCTGACTGTACTTCCGGTTCTACCGCCAGATCTTCGTCCTCTAGTACCACTAGATGGCGGTCGTTTTGCGACTTCAGATCTGAACGACCTTTACCGTCGTGTGATCAACCGTAACAACCGTTTGAAGCGTCTTCTAGAGCTCGCTGCTCCGGACATCATCGTACGTAACGAAAAGCGTATGCTGCAAGAGTCTGTTGATGCACTTCTAGATAACGGTCGTCGTGGTCGAGCTATCACTGGTTCTAACAAGCGTCCTCTGAAATCTCTTGCTGATATGATCAAGGGTAAACAAGGTCGTTTCCGTCAGAACCTTCTAGGTAAACGTGTAGACTACTCTGGCCGTTCTGTAATCACAGTAGGTCCATACCTTCGTCTACATCAGTGTGGTCTTCCTAAGAAGATGGCACTTGAGCTATTTAAGCCGTTCATCTATAGCAAGCTAGAAACTCGTGGCATGGCTACGACAATCAAAGCTGCTAAGAAGATGGTAGAGCGCGAAGAGGCTATCGTTTGGGATATCCTAGACGAAGTAATCCGCGAACACCCAGTACTGCTTAACCGTGCACCTACACTTCACCGTCTAGGTATCCAAGCGTTTGAACCAGTACTAATCGAAGGTAAAGCGATTCAGCTTCACCCACTTGTGTGTGCGGCATACAACGCCGACTTCGATGGTGACCAAATGGCGGTACACGTGCCTCTAACTTTAGAAGCACAGCTTGAAGCACGTACACTGATGATGTCGACGAATAACATTCTGTCGCCAGCGTCAGGTGATCCGATCATCGTACCTTCTCAGGACGTTGTATTGGGTCTTTACTACATGACTCGTGAAAAGATCAATGTGAAAGGCGAAGGTATGTACCTTGCTGGCCCTGAAGAGGCTGAGAAGGCATACCGTACTAAGAGTGCAGAGCTACACGCTCGCGTTAAAGTTCGTATCACTGAGACCGTAGTAGACGAAGATGGTAACAGCACTACTGAAACGAAGATGGTTGATACAACTGTCGGCCGTGCAATGCTATGGCAAATCGTTCCAGCTGGCCTACCGTACAGCATCGTTAACCAAAAGTTAGGTAAGAAGCAAATTTCTACCCTTCTTAACGAAGCGTACCGTAAGCTTGGTCTTAAAGACACAGTCGTATTCGCTGACCAAATCATGTACGCAGGTTTTGCATACGCGGCACTTTCTGGTGTTTCTGTAGGTATCGACGATATGGTTGTACCTCAAGCGAAATACGACGAAATTGAATCTGCTGAAGAAGAAGTTCGTGAAATCCAAGAGCAATTCCAATCTGGTCTTGTTACTGCGGGTGAACGTTACAACAAAGTTATCGATATCTGGGCATCTACGAATGACCGCGTTGCGAAAGCAATGATGGATAACCTATCTTCTGAAACCGTTATCAACCGTGACGGTGAAGAAGAACAGCAAGAATCGTTCAACAGCATCTACATGATGGCCGACTCGGGCGCACGTGGTTCTGCAGCTCAGATTCGTCAGCTAGCGGGTATGCGTGGTCTGATGGCGCGTCCAGATGGTTCAATCATCGAAACGCCGATCACTGCGAACTTTAAAGAAGGTCTAAACGTCCTTCAGTACTTTATCTCAACGCACGGTGCTCGTAAGGGTCTTGCGGATACAGCACTGAAAACAGCAAACTCGGGCTACCTAACTCGTCGTCTAGTAGACGTTGCTCAAGACGTTGTAGTACACGAACATGACTGTGGTACGCAAGAAGGTATCGACATGATGCCTCACATCGAAGGTGGTGACGTTAAAGTTGCACTTTCTGAGCTTGCTCTAGGTCGTGTAGTTGCTGAAGACGTTCTTAAGCCTGGTACTGAAGATGTACTGATTCCACGTAATACTCTGATTGATGAGAAGTGGTGTCAAATCATGGAAGACAACTCAGTAGATAGCATGAAAGTGCGCTCTGTTGTTACCTGTGATGCAGACTTCGGTTGTTGTGCGCAGTGTTACGGCCGTGACTTAGCACGTGGTCACCTAGTGAACCAAGGTGAAGCAGTTGGTGTTATCGCTGCACAATCTATCGGTGAGCCGGGTACACAGCTAACGATGCGTACGTTCCACATCGGTGGTGCAGCATCTACTGCAGCAGCAGAGAACAGCATCCAAGCTAAGACTACGGGTACTGTGAAGCTTCACAACGCTAAGTTCGTAATCAACAAAGATAAGAAGCTAGTCATTACTTCTCGTGCATCTGAGATGACGATTATTGATGAGTTCGGTCGTACTAAAGAGAAGCATAAACTTCCTTACGGTTCGATTCTGAGCAAAGCAGATAACGACGCAGTGGAAGCTGGCGAAGTTGTCGCTAACTGGGAAGCCCACACCATGCCAATCATCACTGAAGTGGCAGGTCGCATCCAGTTCGTTGATATGATCGATGGCGTAACCGTTTCTCGTCAAACAGATGATCTGACTGGTCTTTCTTCAAGTGAAGTGACAGACACAGCAGCTCGTCCAGCAGCAGGTAAAGATATGCGTCCAGCAATCAAACTTGTTGACGAGCAAGGTAACGATGTAATGATCCCTGGTACTGATATGCCAGCTCACTACTTCTTGCCTGGTAAAGCGATTGTAAACATTGAAGATGGCGCTGAAGTTGGCATTGGTGACACACTATCTCGTATCCCTCAAAAATCGAGCGGAAACAAAGATATCACCGGTGGTCTACCACGCGTAGCAGACCTATTCGAAGCTCGTAAGCCTAAAGAGCCTGCGATTCTTGCTGAGCACACAGGTACTGTGTCTTTCGGTAAAGAAACGAAAGGTAAACGTCGTCTAGTAATCACTCGTGAAGGCGGTGAAGCTTACGAAGAGATGATTCCTAAGCATCGTCAATTGAACGTGTTCGAAGGTGAGAAGATTGAACGTGGTGATGTAATCGCCGACGGTCCTGAAACTCCACACGATATTCTGCGTCTACGTGGTATCCACGCTGTGACTCAGTACATCGCGAACGAAGTTCAAGAAGTTTACCGCTTACAAGGCGTTAAGATTAACGATAAGCACATTGAAACTATCGTTCGTCAAATGCTACGTAAGTGTACAATCACTCATTCTGGTGACTCTCAGTTCCTACCTGGCGAACAAGTTGAGTATCACAATGTTAAGATTGCTAACCGTAAGCTAGAAGCTGAAGGTAAAGAACTAGTACGTTTCGAACGTGATCTACTAGGTATTACTAAAGCATCTCTTGCAACTGAGTCATTTATCTCAGCGGCATCATTCCAAGAAACGACTCGCGTACTAACAGAAGCTGCGGTTTCTGGTAAGCGTGATGACCTTCGCGGTCTGAAAGAGAACGTAATTGTTGGTCGTCTGATCCCAGCTGGTACTGGTTTCGCATACCACCAAGAGCGTCAAGCTAAGCGTGAAGAAGAGCAAGACGGTCCTTCAGCTGAACAAGCTACTGACAATCTAGCAGCACTTCTAAATGCTGGTTTCTCTTCAGAAGAGTAAGCTCTACGAGTTGTCTCTAAGAGATAAGAAAAAGGCACCTTCGGGTGCCTTTTTTGTATCTGGCGCATTGGTATTTAGCGATAGGAATAAAACAATAAACTGGCTTGGCTTATTTGGTTGATGGACTTGGACATGAGTAGGCACTGAGCTCTGTTCTTTCAAGCTAACGGCAGGTTGGCTATTGGTGTTGAGCCTGATTTGGCCTATAACCTATACTATCGCTAAAGGTTAAAGTAAGAACGAATAGGTTTTGGTGGAATTGGATAGTTTGGATTAGCCTTATAGGCAAAACAAAAAGCTTGCACAGAGGCAAGCTTATAAAGCGTTATAACATTAAGCTCCTGGCGGAACCGCTAGACTCTCAGCAATTTGCTGTATCAGTTGATCTTCAACTTCAAACCTCACTTCAAGGGTTTCACCAATGAGTGATAAATCACTATCCAAACTTTCTAATGCATCATCAGCATCAATGGCGGCGTACTTATCGGTAAAGTTGAGTAGAGGATCTGTGGTAAGGACGATATGACCATAAGATTGGTTAATCTCGTCTGTTGCTTTGAAGCCTGTAGCCTGCCACTTGTCCATCACCATGTCATAAATTTTGAAATGACCTTCGGAAATGTAATCAACTAGGTGTTGGCTGAATTTTTGAAGCTCTTCAGGAGAGGGTAATTCTGTTACAGCAGTTGTTTTTGATGATGAAGGTTGTAGAGCGGCAAGCTTACAATACTCAACGATTAGAGACTGTCGAGTGTCGAGCCAATGATCGATGACCTCATTAGAGCCACCCCATTGTTCTTGTACTTTTTTAAATTTATTTAGCATGACCATGTCCTCATGATCTGATCACAACCTTGTGATCAAGTAATTGCCTAAGCAGGGTCCATTTATTGGTATCTACTTAAAGTAATAGCTTGAATTATTATTTGCTACCACTCTAGTATGAAATCAGATTGCCAGTAAAATGAACGAACTGCAAGCAATGAGGGATAGGGATGTTAAAAAGTGATAACAAAATGACAGAGTCAGCTTATTGGTGCGTCGTTTCAGCTAGTGATATTTGGGTTAATAATGATCAGTTTCCTTACGGTTCTGCTGACGAATTAGGACTGAATGCTGAGTACGCTATCTGTATTGGTCATCACCAAGGGCATAAGGTCTATTGGCTCAATGACTGCGATGTCGAGAGCGAACTGGTCATGGTAAGCCTAAGAGAGTTACTTCACTGGCCTGAATCTAGTTTCCTCATGGCAAGCAAAGCCATCCAGTATGGGCACATGACCCAGAGTATGCGTTTTTGTCCACAGTGCGGCGGTCGTAATCACCTTAATCACAATCAGGTAGCGATGCAGTGCGGTGATTGTCGGGCGCTTCATTATCCTCGTATCTTCCCGTGCATCATTGTCGCTGTGCGAAACGACAACAAGATACTGCTGGCGCAGCATCCTAGACATAAAACAGGGATGTATACTGTGATAGCGGGCTTCCTAGAGGTTGGAGAAACCTTAGAGCAGTGCGTGGCAAGAGAAGTCAAAGAAGAGACAGGGATCGATATCAGTAATATTCGTTACTTTGGCAGCCAGCCATGGGCGTTTCCATCGAGTATGATGATGGGCTTTCTCGCTGATTACGCTGGTGGTACGCTTAAGCCTGACTACAGCGAGCTCTCAGATGCTCAATGGTTTGATGTAACAAGCCTGCCTGATGTGGCTCCAGTAGGAACGATTGCGAGAGAATTGATTGAAAAAACAGTCGATGGCGTGATGAAAAGCGAGGTGATTGAGCAGGTGCTCGAGCACTAAAAAGCCTGTGAAAGTATTAGGCCTATAGGTGGCTAAAAGCTAAAAAAAACCCTCCACAAGTGGAGGGGGTAAGTAAGATGTCGTTATGAGATGCTGAGTAGTAGCTACTCAGATATTATAATTGTAATTTTCGCTAGCAAACAAATTTTTAACATGGTCCTTTAATTGGGTGCAAATTAAGCATTGATTTAAAAGTTAATAACTTGATCTAGGTTGCAAAGCACACAGCTTTTACCCTTCAATCAGTGTTAGAATACTGGCCATCAAAACTAGACAAGATTGAATTGGAATTTAACGGAATGACCGAATTAAAAAACGATCGCTATTTACGCGCACTTTTAAAACAGCCTGTTGATTACACACCAGTATGGATGATGCGCCAAGCTGGCCGCTACCTTCCAGAGTACAAAGCAACGCGTGCAGAAGCAGGCGACTTCATGTCTTTGTGTAAAAACGCAGAGCTCGCATCAGAAGTTACCCTTCAACCTTTGCGTCGTTTCCCGCTTGATGCGGCAATCTTGTTCTCAGACATCCTAACTATCCCTGATGCAATGGGATTAGGTTTGTACTTTGAAACAGGTGAAGGTCCTAAGTTTGAGCGTCCTATTACGTGTAAAGCTGACGTAGAAAAGATTGGCCTACCTGATCCAGAAGGTGAGCTTCAGTACGTAATGAATGCCGTTCGTCAGATCCGTAAAGATTTGAAAGGCGAAGTGCCACTGATCGGTTTCTCTGGCAGCCCATGGACACTAGCGACATACATGGTTGAAGGTGGAAGCTCTAAAGCGTTCACTAAGATCAAGAAGATGATGTATGCCGAACCACAAACACTGCACCTGCTTCTAGATAAGCTGGCTGACAGTGTGATTGAATACCTAAACGCACAAATTAAAGCGGGTGCTCAATCGGTAATGGTATTTGATACATGGGGTGGTGTATTGACTCCTCGTGATTACAACCTGTTCTCACTGCAGTACATGCACAAAATCGTTGATGGCTTAATCCGTGAAAACGAAGGTCGTCGTGTTCCAGTGACTCTGTTTACTAAGAACGGTGGTATGTGGCTAGAGTCTATCGCAGCTACTGGCTGTGATGCTGTAGGTCTAGACTGGACAATCAATATCGCTGATGCAAAAGCACGTATTGGCGATAAAGTTGCTCTACAAGGCAACATGGATCCTTCAATGCTTTACGCTCAACCAGAGCGTATTCGTGAAGAAGTAGGTAGCATCCTTGAAGGCTTTGGCGACGGTGGTACAGGTCATGTATTTAACCTAGGCCATGGTATTCACTTAGATGTGCCGCCAGAAAACGCTGGTGTGTTCGTTGACGCTGTTCACGAACTGTCTAAGCCTTACCACAAGTAATTCTGTGTAAGGTGATTGAAAGCGCTGCTGGGCAACCTGCAGCGCTTTTTATTGCCTAAAGCTCGGCTTTAATACTTGTTGAACTTCGCCGTGTGCAGTTAATTAAGCATTTGGATCATGGTAGGCCAAATGCTCTGAGATGTGCATTCGGATATAAGGAATGACGTCACTCTCAAACCAAGGGTTCTTCTTGAGCCAGATATTATTGCGTGGTGAAGGGTGGGGAAGTGGTAAAAACTCCGGTGCCCAAGCCTGCCAGTTCTTGACTGTCTCAGTCAGTGTTTTGGTTGTCCTTTCCTTCAAATAATAGTTTTGCGCATACTGACCAATCAATAGTGTCATTTGGATATTGGGTAGTGATTGCAGTACTTTCTGATGCCACAACTCAGCACACTCTGGTCTTGGAGGGAGGTCGCCACTTTTTCCTTTGCCCGGGTAACAAAGCCCCATCGGTACAATCGCGACTTTTTGCTCGTCATAAAAGGTATCGCTGTCTATCCCTAGCCATTCTCTTAGTCTTTCACCACTGGCATCGTTCCAAGGGATGGATGACTCATGCACCTTGATACCTGGCGCTTGACCTATGATCAGCAAGCGCGCGTTTGGATGTGCTTGAATGACAGGGTTGGCACCGTGTGAGAGGTGAGGCTCACACGCTTTGCATTGTCGTACTTGAGTGAGTAACGGTGAGGACATCAGTAGCCTTTATCAAAATCAATAACATGGTTCAGTGTAAAACCATCTCGCCATTGCTGATAATTATCGGCGAAGATCTCCACCACTTGTCTTGGCTCACTGAGTGCCGCAATGTGTGGCGTAATCGTCACTTGAGGCAGTTTCCAGAAAGGGTGATCTTGCGAAAGGGGCTCGCTTTCAAACACATCTAAGAAAGCGTGTTCTACCCATCGGTTCTTAATTGCTAGCAGCAAAGCTTTATTATCGAGGCTTTCTCCTCTGCCGACATTAAACAGCAGTACATTTGAGCAGTAACTTAATGTGGTTTGATTGAGCAACTGATAGGTTTCGGCCGTTGATGGTAGAGTATTGACCACAATATCTGCTTGTTTAAGGGCGGCTTCCATCTCATTGATGTGAAATGTATCTTTAAAGGTCTCTTGT
The DNA here is from genome assembly GCF_024347655.1 of Vibrio toranzoniae. NCBI lineage: Bacteria > Pseudomonadati > Pseudomonadota > Gammaproteobacteria > Vibrionales > Vibrionaceae > Vibrio > Vibrio toranzoniae. The sequence goes on along the minus strand of NZ_AP025514.1, from coordinate 2,962,778 downwards.
TGGGATGGGATACCAGTACGATTGACGCCAATGGTATGGATGCCAAGCGCTGAAGCGGCTTTGGCCAAATGACTGCCAATTGAGCCTGTTCCTAAAATCACCATGGTTTTGCTTGTTAGGCTAGAATAAAGCTGAGGCTGCCAGTTTCGCTGCTGTTGCTGCTGGTGGTAATGAGGAAAGTGTCTAAAATGGCTGATTGTGTAGCCTAAGACGTATTCTGCGATAGCGGGGCCGAAGATGCCTCTGACATTGGTCAGAGTGTAATCTTGACGTAGATCCGGCTGAGTGAGTTTATTGATGCCTGCATAGGTACTTTGTACCCAATCTAGTGCTTTAAACTCGTCGAGACGCTCAGCGAGCAGGGGAGGTGACGCTAAGATAATCTGTGCTGATTCGGGGGTTTGAGTGATTTCGAGGTCTGGTAACTCTTGGTTTTGAATCAGTTGCGTATAGGTATTGTCATGCTCTGTAAGAATATAGAGCTTATTCGTAAAATTGTTCATCGGCCTACCTTTTCCATCCTAGGTTTATCAAGTACACTTTCGCTGTCTTTTTCTGCAATTATTGAGTGACTATGCTTCAGAATCCACTGCAGGTTCGTCTTGAAAAGTTAGAACCTTGGCAACAAATTACCTTTATGGCGTGTCTATGTGAGCGTATGTACCCTAACTATGCCATGTTTTGTGAGAATACAGAATTTGCGGAAGCTCGAATCTATCGTGATGTTTTGGATAGCATTTGGGAAATCTTAACGGTTAAAACGGCAAAGGTGAACTTTGAACGCCAACTAGAGAAAGTCGAAGAACTATTCCCTAGCGCAGATGATTTTGATTTCTATGGTGTTTACCCAGCAATGGATGCATGCCAAGGCTTAGCAACGCTCATTCATGGCTTGCTAGATCGTGAACATATGCTTGAAGCTGTGATTAAAGTGAGCCAACAGTCAGTAAAGACAGTTGCTGAGCTTGAGTTTGCGCAGGGCGCTGAAGAAGTGACGAACGAAAATCAGAAAGAAAACGAAGCGGTGTGTGAAGAGTGGGATGTGCAATGGGCCATCTTCAGACCTCTACGTGAAACGACTGAGCGTGACCTAGAGCTTATCAAAGATTTGCGCCACGAACTGCGTGAAGACCCAGTGAGTAACATTGGTGTGGCTTTATAATTCGCTATCGTTCGAAAGTACGAATAAAAACAAAGGCTCCCTAAGGAGCCTTTGTTGTCTCTGACGATCTCAAGTTTAGATTAAGCGTCTTTTTTCTCTTCTTTCTGTCCTTTGCAATCATCCGCTGGCTTTGAATGAGAGGTATCGTTGTCAGCGAGAGCTTCTTCTAGCTCCTCTTCCTCATCGCGGTTTTCGATAACACCGTGTGTCTCTTTCCACTTTTCCCAACGTTGAAACGCCAATTCTTGCATATCGGTCGTTTTATCCGCTTCGTCAACGATCTCTTCACCGACTAAATGCTCAAAGATGTCTTCTAGAGTGATGATGCCCTGAATCGTACCGTACTCATCAACAACCAAAGAGAGTTGCAAACGGTTTGCCATCATTTGCTCAAATGCCTTCGCTAAGCCCATATTGTTCAGTAATACATGGATAGGGCGCATCACATCACCTAGTGCTTTTTCACCACAACCGGTTTGCTGTAGCTTAAACAGTTCCAAGCGGTGAACAAAACCAATGATGTTGTCGCTCTGCTCGCTATAGACCAGCGGACGTGAGAATGGTGTGTCTTTATGTTGTTCTAAGAACGTATTCACATTCATTTCTGCATCGACACGAAACACGACTGGGCGTGGTGTCATCACTTGAGTCACGGGTACATCTTGAATGCCTAGTAGGTTACTTAGAATTTTTGATTCGCCTTCAGCAAACTCACCACTTTCTGTTGCTAAAATAGCCATTGCAGATAGCTCGTCACGCATTTTGGGCGCCTGATGGCCGCGAGCCAGACGTTTGGTAATTTGCTCTGAGAACCAAACAAACGGTGTTAGGAAGAACACCATCCAGCGAAGTACGGTTGATGATGCAGGAGCAAGTTGGCGCCAATAGGTTGCCCCAATTGTTTTTGGAACAATCTCAGACAAAACCAAAATACCCAAAGTGAGGACGGCAGAAAATACTCCCAGCCATTGGCTACCAAAAACAACCGCTGCTTGTGCACCTGCTGTCGCAGCTCCGATAGTGTGTGCAATGGTGTTGAGCGTTAAAATTGACGCGAGTGGACGGTCAATGTCTGTTTTCAGTTTGTCTAATGACTTTGCTGCAGGGTGCCCATTTTGTTTTAGTTGAGCAATGTAGCTCGGACTAATACTCAAAAGTACAGCTTCCAAAACAGAACAAATAAAAGAAACTCCAATAGCAATGGAGACGTAAATAGTTAGCAGCAGCATGTTTGCCCTTAAATTAAATTGTACGCTTTGTCAGCGATTCAGCGTGGATTATAGATAAAAAGTAGTGGTTAGGTCATCATTAATTTCGCGCTCAGCCCCTTTTAAACAAGGGCTTACTCAATAAAATCAGTAACAAATTGTGAGTGATTACTCATATTATGGCTAAAACTGCGGCATTAGAGCTAAAGATCGACGACAAACCTTTGCCAGATGGGGCATTTATGTTTTAGAGTGAATTGAATTCAAAAATACAAAGAAGGGAAACCTAAAATGAACAAGACTCAATTAATCGACTTTATTGCTGAAAAAGCGGACCTTTCTAAAGCACAAGCTAAAGCTGCTCTAGAAGCGACTCTTGGTGGTGTTACAGATGCGCTTAAAGATGGCGATCAAGTTCAGCTAATTGGTTTTGGTACTTTTAAAGTAAACCACCGCGCAGCTCGCACTGGTCGTAACCCAAAAACTGGTGATGAGATCCAAATCGCTGCTGCAAATGTTCCAGCATTTGTTGCAGGTAAAGCGCTGAAAGATTCAGTGAAATAATCTAAACTGTACCGAGGTAGTCGTATTCCACCTCGGTACAGGTTTTTATGAAAAAAGCATTTCTTCTCGTTTCACTGTTATCTACATTTCTCATTGGCTGTTCTTCAACCAGTCCTCGCAAAAACCTAGAGCAATTTGAAACCTACACCGGCGGCCAAGTGATGGGCGACGCGACAAGTTTCTACTGGGTCACCAACAAGCTAACACAACCTCATACTTCAGCTGACTACGTCACTGTGGGCGATTATGGCTGGTACCAAACTGACTATGCTTGGTCGGAAGGTGTACTACGTGAGTTCATTCGTGAGGGCGAACTGCGTAATTCATCGAATGAGTTGGTTCCTTATCGCGTCCATGTGCGTTTCAATAAGTCAGGCGAAGCTGTGTATCAACAGTATCGTCTTAACAACAAGATCTTACCTATTCAAACTAAGCAGTTGGAGGGCTACCAGAAAGAAGCCAAGTCGGCTCTAGAAACCACAATGAAACAATATGACGAAGGGTTTCGATTGATTCAGGGGTACTGGAATGGCAGCTCTTTCGAAACGTGCTCTGGCGGTGAGTTTGAGACCTTTGAGTTTAACCAGACCTTGCCAAATTTCGTGGTTGACCGATTGGCGTCTGTGGAAAGCTATGCGGCATTTCTGGGCAGTGACTCGCTCGGTAAAATGACGGTTGAAGAGTTACTGATGCTGGCTGAAGATAGCCATGATTGTGTTGTTAGGCCATCATTGTTGAAAGAATAGCAAGCAATCAAAGGATGGAGAGCATTTGGTCTACTGTAGGCCAAATGCTGATTTGTCTGTACAGATACAGATTTCTAGAAAGATTGAGTAATAAAAAGGCGCCTATCGAGACGCCTTTTGCTGTCATTTGCTTACTGTTATTGGAAAGTAAGCGAGTAACAAGATTGATTACTGCTCTTGCTCACGCGCAATCGCACGGTAACCAATGTCATTGCGGTGGAACATACCATTCCAGCTAACTTGCTTCGTTAACGCGTAAGCGCGCTCCTGCGCTTCAGAAACCGTGTTCCCTAGTGCGGTCGCACACAGTACGCGGCCACCGTTTGTTACCACATCGCCAGCTTCGTTATTTGTGGTGCCCGCGTGAAATACCTTTTGGCCTTCAACTTCGCTTGTTGGTAGTGAAATAACGTCACCTTTTGCGTAGTCGGCAGGGTAACCGCCAGCCGCAAGAACAACACCGATAGAAGCGCGAGGATCCCACTTAGACTCTGCTTCGTCGAGCTTCTCGTCGATAGCCATTAGGCAAAGCTCAACAAGGTCTGACTCCATACGCATCATGATAGGTTGCGTTTCTGGATCGCCGAAGCGGCAGTTGTATTCGATAACCTTAGGCGTGTCGTCAGCATCGATCATAAGGCCAGCGTATAGGAAACCAGTGTAAGGTGCGCCTTCAGCGTCCATACCACGTACCGTTGGGTAGATAACTTCTTCAAGGATACGGTTATGGATTTCTGGAGTCACGACTGGCGCTGGAGAGTAAGCACCCATGCCGCCAGTATTAGGACCAGTGTCTTTGTCGCCAACACGTTTGTGATCTTGGCTGGTGGCCATTGGCAATACGCTAGAACCGTCAACCATTACGATGAAGCTTGCTTCTTCGCCTTCCAGGAACTCTTCGATAACCACGCGGCTGCCAGCTTCGCCAAATGCGTTGCCCGCTAGCATGTCTTTGATTGCGTCTTCTGCTTCTTCAAGCGTCATCGCAACGATAACGCCTTTACCAGCCGCAAGGCCATCAGCTTTTACTACGATTGGCGCACCTTGCTCACGTACGTAAGCGATAGCTGGGTCAATCTCAGTGAAGTTTGCGTAGTAACCCGTTGGGATGTCATGACGAGCTAGGAAGTCTTTAGTGAATGCTTTTGAACCTTCAAGCTGTGCTGCTGCTTGAGTTGGGCCAAAGATAGGAAGACCCACTTCGCGGAATGCGTCAACCACACCAATAACTAATGGTGCTTCAGGGCCAACGATAGTCAGTTCGATTTTTTTCTCTTGAGCAAACGCGATTAAACCTGCGATGTCTTCAACACCGATGTTTACGTTCTCAAGTTTCGGCTCAAGTGCAGTACCTGCATTACCTGGAGCAATGAATACTGTTTCAACGTTTGGGTTTTGTGCTGCTTTCCAGCCAAGTGCATGCTCACGACCGCCAGCACCGATAATCAATACATTCATGTTTTAAAATCCTTATAGCTGCTTCAGAGCCTTTATTTCTGTGTCAAACATGCTCACTTATGGTCATAAGCTCCGCGTGTTTTCCTTGAACTAAAGTCACTGACTTGCTCTACGTATTTCAAATATCGGAATATTCAAAAAACAAAATTATAAGTTTTGCTCAAAGTAGTTGGTGATGTGGCTAGGCAGCAATTGAGCCCATCCCCGGGAGCATAGCTCGCTATGTGACCGGGGTGGGCGAAAGCAGCTAACGATGCCACAGTGCCAAATACGAAGAGGAAATTAGTGGCGGAAGTGACGCATGCCCGTAAAGATCATCGCCATGCCGTGTTCGTCTGCTGCTGCGATAACTTCGTCATCACGCATAGAGCCGCCCGGTTGGATAACACACTTGATACCCGCTTCTGCTGCCGCGTCGATACCGTCACGGAATGGGAAGAATGCATCTGATGCCATCACACAACCTTCAACTTGCAGACCTTCGTCTGCCGCTTTGATGCCTGCGATTTTCGCAGAGTAAACGCGGCTCATTTGGCCTGCGCCCACACCAATCGTCATGTCGCCTTTCGAGTAAACAATCGCGTTAGATTTCACGTATTTCGCTACTTTCCAGCAGAATAGAGCATCTTTTAGCTCTTCAGCGGTTGGTTGGCGCTTAGAAACCACTTTAAGGTCATCTTCAGAAGCCATGCCTTGGTCGCGGTCTTGAACGAGCAAGCCACCGTTAACGCGTTTCACGTCAAAACCAGTTGTCTTCGTTGTCCACTCACCACATTCAAGTAGGCGAAGGTTTTTCTTAGCCGCGACGATTGCTACGGCTTCATCAGAAACTGATGGTGCAATGATCACTTCAACAAATTGACGCTCAGTGATAGCCGTTGCCGTAGCTGCGTCTAGTTCACGGTTGAATGCGATGATGCCGCCAAATGCAGACGTTGGGTCTGTTTTGAATGCACGGTCGTAAGCTTCTAGGATGTCTTTACCTAGTGCAACACCACATGGGTTAGCGTGCTTAACAATCACACATGCTGGCTGGTCGAACTCTTTCACACACTCAAGTGCTGCATCAGTATCAGCGATGTTGTTGTAAGAAAGTGCTTTACCTTGGATTTGATGAGCCGTTGAAACTGATGCCTCTTCAGGGTTTGCTTCAACGTAGAATGCAGCGGCTTGGTGGCTGTTTTCACCGTAGCGCATGTCTTGCTTCTTCTCGAACTGTTGGTTGAACGTGCGAGGGAATTTGCTCTTGTTTTCAGGAGAAGGTTCATCACCTTCCTTGTTCGCGCCGTAGCTAGGAACCATAGTGCCGAAGTAGTTGGCGATCATGCCGTCGTAAGAAGCGGTGTGCTCGAATGCTGCGATAGCGAGATCGAAGCGAGTCTCTAAGGTTAGAGACTTCTCGTTCGCGTCCATTTCTGCAACAACGCGTTCGTAGTCGTGTGCGTTTACAACGATCGTTACGTCTTTGTGGTTTTTCGCAGCAGAGCGAACCATTGTTGGGCCACCGATGTCGATGTTTTCAACGGCGTCAGCAAGGGTACAACCTTCTTTAGCAACGGTTTCTGCGAATGGGTATAGGTTTACAACAACCATATCGATAGGGTTGATACCGTGAGTTTCCATCACGTCATCGTCTTGACCACGACGGCCTAGAACACCACCATGAACTTTTGGGTGTAGAGTCTTAACACGGCCATCCATCATTTCAGGGAAACCAGTGTAGTCAGATACTTCTGTAACAGAGATGCCTTTTTCAGCAAGTAGGCGAGCAGTGCCACCAGTAGATAAGATATCTACACCACGGTTAGCAAGAGCTTGTGCAAATTCAACGATACCAGTTTTGTCTGATACGCTGATGAGAGCGCGGCGAATTGGACGAGCGTTATTCATGCTTCCATCTTCCTCAAATTCATGGGGTTAAAATAAAGATATTTGCCAAAAAAGAACTTGTTTCTATCTTCTCAGCGTGGATTATCTTAGATACCAGTAAGAGATAAAATATTGGCCAGTTTTGGTAAAGACCTTTGGGTTAGTCTTATGATCACGCTATAAGATAACCAACTCCAAATTTGATGGCGCAGATTCTAACTAATTTATTACAAAAAAGCTCGCGCAATCGTTTGGCATCTCAAAATTAATTATGAAAAGTGCCATTTTAGCCTGAAAAGTAACGATAAGGTTAATTGTGCATTAGACGACAGAGTAGGATAAAACATGTTTCAGATCGGTGAATTAGCGAAACGATGCGGTGTGACGGCCGATACCTTGCGATTTTATGAGAAGAATAAATTGATTGCTCCAGCCAGCCGCAGTGAGTCGGGTTATCGCCTGTATGACGAAAATAACCAGAAACAGGTGACGTTTATTCTCAAATCTAAAGCATTGGGATTGAGTTTGGGTGAGATTAAAGAATTGCTTGAGATTCGCTTGGAAGCAACACAGCACAGTTGTGCCGAAGTGAAGTCGATTACCACAGCGAAACTAGAGATGATCGATGAGAAGATTACCGAATTAACTAAGATTCGCACTGCACTTAAAAAAATTAATGATGCGTGCTGTGGCCACATAGATGAAGATGCGAGCCATTGTTCGATTTTGGCCGCCTTGGACTCAGCCAATCTTGATAAAAGGCCATTGTAGCAACTAACAGTGGCTGTGGAGTGGGATCTAGCACCTGTTTACATCCATAGGGTTCAATGACACAAGTGACAAGCCAAAAAAAAGCCAAACTCAATCAATGAGTTTGGCTTTCAATTTAATAAATTACGAAAGAACGATTAGTTCATGCCGTATTTTTTAAGTTTCTTGCGAAGAGTACCGCGGTTAATACCCATCATGGTTGCTGCGCGAGTTTGATTACCGCGAGTGTACTGCATGATGGTGTCTAGTAGTGGCTGTTCAACTTCAGCTAATACTAATTCGTATAACTCGCTGACTTCTTGACCGTTTAATTGAGCAAGGTAATTTTTCAATGATGCTTTAACTGAGTCACGTAGTGGCTTCTGCGTGATTTGGTCTTGTGATGTAACTGTAGTTACTGTCAATGCTTCTGAAGTCAGATTTTGTTCGAACATATTCGGTCTAGCTCTTCTCGTAATTATGGTGCAACGTTATCAAAAAAACCTTCTAGCGCTTCAAGCTGCAGATCACCTGCTTCGAATGCGTTAAAGGTACGGCGAAACTCACTCGCTTGTTCATGTTCTTTTAGGTACCAACCCACATGCTTACGAGCAATTCGGGGGCCTAAAAACTCGCCATAAAATTCATGTAGAGCGTTCACATGACCAAGCATGATGTCTTTCACTTCCGAAATCGGGAGTGGATCCATCGTGGTACCGTTTTCCAAATAGTGTAGGATTTCGTTAAAAATCCAAGGGCGCCCTTGGGCAGGTCGACCTATCATTAAAGCATCAGCGCCGGTGTACTCCAGCACAAACTTCGCTTTTTCCGGGCTATCGATATCACCGTTAGCGATAACCGGAATAGATACTGCTTGTTTCGCTGCTTTAATGTGTTTGTATTCTGCCTCACCTTTGTACATACAAGCGCGTGTTCTTCCATGGAGGGCAAGAGCTTGTATGCCGCAGTCTTCGGCTATTTTAGCGATTTGGACACAGTTTCTATTGTCTGTATCCCAGCCTGTGCGCGTTTTCAACGTTACTGGAACGTTGACAGCATTTACCACCGCTTTCAGAATGTCTTCAATGAGTTCTGGATGCTGTAGTAGGGCTGAGCCCGCAAGCTTCTTATTCACTTTTTTGGCTGGACAACCCATGTTGATATCGATGATTTGCGCACCGTTATCGACATTAAATTGAGCAGCCTCGGCCATAAGCTGTGGATCTGCACCAGCGATTTGTACTGAACGAATGCCCGATTCGCCTTCATGTACCATACGCTGCTGAGATTTTGACGTTTTCCAAACTTTCGGATTGGAGGACATCATTTCACTGACTGCCATCCCCGCACCGTAGCGAAGACACAACTCACGGAATGGTCTATCCGTTACGCCAGCCATAGGAGCGACGATTAGATTGTTCTTAAGTTGATAATTTCCGATTTTCAAAAATGTCATCACAGTTCTGTACCAGCAAGGGCGCGCATTTTACGCATTTTTTCGCTGCGTGAAAAGACTAATATTTGAGCATTTACAATTTGTTTTTGTAATTTGTTTAAATATCAGTCAATTAGCGCTCAAAGTCTTGTCTAGCCTTGCTTGCGACCTGAGATGCGACACCATTCTTGTTGCTCAATGATCGGATCAATGTGAAGCTCATCACGATAATAAGTCGCTACATCTTCCGCTTGTGTATCTAAAACACCCGACATTGCTAGCACACCATTTGGTTTCACTAAGCCTTTGATGATGCCTGAAAGATCACGTAATGGACCGGCAAGAATGTTGGCAACCACAACGTCAGCGAGCAAACCTTCCGGTTGATCTTGCGGTAAGAATACGTCTAATTGATCTGCCACGCCGTTGCGCTGTGCGTTGTCTTTTGAAGCCAGCAGAGCTTGAGGATCAATGTCGATCCCGATAACTCTTGCAGCGCCAAGTTTGATCGCAGCGATCGCGAGGATACCTGAACCACAACCGAAGTCGATCACGGTTTTGCCTGTCAGGTCTAAGCCTTCAAGCCACTCAAGACACAATGCCGTTGTTGGGTGAGTACCGGTACCAAATGCAAGACCTGGGTCTAGCATGACGTTTACTGCGTCAGGTTCAGGGATATCGCGCCAGCTAGGGCAGATCCATAAACGCTCACCAAACTTCATCGGGTGGAAGTTGTCCATCCATTCACGTTCCCAATCTTTGTCTTCAATTTGCTCTACTTTATGAGCAAAGTCTGCTGGGAACATGTTGCTTGCTTTAATCTGTGCTAGGACGACACTAGTATCAGTCTCAGCGTCGTAAAGCGCGAGGATATCAGTATCACCCCAAAGACGAGTTTCACCCGGCAGAGGCTCAAATACAGGGGTATCTTGTGCATCCAGGAAAGTTACAGAAAGAGCACCTGTCTCTTCCATTAACATGTCGCCGATCTGTTCGGCATTTTCATTGGTAGCATTAAGCTTGATTTGAATCCAAGGCATGGCTGCATCTTCTATATGAGAAAAATTGGATGGCGAGTCTAGCAGAAAATATGAGCAAATTCACCAAAACCCCATGGAATATAGAAGGGATTATCGATTGATTTTTTCGAGTGCTCTAAAAACAAAAAATGCCCACCGAAGTGAGCATTTTACCTGTTCTTTTAAGAACGAATGATTGAAGGCTAGCTTCTATTGTAGACCGAGCTTCTTCTCAAGGTAGTGGATGTTTGCACCACCGTGTTGGAAGTTTTCGTCGTTCATAATAGCCAATTGAAGCTCAGTATTAACGTTAATGCCTTCAATAATCATCTCACCCAATGCGTTCTTCATACGAGCGATAGCAACATCACGGTTCTCACCGTAAGTGATCAGCTTACCAATCATTGAATCGTAGTGTGGTGGCACTGTGTAACCACTGTAGATATGAGATTCCCAACGTACACCCATGCCGCCTGGAGCATGGAAACGTTGAATCTTACCTGGTGAAGGTAGGAAACGAACGGGATCTTCCGCGTTGATACGACATTCGATTGAGTGACCGCGCAGCTTAATATCATCTTGAGTAAATGATAGAGGCTGACCAGCAGCAATACGCAGTTGCTCTTTCACTAGATCGATACCCGTTACCATTTCAGTAATCGTGTGCTCAACCTGGATACGAGTGTTCATTTCGATGAAGTAGAACTCACCGTTCTCGTATAGGAATTCAAATGTACCTGCGCCGCGGTAACCAATCTCAAGACAAGCACGAGTACAACGTTCGCCGATGTACTTACGCATCTCTTCAGTAATACCTGGCGCTGGTGCTTCTTCCACAACTTTCTGGTGACGACGCTGCATTGAACAGTCACGCTCACCGAGGTGGATAGCATTGCCTTGGCCATCTGCAAGTACTTGTACTTCAATGTGACGTGGGTTTTCTAGGAATTTCTCCATGTAAACCATATCGTTGTTGAAACAAGCTTTTGCTTCTGCACGAGTCATTGCGATAGCTTCTGTTAGTTCTGCTTCAGAACGAACAACACGCATACCACGACCGCCGCCGCCGCCAGATGCCTTGATGATTACTGGGAAACCAATGCGCTTAGCATGCGCTTTGTTTTTCGCGTCGTCGTTATCAAGAGGACCGTCAGAACCTGGTACACAAGGTACGCCTGCTTTCTTCATTGACGTGATAGCTGACACTTTGTCACCCATAATACGAATGGTTTCAGCTTTAGGACCAACGAAGATAAAACCACTGCGCTCTACCTGCTCTGCAAAATCTGCATTTTCAGATAGGAAACCGTAGCCTGGATGGATAGCAACAGCACCTGTAACTTCAGCTGCGCTGATGATACGAGGAATGTTCAGGTAGCTATCGATACCACGAGCTGGGCCGATACAGATGGTTTCGTCTGCAAGAAGTACGTGCTTAAGATCGCGGTCAGCCGTTGAGTGAACCGCTACCGTTTTGATACCAAGTTCTTTACATGCACGTAGAATACGTAGTGCAATCTCACCACGGTTTGCGATTACTAATTTATCTAACATAATGAGTGCTCTCTATTATTCGATAATTACTAGAGCTTGGTCGAATTCTACTGGTTGACCATCTTCAACTAGAATCGCTGTCACAATACCAGACTTATCAGCTTCGATTTGGTTCATCATTTTCATTGCTTCAACGATACATAGAGTTTCGCCAGCCGTTACAGATTGACCAACCTTAACGAATGGTTTTGCATCTGGGCTTGGAGCACCGTAGAAAGTACCAACCATTGGAGAAAGAACTTGGTGACCAGTTGGAGCTGCGGGAGCTGCTGCTTCCACTGCTACAGGTGCCGCTGCAGGAGCTGGAGCCGCTACAGGTGCAGGAGCTGCTGCATATTGAACCGGTGCTACAGGTGCTGTGCTGTTACGACTGATTCGTACTGACTCTTCACCTTCAGAGATTTCTAGTTCAGAAATACCAGACTCTTCAACCAATTCGATTAGCTTTTTGATTTTGCGAATATCCATTGTATCTTTCTCTTTATCTGTTAATTGAACTTACTCTATGACTGAGTAGGTTAGTATAGTTCGTTGTTTATGTTTACTTTGAGTTGAGCTTGCTGAGCGCAGCGGTCAAAGCAAATTGATAACCTTGGGCCCCTAAGCCACAAATCACACCTTCTGCTTTATCAGATAGGTAAGAGTGGTGACGGAATGGTTCACGCGCGTGAACATTCGATAGGTGAACCTCAATAAATGGGATAGCAACACCAAGTAGTGCATCTCGCAGTGCCACACTGGTATGTGTAAAGGCGGCTGGGTTGATAATAATGAAATCAACGCTTTGAGAAGCACTATGGATAGCTTCAATCAGTTCATACTCGCGATTTGACTGTAAGTGAGATAGCTCAACATCATGTGTTTTCGCTTGCTCGGTCAATGAGCTAATAATCTGGTCAAGTGTTTGAGAACCGTAATGTGCAGGTTCTCGAAGGCCTAACAGGTTAAGGTTTGGGCCATTTAAAACTAGAATGCGAAACTTTGTAGACATTATGGGGCTATCTTCCTTTATCGTGATTACGAACGTGAATGTTGCCATTTTATTGAAAATTTGGGGTTAATTTCCAGTAAGGAAAACCCAAATTTAAAAATTAGAACCAGATTATAGCTAATTCAGCGCAAATCGCAGCAATTTACTGGTCTAATCTCCTATTGATACAACATGGAATTGTTACCAACTTAACAAAAAAGCGCCTTAGCCTTAATTTGGGGCAGGATATTTGAGATCAAGATCAGCCATAAAAAAACCGCCACATAGGTGACGGTTTAGGATGAACCTGTTTTAAACAGTAATTAGCTGATGTGACTGGTTGATGATTATGCCAGTTCGGCTTTCTCGGCGATGAGCTTATCTACCACACCAGGATCTGCCAGTGTCGAAGTATCACCTAAGTTACCCGTATCACCTGTGGCTATCTTACGTAGGATACGACGCATGATTTTACCCGAACGAGTTTTTGGCAAAGAGTCTGTCCAATGCAGTACGTCGGGTGTTGCGATTGGGCCAATCTCTTTACGTACCCAATCTTTCACTTCTTTGTGTAGCTCTGCGGTTGGAAACTCACCATCATTAAGGGTGATATAAGCATAAATGGCTTGGCCTTTAATATCGTGAGGAATACCGACAATCGCTGCCTCTGCAATTTTGTCGAACGCCACTAGAGCCGATTCAATCTCAGCGGTACCCATACGGTGACCAGATACATTAAGCACGTCATCCACACGGCCAGTGATCCAGTAGTAACCGTCTTCATCACGACGAGCACCATCACTGGTAAAGTACATGCCTTTAAAAGTAGAGAAGTAAGTCTGTTCAAAACGATCATGATCGCCATGGACAGTACGCATTTGGCCTGGCCAAGAGTCAAGAATCACAAGGTTGCCGTCAGTCGCGCCCTCAATGATGTTACCCATGTTGTCGACAAGCGCTGGTTGCACACCGAAGAATGGGCGAGTCGCCGAACCCGGCTTTAGATCGGTTGCGCCCGGTAGTGGTGCGATTAAGATGCCGCCCGTTTCTGTTTGCCACCAAGTATCGACAATTGGAGATTGCTCATTACCAATCGTTTTGTAGTACCACTCCCACGCTTCTGGGTTGATAGGCTCACCTACGGAGCCCATGATTCTTAGGCTGTCACGAGAAGTACCTTCAACGGCTTCGTTACCTTTCGCCATCAGCGCACGAATCGCCGTTGGTGCAGTATAAAGAATATTAACTTGGTGCTTATCGACCACTTCGCTCATGCGGTTAGTGTTCGGGTAGTTCGGCACGCCTTCAAACAGAATGGTTTTTGCACCATTGGCAAGCGGTCCGTAAACAAGGTAGGTGTGGCCGGTAATCCACCCCACATCCGCAGTACACCAGAAAGTCTCGCCTTCTTGGTAGTCGAATACGTATTTGAAGGTCATTGCTGCATATACTAGGTAGCCACCTGTGGTGTGCATAACACCCTTAGGTTTGCCCGTAGATCCTGACGTATAAAGGATGAATAGTGGGTCTTCTGCGTTCATCTCTTCTGGTGGGCAATCTGCCGATACGTTTGCGATAGCATCATGCCACCACACATCACGGTGTTCATGCCAAGCAACATCACCGCCAGTGCGTTTGAATACGACAACCTTCTCGATGTTTTTCACTTCAGGATTCGTCAGTGCTTCATCAACATTTTTCTTCAGTGGAACCGCGCGGCCGCCACGCACGCCTTCATCGGCAGTGATCACGACTTTAGAGTTTGAATCGATAATACGACCAGACAGTGCTTCTGGTGAGAAACCACCAAATACTACCGTGTGAACCGCACCGATACGGGTACACGCCAGCATAGCAACTGCCGCTTCAGGCACCATTGGCATGTATAAACAAACCACATCACCTTTGCGTACGCCTTGCTCTTTTAGAGCATTTGAAAACAGGCACACTTCTTTGTGTAGTTCGTTAAAGGTTAGGGTTTTATCATCAGCAGGGTCATCGCCTTCCCAGATGATAGCGACTTCATCACCGCGCTCAGCAAGATGGCGGTCGATACAGTTAGCCGAAACGTTAAGCGTGCCATCTTCAAACCAGCGGATGTCGATGTGGCCAGGGTCGAAAGAGGTATTTTTTACTTGTGTGAAAGGCTTAATCCAATCAACGATTTTTCCGTGTTCACCCCAAAAGCCTTCAGGGTCAGAAACAGATTGCTGGTACATGGCTAGGTAAGTGTCATTATCCGCGTGTGTGGTTGATTTAATATTTTCTTTTACCGGATAAACGTGGGCTTCACTCATTGTATCTCTCCTTGTGCCTACATTCCTAATGAACTGGCAACTTCCTTTGTGTTCAGTTTCTAAGTCTATTACAGGACTGTCTGTGTTATCACTCTCAGCTAGGACGATGATTTCCACAATTAGACTTTAGGATGAGATGCTGCTTTCTACTTACAAAATAGCGAGTTAAGTTCATTTTTGCGAGATTGCTCTCTATGTGGAAATGCACTAGTTGAATTAAGAATAAGAGGAGTTGAAGCGAGGTAGAGCACCGTGTTTTAGACGAATAAAGATCAGTGCAGCAGAGATAGCGTCTTGTAATGCATCATGTTTATTGGTGGAGATAGGCAAATCGAGCTGACGACAGATGGCGTCCATACTGAGATCGAAATAGGCATTAGGCAGCTGTCTTTCGAGTGTGTCTTGATAAAGTTGGCTCACTTCGACTAATCGGTTAGGCAGCGGAAATCCAAGCTGTTTTAAACAGGCGCGGTCGAGAATCTTTTTATCATAGCGGATGTGATAGCCGACTAAAGGTCTATTACCGATGAAGTTCAGTAGCTCGATTAAAGCCTGTTTTTCTTCAATGCCGTGCTTAAGATCTTGATGGCGAATACGGTGGATTTTTATGGAATTGCAATCGAGCGATTGAGGTGCTCGTAGTCGAACTTCAAAAGGTTGGCTGGTAATGATTCGGTTACCGATGATCTTGGTCGCGGCAATAGTGACTAATTCCGCCTGATTAGGGTCGAGGCTGGTGGTTTCACAGTCGAGTGATACATATTCATGAAAAACAGGCGCAGCAAACAGAGGCTGATACGGAGAGTCTTTGAGCTTGTAATGCCAGTAATAGCGAACCAGTCTATTCATCGTTCAGTCGTCTAATCCCGTATCTGATAGTGATAGCCGAGCCATTGCTTGAACTTTTTAACGACATGCAGGCTATGACGCAGCAAATCTCTGTCTGCTCGATCCATCAATTTAATGTTGATCTTATTGCTGCTGTGCTGTTGCGATAGTCGTTGGGCCAAACGCCACTTAAAGAACTGTTTGAGCGCTTCACCGAGGTTATCGGCTGTGCTTTGCTCTAGTACATTCTTGCTGACTAGCTGTTCAATGCGCTCAAAGGTGTTGTTTACGGTCACGCCGTGTTCAAGACAGAGTGCTCTAATGCCATGCACGATAGGGAAAATACCGCCTTGTTTGATGTCGAGCCCTGATTTGGACTGTTTCACGTTACCAAACAGGGTCAAGGGAACTGAAAAGTTCAGGGCTGGACGGCAGAACTCGGTCAGAATTAATTCCTGTCCTAGCATTAAATCACTGAGGTGCTGTTTCACCGGTTTTAATAATTCTCTATTACCCGCGACGGCGTGCGCATCCGCCATAATCGCAACCTCCATCACGCTATCGGGAGAGGCTTTCTTCACCCAACTTGTGAGGATGTGTTTCCATTCTTGCTGTGAGTGTACCCATTTCGGATTGTTGACCATCACGTTGCCAGGGCAGAGTGGATAGCCCAATTGCTGCAATGTGTGGGTGAGGTCGTTCATGGCACTTTGGCATTGATGCCACTCCAAACCATCTTGAATAATCAGAGCGTTGTCTTGATCGGTTTTGAGAATTTGCTCTCCACGCCCTTCTGAGCCCAACACGATTAAGCAGCAATGATTATGCAATGCGGGTGGGATAACCAACTCAAACGCCTTCTCTATGATCTGTTCATTAACAGCAGAAATCAGCTCCATGATAAAGCGTGTGCGAATCCCGTTACTGAGCAAGCTCTCGACCAGTTGACGCTGTTTGTTAGAAGCCATGGCCAATTCTTCAATGTTGGTGGCTCGCGCGATTCGCAAAGTCAGCACGTGCGAGTGAGTCGAGAACGCACTGAGAATCTGCGTCATGTCCAACATACCCACAGCATTTTGGTCATCACAAACCATCAGCCTTTTCACCTTGTTTCTGGTCATAGTAATCATGGCATTGAACAAGAAGTCACCTTGGTTAACGTGCAACACTGGGAAAGTAGCTATCTCGCCAACTGCGCTATCGAGCGGGCGATTGTCGAGCATCACAGCATGCAATAAATTGGTCCGAGTGACGATGGCATACGGGAAAATAGATGATGTTCCAAAAGTATTGAGTTGATGATCTAGGTGGACTAAGGCCGAATCTAATCCCTGTTCTTTTAGGGTTTGAGTGACTTGGTTAATCGGCTGGGTTGGTTCCAATATTAGCGGTGGGTGATAAATAGAGTCGTCTACTTTGGTCAGTATGAACTCGGCAAGATTCTGTTGCTGTTGAGCGGCTTCAATCAGTGCTTTTCGGGTCGATAGGTTGCTATCAAAATAAGCCGAAAATTGGCCGTTGGCATGGTAAAGCTCAAGGAATACATCGGTTGGCAGCAAATAACTTAAGGTATCTTCAAGCGCGACATATTGGTGCTTGGTATGAGACTCAAACTGGCTACGGACATCAAAAATATCGTCATTGGCATAGTGCGCGTAGATTTCCCCATCGCTGCTGGCTCGTTCTTCAACAGCCCCTTTAATAAGAATATGCAAATGACGACTTGGTCGGTCGGCCTCCAATATCACTTCGTGTGTTCGGTAGTAAACCACATCTAATGCTGATCGCAGCGTTAGCTGTTCTGTATCGGACAGGCTATCGAAGGGTGGGTGCTGCATATTAAATTTATCAGGCATAAACATCGAAAGAATTAGGAATCTCTTTTCAGTCTGACAAATTACCAGCGAACCTCCAGACGACTTTAGTCTAAACGCAAATGCAGTTCTCGGTTGAAGTATGATTTTGCTGGAGAGTGAAGTGACGAGTTGAGTCAATATGGGAACGCTATCTTAGTAATAATTCCCTTTTTCATTGTATGCGAGATAGGCATAATTGGTGCTGCCTTTTTCCATACACTTTATAGGTTATTTATGTTTAGCCCTTCACCTTATGGTTGGATTTCCCAGTATTTCCTTGGTTTCTTTTTTGCCTATGGTGTTTATTTGCCATTTTGGGCGTTGTGGTTTGAAGATCAAGGCGTCTCGGCTGGTGATATTGGGGTTTTAATTGGTATCGGCTTTGCGACGCGTTGTGTTGCAAACCTAGTGATTACGCCGCGCATCCATAAAGTGGAGCACTTAATGCCAGCTCTGCGTTGTCTGAGTTTTGCCGCGCTCTTGTTTGTCGGTTTCCACTTCTTCACCGGTGGCAGCTTTCTGCTGATGTTGCTAGCCACGGTATTATTCAATCTATGTTGTGGCCCAATTATTCCGTTGTCTGACGCCATGGCGAATCATTACAGCCGCCTAAAAATGCTTGATTACGGGCGTACTCGATTATGGGGTTCGATTGCCTTTATCGCGGGCTCTACAGTGGTTGGCTATCTGGTTGCTGAATTTGGTACAGACATGATTTTGTATACAGCACTTGCGGGCGTGTTGTTGTCACTGGTGTTGGCGATGAGAAGCCCTAACGTGATGCCAGTCACGCAATCTGAGCAACAAACGGTGCGACCGAAGTTAGGAGAGTTACTACGTGAGTCGTCAGTGGTGAAATTCTTAGCCTTGATGGCGTTGTTGCAAGGTAGCCATGCGGCTTATTACAGCTTTAGTGCGATTTATTGGAAAGAAGCAGGGCACTCAGAGGCGATCATCGGTTATTTGTGGAGCCTAGGTGTTGTTGCAGAGGTGGCTGTGTTTGCTTTAAGTAAGCGCTTATTTTCTGGTTGGTCACTGCGCACTCTTTTTGTGGTCGCGGCAATAGGGGTGATGGCTCGTTGGGGAATTACGGCATCGACTACGGCAATTGGTGCTTTGATTTTGGTTCAACTGTTGCACGGCGTGACATTCGCAATGGCTCATATTGCGGCGATTCAGTACATTCAGTCTGAAGAGCAAAACAAAATGGTGGCTTTACAAGCGCTTTATAACGCCATTCCATTGGGGGCGTTTATTGCTCTAATGACAACGTTGAGTGGCTGGGGCTATGAGTTATGGGGGGCTAATATTTTCTGGGGTATGGCTGCGATGGGGGCTCTTGCGTTATTTATTAAGCTTGATGAAAGAAGCTCGGTTGTTGAAGTTAATCAAATTGGGTCTGAACAATCTGAAGCAAAAAGTTAGTGGCGAAGTACATTATTAAAGCCCAAAGCACAGAATTTAAGTGATGCGATTGAGTTAATGGTGCATCCTTAGTTAAATGAAACCTCTCCCTTATGGAGAGGTTTTTTTATGGATGAAAAAGGGTTGTTAATGCAAGGATGGATAGTAATTCCAGTCTCTTTAGCCTATTTGGGCGTGTTATTTCTGATCGCTTGGTATGGAGACCGACAGGTGCGTTGGCTTTCGCGTTGGCGCCCATGGATTTATAGTCTCTCCATTGCGGTGTATTGTACCTCTTGGACGTTTTATGGAACGGTCGGGCAGGCGAGTGATAATCCTTGGTCTTTTCTTCCTATCTATCTCGCCCCCATTTTAGTGTTTACGTTGGGGTGGCGGATCTTAGCTCGGCTGATCCTTATTGCGAAGCGCGAGCACATCACTTCTATTGCCGACTTTATCGCGGCTCGCTACGGAAAATCTCAAGGCTTAGCCGTTGCTGTCACCATTATTGCTGTGGTGGGTATCCTTCCTTATATCGCACTGCAACTTCGTGGCATTACCATGGGATTGGATATTGTTGCGCCAAACCTAGCCACTGATTTTGGCTATCAGGACTATCACGTTTCTTGGTTTGTGGTCGGTGCATTGGCCATTTTTACCATGCTGTTTGGTACCCGGCACATCGATAACACAGAACATCACCGCGGTATGATGATGGCTGTGGCGTTTGAATCTATTGTTAAGCTTGCGGCATTCTTGATTGTCGGCTTGTTTATTATTTATCTGGCGATGAGTCACGATAAAATTGACTTGCTTGATGTTGCTGCATCCACGTATGAATCCCCCAATATTCCTACCTTAGTCATTCATACCGTTTTGACCATGTTGGCGATTGTTTGTTTACCGCGTCAGTTTCATACCATGGTTGTGGAGAACGAACGCCCTCAGGATTTACACACAGCACGTTGGTTATTTCCGGTTTACTTGATCTTGATGGGGTTGTTTGTACTACCCATTGCCTGGGCCGGTCAGGGGTTACTCACCAACATGCCAGCAGATACCTATGTGATAAGTGTGCCAATGGCGGTGGGAGCGAACCACGTTGCTTTGCTCGCTTTTCTGGGCGGCACATCAGCTGCGAGTGGGATGGTGATCGTATCGACTATCGCATTAGCGATCATGGTGTCGAATGATTTAGTGATGCCGTTGTTGTTGCGTCGTATGCGCCTAACTCAGAGAACGCATAAGCATTTTTCTGGTTTGTTGTTGGTGATTCGTCGCGGATTAATCCTATTGCTTTTACTTGGTGCGTGGGCGTTTTATCAGGCACTCGATACCATTCATTCACTGTCAGCGATCGGGTTTCTTTCGTTTGCGGCTATTGCTCAGTTTGCTCCAGCATTAATTGGTGGTTTGTATTGGCGCCCCGGAAATCGAAAGGGGGTTTATGTGGGGTTGCTCGTCGGATCGGTGATCTGGCTTATTACCCTGATGAGTCAAACCAGTATGCTGGCTGGCGATAGTGAAAGTAACTTACTACTGTGGATCATCACGCCCCCTGAACTGCTGATTAGTTGGGGTGTCAGCAGCTCAAACTGGGGAATTGTGATGAGCATTTTACTCAATACCTTGTGCTACTCGGTGGTCTCGATATCGACCAGACCAAGCCTAAGTGAGCGCTTGCAATCAGCCACTTTTATTGGCACACCGTTACCTGAAAATGAGAACATCAGTCTGTATCAGAGCCGCGTGACGGTGGCTGAATTAGAGATGTTGGCGTCGCGTTTTGTGGGCCGAAAGCGTGCGAAAAGTGCCTTACACAGTTATTGGCAGCAACACGGACAGCCGCTGCTTCCTAACCAACAAGCACCAGCAAGCCTGATCCGACATGCAGAGCGCGTACTCGCTGGGGTGTTCGGCGCTTCTTCTGCTAAGTTAGTACTTACTTCGGCTTTGCGCGGAAGAAACATGCAGCTTGAAGAGGTCGCGACTATCGTTGATGAAGCCTCTGAGCTGTACGATTTCAGCCGTGGCTTATTGCAAGGTGCGATTGAACATATTGGCCAAGGTATCGCAGTGATCGATAAACAAATGAGGTTGGTGGCGTGGAATCAACGTTATTTAGAACTGTTTGAATTCCCTGCAGGCTTGATTCAAGTTGGCCGACCCATTTCAGATGTGATTCGTCACAATGCGCAGCAAGGTCTATGTGGCCCGGGTGACCCAGAAGATCACGTTCGACGTCGTGTCTATCACCTTGAACAAGGTACTCGACATACCTCTTCACGTATTCGCCCCGATGGACGAGTCATTGAAGTGCAAGGTAATCCGATGCCAAGTGGTGGTTTTGTGATGAGCTTTACCGACATCACGGTATTCAGACAAGCAGAACAAGCGCTAAAAGATGCTAATGAAACCTTAGAGTGGCGAGTACACGAGCGAACTCAAGAATTAGAAAAACTTAACCATCGCTTGGTCAAGGCGACACAGATCTCTGATCAAGAATCTCAATCTAAGAGTCGTTTTCTCGCGGCAGTAAGCCACGATTTGATGCAGCCATTGAATGCGGCACGCTTGTTTGCTTCGTCACTTTCGGAGATGGCAAAAGATCAAGAAGTGAAGCAGCTTTCGTCCCATATCGAGAGTGCACTCGGAGCCGCGGAAGATCTGATTGGTGACCTGCTGGATATCTCTCGATTGGAATCGGGGAAATTAGAAACCAACATCCACGCGATCGCAGTGCGTGATGTACTAGCCAATTTGAATGCCGAGTTTAGCGCCCTAGCCACGCAGCAGAACATTGAGTTTAAGATGGTCCCATCGTCGCTATTTATTCACTCTGATCCGAAGTTATTAAGGCGTGTTATTCAGAATTTTTTGAGCAATGCATTTCGTTATAACCCAGAAGGTAAAGTGATACTCGGAGCGAAACGAATTAACGGTCAGGTTCGAATCGATGTATGGGATAATGGAACCGGTATTGATGAAGATAAACAGCAAGAAATCTTTGAAGAGTTTACTCGTGGTAGCCAAGTGCGCGCCGATCAAGGTTTGGGTTTAGGGTTAGCTATCTCTAAAGGTATTGCTCAAGTACTCGGCCATCAAATATCGATGCGCTCATGGCCGGGGCAAGGCAGCGTTTTTTCTATTACCTTAGCGAGAGCAGAAAAGGTGGCTCCGGCTATTCAAGTTTCAGCGCCAATGGCCACTAGCGATATCGAACACCTAAAAATACTATGTGTCGATAATGAACGAGAAATCTTAGTTGGCATGGAGAACTTGATAGGCCGTTGGGGGTGTGAAGTGAAGACCGCTGTCGACTTAGTCGAAAGTTTGAAGTGCCTAGAGAATGATTGGCAGCCAGATGTGATCTTCTCGGATTATCGTCTCGATAATGATCGAACGGGTCTGGAAGTGTTGCAACAGTGTCGTCTACGCCTTGGAGATTCTTTTGAAGGCGTCATCATCAGTGCCGATAGAACCGATGATATGTTGGCAGCCATAAAGGCTAACAGCTTTAGTTTTATCGCTAAGCCTGTGAAGCCGCTCAAACTCAGAGCGGTATTGAATCGTGTGAGTTAATGAAATTAACATCCAAGATGTGAAAAAGGCCTCGTATGAGGCCTTTTTTTGTCTCTGCTATTTAAGCGAGTTTCAGCAAATGCCTGTCAGCTTGCTAACTAGCCGGCAATACCACCCTGCGTCAGTGTGGTTGGGTCAAGCAGCTTGCTGAGTTCTTCTCGGCTAAGATCAGTTTCTCTTTCGGCGACATCAAGGATCGGTAATCCTTCTTTGTAAGCCTTTTTAGCAATATCAGCCGCCTTCAAGTAACCAATCACAGGGTTAAGTGCCGTGACGAGAATTGGGTTCTTTGAAAGCGCTAAATCAAGGTTGTCTTGTCGTACCGTGAAGGTTGCAATCGCTTTATCAGCTAATGCGACGGAACTGTTTGCTAGCAGCTCAATACTTTCTAATACGTTATGAGCAATCACAGGCAGCATCACATTCAGTTGGAAGTTGCCCGATTGGCCTGCGACAGTGATGGTGGTGTCGTTACCAATCACTTGCGCCGCCGCCATTGCTGCGGCTTCTGGAATCACAGGGTTCACTTTACCCGGCATGATAGATGAGCCCGGCTGTAGTGCCTGCAATTCAATTTCACCCAAGCCGGCCAGTGGCCCTGAGTTCATCCAGCGAAGATCGTTTGAGATCTTCATGATCGCAACGGCTGCCGTTTTAAGCTGACCAGAGAATGCTACGATCGCATCTTGGCTGCTGAGGTTAAAAAAGAAGTTTTCACTTGAGGTAAAACTGATCTTTGTCGATTGAGAAAGATTGATCGCAAACTTATCGGCAAAGCGTGGCTCAGCATTGATCCCTGTACCTACCGCTGTGCCACCTTGAGCAAGTGCCTTGATTGCTGGCAAGCTGCTTTCAATCGCTTGCTTGGCGTGTTCTATCTGATACTTCCAACCACCAAGCTCTTGAGCAAAGGTTATCGGCATCGCATCCATTAGGTGGGTACGGCCAGTTTTGACTACCTTAGCAAGCTCATGTTGTTTTACAGCAAGCGCTGCAGAAAGGTGGGTTAATGCCGGCAACAACTTATTTTCTGCCATCAGAGCGACACTGACTTGGATTGCGGTTGGCACCACGTCATTACTGCTTTGCCCCATGTTTACGTGATCATTGGGGTTCACGTCGCCTTGCAGGCTTCTTGAAGCGAGTGTCGCAATCACTTCATTGGCATTCATGTTGGAGCTGGTGCCAGAGCCCGTCTGATAGACATCAATAGGAAATTGCTCGAGGTGTTTACCCTCGATGATCTCTTGGCTGGCTTCGGCTATCGCGTTGGCAATATCACCTTCCAATAAACCTAACTGAGCGCTGGTGTCAGCGGCGGCCTGCTTAATGAATGCCAGTGCTTGAATAAAGCTGGTTGGCATCTTGTGTGAGCTAAAAGCGAAGTTATCCGCAGCACGTTGAGTCTGTGCTTGGTATAGCGCATCAGCAGGGACTTTAACTTCGCCCATGCTGTCTTTTTCAATCCGAAATTTTTGGGTCATCTTCTATCCTTATTAGCCAAGTGGCGCTTGGACTTGTTGTAGTATTTGGCTGAGATTCAAAAAACGCGCTTGGCCCTGTGGTTGCTGGCAATAATGGCGTTTTAAATAAAATAGTGGCGCGTGAATAGAGTCTAGGCAGATATGACGAAAGGTGAAACTGCGACCTGGTGATTCGATTGCTTCAATTAAATGGAAGAACACTTGGCGCAGGTACAGTTCACATAGCAAGGTATTTTCTTGGGTGGCATGCCTTTCATAATAAGTAGAAAGCGTAAGCGCACACTCGATGTAGTCTCGAATCACAAACGGCTCGTGGCCTTGAACTTGTTCTAATGAAGCAAAGCGATCTTGTGCTTTGTAAAACCTCGAATAGAGACCCTGCTGTTCTTTCATCATCATTTGCATCTCTTTATTGGATGTTAATGATAATTATTATCAAATGAAATTTTAAAAACAACCCTTTGTTTGTCTTTTTATAATTTGTTTGCCTCTTTATAAAATGCAAGGGGAAAAGAAAAAGCCGATACATGAAGTATCGGCTTTCTGAGATTCAGTACCTAATCCCTACAATGTAAGTGCTGATTCATTTTTTTCTAAGCATTTCTGTTTAGTGGTCGTGAGCTTCACCAGCACCTTTAGGGTAGCGGATAGACTCAACCATCTCTTGTACATCTTCAGGAACTTCAGCTGTCACTTTATTCACTGCAATTGATACGACGAAGTTTAGACACATACCTAGCGTACCGATGCCTTCAGGGCTGATACCAAACCACCAATTTTCAGGTGTGCTTGCTGTAGGGTTAATGAACTTGAAGTAGATGATGTAGCTTGCCGTAAAGGCGATACCCGTCAACATACCCGCAATCGCGCCTTCCTTGTTCATCTTCTTGTAGAAGATACCTAGGATGATGGCAGGGAAGAAAGATGCGGCGGCAAGGCCGAAGGCAAATGCTACTACCTGAGCTACGAAGCCTGGTGGATTAATGCCTAAGTAACCGGCACCCACAATCGCGACCATGGCGGCCAAACGAGCGGCTAACAGCTCCTGCTTGTCGGTCATGTTTGGTCTGAAGCCTTTCTTCAACAAGTCATGTGAAATCGACGTTGAGATTACCAATAGTAGACCAGCGGCTGTTGATAGTGCGGCTGCTAGGCCACCAGCGGCCAGTAGTGCTACAACCCAGTTTGGTAGTTTTGCTAGCTCTGGAGAAGCCAGTACAATGATGTCACGGTTAATATTCATCTCGTTTCGTTCATCGCCCGAGTAGAACATTTTGCCATCGCCATTCTTGTCTTCCCAGCCCACTAGGCCAGTGCTTTCCCAGTTTTTATACCAGCTTGGCGCGTCTACTGCGGTGACACCTTGCATGTCTGGGCCGTTGATTGTCTCGATCATGTTTACACGAGCGAAGGCTGCAACGCCTGGTGCTGTTGTGTATAACAATGAGATGAACAGTAGAGCCCAACCCGCTGAGATACGTGCATCACGTACTTTTGGTACCGTGAAGAAACGAATGATTACGTGTGGAAGACCGGCTGTACCAACCATTAGAGCCGCACAGATGAAGAAGACGTCGACAGTGCTCTTGTTACCTTCGGTATAGGCGGTAAATCCGAGCTCTTCGGTGAGGCCATCCAGTTTATCAAGTAGGTAAACATCAGTACCTGTGATCGTCGAACCCATGCCAACTTGTGGTAGCGGGTTACCCGTCATCATGATTGAAGTAAAGATAGCAGGGACAAGGAAGGCGAAAATGAGGACACAGAATTGAGCTACCTGCGTATAAGTGATGCCTTTCATGCCACCCAGTACTGCGTAGAAGAACACAATACCCATACCAATGATGATACCTAGGTTAATGTCGACTTCTAGGAAACGAGAGAATACAACGCCCACACCACGCATTTGGCCTGCAACGTACGTAAACGATACGAAGATTGCACAGAATACCGCAACCATACGCGCTGTTTTCGAGTAGTAACGTTCACCGATAAAATCAGGAACCGTAAACTGACCGAACTTACGTAGGTAAGGTGCTAAACATAGCGCCAGTAGTACATAACCACCTGTCCAACCCATTAGGTAAACCGCACCGTCGTAGCCAACGAATGAGATGATACCTGCCATTGAGATGAATGATGCTGCCGACATCCAGTCAGCGGCAGTTGCCATGCCGTTTGCTACCGGGTGTACACCACCGCCAGCAACGTAGAATTCACTGGTTGACCCTGCACGAGCCCAGATTGCGATGCCGATATATACTGCAAAAGTAATACCGACGAGAATAAACGTCCACGTTTGAATATCCATGTTCTAGCCTCTAGTCTTCCTGTACGTTGTATTTTTTGTCGAGCGCGTTCATGCGGACAACGTAAATAAATATCAGCGCAACGAAGGTGTATATCGAACCTTGTTGAGCGAACCAAAAGCCGAGCTTGAACCCGCCAAACTGAACGGTGTTAAGGGCATCCACAAATAAGATGCCAGCGCCGTAAGACACTGCGAACCAGGTCGCGAGCAGTGTTCCCATAATCCCCAAGTTTTCCTTCCAGTAGGCTTGAGCATGTTCCGTAGATTCGAACGCCATTGCCTTCTCCTTTATTCCGTTTTCGTAGAAACCATGTCTGTATAAATTGATATGTTAATGCAATGTTACGATTTAGAATGTAGCAAGGATAAGTCAAGGGATCTGTGCAACTTTAGTCGGGACACTATTAACGCTAATGTACTGAAATTTGGGACTGAGAAGCCATAAGCGCAAAAAAGTGTGATGTTGCAATGTTGTTAAATTAGCCAAAGGTCTAACAAAAAAGTCTGAATTAGTGCGTTGGTCATAAAATTTAACAATGAAATGACAGATAAATTGTCTCTGAACCCGTATATGTCATGAACAACGATATAATTTTGTTATAGTAAAAAGGCATGTTCACCGACCGTGCATTGCTTTACGGCAAACGTTTGACATGCTTAAAGCACGGTGTTGTATTCTTTAGGGGAACGAATTGGACGCAATAACTATCAACCACTTGTTTTTAACTGGTGCAGTATTAATCTCCATCAGTGTGCTTTTCTCACCAGTGTCCTCTCGATTGGGCATTCCTATTCTTTTGATATTTCTGTTTGTTGGTATGTTAGCGGGTGAAGATGGACTCGGTGGCATTAAGTTCGATGATTATTCACTGACATACTTGGTGAGTAACCTTGCGCTTGCCGTAATTCTTCTTGATGGCGGTATGAGAACCAAAGTTGCGAGTTTCAAAGTGGCTTTTTGGCCATCACTCTCGTTGGCAACCGTAGGGGTAGCATGTACTGCAACCTTAACGGGTCTAATGGCAGCTTGGTTATTTGACCTTTCGTTTATGCAGGGGATTTTGGTCGGAGCGATTGTCGGTTCAACCGATGCTGCTGCGGTATTTTCTTTGTTGAAAGGGCAGAGTCTCAATGAGCGTGTGGGTTCAACACTAGAGATCGAATCCGGCACTAACGATCCAATGGCGGTCTTTCTGACGGTGACTTTAATCGCACTGTTGGGCAACCCAGATGCCGATATGGGGGGAGCTTTCCTACTCAAAAGTTTTGTAATGCAGTTTGGTATAGGCATTATTGTCGGAGTTGGCGGTGGTTGGGTTCTGTGGAAATCAATTAATCGAGTGCAACTGGCTGATGGTCTTTATTCTATTTTAGTGCTCAGTGGTGGCATTGCTCTGTTTGCATTCTCTAACATGCTCGGCGGCAGCGGGATTTTATCGATTTACCTCGTAGGTCTGTTCATCGGAAATCGCCCGACTCGCTCTCGACATTCTATTCTCAATGTTCTTGATGGAATGACGTGGTTAAGCCAGATCGTGATGTTCTTGGTGTTGGGTTTATTAGTGACACCATCGACGTTGATGGACATAGCAGTACCGGCACTTGTGCTTGCTTTCGGTATGATTTTGTTTGCTCGTCCAGTGTCTGTTTGGTTGGGTTTATTGCCGTTCAGAAACTTTACCACCAAAGAGCGTTGGTTTGTTTCTTGGGTTGGTTTACGTGGCGCAGTCCCGATCATTTTAGCGGTTTTCCCGATGATGGCTGGTCTGCCAAATGCGCAGCTGTATTTCAATATCGCCTTCTTCGTGGTGATGGTTTCGTTGATTGTTCAAGGTGGTAGCTTGATGAAAGTTGCTCGATTAGCTCAGGTGACGCTACCACCAACGCCGACACCTATCTCTCGTACGGGTATTGAGATCTACCCTACCAGTGAGTGGGAGATGTTTGTTTACAAGCTGAAAGACGAAAAGTGGTGTATTGGCGAACCTCTAAAGCGTTTGTCTATGCCTGAAGGGACGCGAATTACCGCACTATTTCGACAAGATGTCTTGCTTCACCCATCGGGCAGTACAGTATTAGAGGCCAATGATATTCTGTGCGTATTGGGCCAAGATAAAGACTTAGGTAGTTTAAGCCAGCTATTCAGTGAAGCTCCGTTAGCCGAAGAAACGGCACGATTTTTTGGTGATTTCTTCCTGGATGTTAGCTTATCAATTACTGCGGTAAGTGACTGGTATGGTATTGAGCTTGGCTCGGAAGAAGAGCGAGAAATGACGCTAAAACAGTTAGTAGAACAAGAGCTTGGTGTATATCCAGTATTGGGTGACAGCTTTGAGTGGCATGACATTAATTGGGTGGTCGCTGAGGTCAATGATTATCAAGTCGTCAAGCTGGGCTTATGTTTACCAAAGACGACTTTAGAAAAGGATATTAGCGAAGCCTAATTGTGGACTTCTTGTAGCAAGATAACGGCTTGAGTTCTGTTTTTCACGTCCAGTTTGCGGAAGATAGCGGTCATATGTGCTTTTATGGTCGCTTCTGATACATTCAGTTCATAGGCAATTTGCTTGTTAAGTAGACCATCAGATAGCATTCCCAAGACCTTATATTGTTGAGGGGTCAGTGTGGAGAGTTTTTCTGCAAGGTCGCTACAAGCCGCATTGTTAGTGATGAGGCCTTCAGGGAAGAATGGATCACCGTTGAGAACTTGGTTGAGTGCACTCAAGAGTTCACGCATATCACTCGACTTAGGAATAAAGCCAAAAGCGCCATGACTTTTAACTTGGCTGACCACGCTGGCATCTTCGCTCGCTGAGATCACGACAATCGGTAAATCTGGGTATTCAGCGCGCAGCTGAATTAAACCTGACATCCCATTTGCACCTGGCATTTTAAGGTCGAGTAATAAGAGGTCGGGCTCATCTTCTTTCTTTAGTAAAGTCAGCAAGGCATCCAGAGAATCGGCTTCAAGAAGATTCGCGCCACTGATCGCCATATGAACTGACTGAAACAGGGCGTTGCGGAAGAGAGGGTGGTCATCAGCAATGATGATGGTATAGGTCGAGTCCATGACGTTCATACTTTTAACAATTTAGTTAAGATTTATTATCATCCTGATTGAGTATGTGGACAATATCTATGCATGAAAAGTCTGAACCATATCGACTTTTATCCCCAGAATAAGAAAGTGTTACTCTGAATAATAAAAAAGCCGCACTGTCATCTCGTTACCGAGGGGCAGTGCGGCTTTCGTTTGGGCTTTGCTTTAGACGAATGTCGTCGTTATAGCTGGTGGTCTTGCATGTGTTTTAAGAATACATCGGCAGGCATAAAACCAGTGACACGAGCATTTGGAACATGGTTACCCTCGCCATCCCAGAACTCAATGGTTGGCAAGCCGAGTACCTGTAATTGTTTAAGCAGTTCAATGTCTTGAGGCATGTTTCTCGTTACGTCAGCCTGCAGCAGTACGAAGTCAGATAGTTTGTTTTCGACATCGGCCTGATGGAAGGTGTACTTCTCAAACTCTTTACACGCCACACACCAATCGGCGTAGAAATCGAGCATCACAGGTTTACCCAGTTTTTTCGCTTCGATGAGTTGGATTTCGAGCTCTTCAACGGTATTGATGCGTGCAAATTGGATATGCTGTTGCTCTACCGTTATGCTCTTCTCCGCAAACCAATAGTTCAATGCAGGCTGTGCCGAAGCGAACAGGCCAAGCATCGCGATGATGCCCACAGCGCTCTGCTTCCAACCGCCGAATGGCAGTGCATTCTTGCTGTGGTACAGCCAACCAAAGGCGATGAAGCCAAGGCCAGACCAAAGCACGGTTGCCCATAACTCAGGGATAATGCGCTCTAGTAAGAAGATAGGCGCTGCCAGCAAGATAAAGCCAAATACGATCTTCACCTTGTCCATCCAACTGCCTGCTTTCGGCAGAAGTTTATTACCAAATACCGCAACCAAGATCAGCGGGATACCCATACCCATTGCTAAGGCGTACAGAGCAATAGCACCGGTAAATAGGTCGCCACTTTGAGCCACGTACAACAGCGCACCCGACAGTGGCGCAGTGGTACAAGGTGAACACACCAAGCCAGAGATCGCACCCATCGCGAACACCCCCAAGGTATTGCCACCTTGTTGCTTGTTACTTTGGTTGTTGAGCCAAGTTTGGATGCTGCTCGGCAGTTGCAGGTTATAAACGCCAAACATCGACATGGCTAACGCCACGAACAGAACGCTCAACGCAATTAATACGTAAGGATGTTGCATCGCAGCTTGGAACTGCATACCCGCAGAGGCAACCACTAAACCCAATAAGGTGTAGGTTAACGCCATGCCTTGCACATAAATGAACGACAGCATCAGCGCACGACCTTGGCTGAGCTTGCCACCACCTAAAACGATACCCGTTAGAATTGGATACATAGGCAGAACACACGGCGTAAAGGCTAAACCAACACCGAGCGCTAAGAATAGTAATGGTGTCCACCAACTGTCACCGAGCTTATCGGCTAAGCCTGCGTCTTTTGAAACGGGTGCACTGGATTGTGAAGTGGTGTTACTTGCAACGTCTGCTTTTGGAGAAGCTTGTTGTGTTGAAGCATCGGTCTCATTGCTAGCAGCCGATGAGTCTTGCGACACGGCATTAGCTTGAGAGTCGCTTGAACCTGAACCTGTAGCCGTAAATGGCTCAATGTCGATGATTCGAGTTTCGGGTGGATAGCAGAACCCTGCGTCCGCACACCCTTGGTATTTAACGATCAGCTGTGAGCCATCTTGGTAACTCTGTAGCGGAACTTGCACGAACAACGGTTGAGTATAAATGCTCACCTCACCAAAAAATTCATCTTGGTGTGGTTGGCCATCTTCTATTTCAACATTACCGATCGCGAGATTTTGACCGCTGAAAGAGAGGCTATGTTGGTAGAGGTAGTAGCCTTCTTTTACTTGCCAGTCGAGAAGCACCTTGCCGTCTTGCTGGTAGTAATTGAAAGGGAAAGCTTGGTCTACAGGGACAAAACCGTTGTTATTGCCTCCGAAGCTTGGCTCGGCGTTGTCATTTCCAAAAAGCGCCCACGCAGGCTGGGTGAATAGGGAAATACAAACAAAAAGTAATGTGGCAAGTCGTCGCATACTATTTAGTCATCAAAATGGAGTTGAAGGTATCTTAACTCAATCAGACCGTAATAGTTTGTGATTAGTTTCATCGACAAATAAATATCCCCTTGGAGAAGTGAAGCATTGGCTTGCCGTATCTAAGGGGAGTTATGGATTTAAGTGCTTAGTTTTGTGCAAGTGAGACGCTTAGGCGACGCCCAAACGTGCTTTTACTACTTGTTCGCAAGCATCAATGTTCATCGTGTCTTTTGGAATAATTAACACCGTGTCATTGCCGCCAACGGTACCGATAATTTCAGTGTGTGGGTCGATATCGACTAATCTTGCGACCAGCTGTGCACAACCCGGGTGAGTCTTTACTATCACCATGGCTTGGTTGTGAGTAATTAATTCGATTTGCGAGGAGATGGATGCGTCGACACGTACCGGTGCACTCTCAACGGTTATGCAGTAGACCTTCTTACCACAGGCGTTTTGAACTTTTACAACGCCGAGTTGTGACAAAATGCGAGATACGGTCGATTGACTAATACCTATATAGCCAATGTCGACGAGTTTCTCTCTCAGTTGATTCTGGGTCGAAAAGCTTTGTTGTTGTAGCAAGCGTTTGCACGCTGCAGTCAGTGTTTTATCTTCAGCTGAATACAAGCAACCGTGCTCAGTGATTTCGTTCATGAACAACTCCTTAAGGTCAACGTGTGGATATCGCTTGTCCATAGCGTCGAACGCACTCCCAAAGCCGTAGAGTACGATGATTAATTAGGGCTTACCGATGAATCCCGAAGTAAAGATGGGAGGGTATGCGAGATGTATGATCATCTATTCACTAAGTCTAACACTAAAGGATAGTTATCTTTTTGAAGGTGATCACCAAACAATATTCTGGTTAAATGCTTTTATTTTGGTTGTTTATTCTTTGGTTGAATGGATATTTATTCCAGGTTGAGAATAAATATCCATTAGGATTAAGTGGTTTTTTGTAGCAAAGGTAATAGCGCTAAGGGTTAGCGAATTTCGCTCATGATCTCGCGAGAGAATACTTTTTCACAATAGTGACATTTTAGCTGTACGTTTTCGTGTTTTAGCTGCACTTTAAAGCTACTTTCGACCGGTTCACCGTGTGAAATACAGTTGCTATTTGGGCAAGCGAACACACTGTTGATTTGCTCTGGCAGCACAAGGGTTAGCTTGTTGACTACTTTGTACTCTTCAATTTGGTTGACTGTGGCTTGCGGCGCATACAGAGCCAATTGGTTGGCTTGTTCCTTGGTCAGAAAGATGTTCTCAATCTTGATCAGGTCTTTGTTACCGAGTGCTGATGATGGCAGGTTTAACCCCATGGTGATGCGTTGTTCTGTTTTATGCAGCTTAAACAGTTTAAGGATTTTTATACCAAGGTGAGCAGGGATGTGGTCAATGACGCTGCCGTTACGGATCGCTTCTACTTGTAGCTGAGTTTGTTTAACCATGACTGTTTCTCCTGCTTATAAAGTGTCGTTAAGAACTAGGGCCAATAGGGCTTCGCGAGCGTATACACCATTCTCAGCTTGTTCGAAGTAGTAAGCGTGCGGCGTTTTATCGACGTCGGTAGTGATTTCGTCAACGCGTGGCAGTGGGTGTAGCACTTTCATATTTTTGCGCGCGTCTTTCAGTGTCTCGGCAGTAAGAATGTAAGCCGACTTCATGTGCGCGTATTCCGATGCATCAAAGCGCTCTTTCTGTACGCGAGTCATATACAGAACATCCAGTTCAGGCACCACTTCTTCAATGCTGGTGTGTGTGCTGTATTGGATGCCCATCTCTTCTAATTCTTCACAGATATAATCGGGCATCTCTAATACTTCTGGCGCGATAAAGAAGAAACGCACGTTATTGAATTTTGAGAGCGCTTGCGTCAATGAGTGCACAGTGCGGCCATATTTTAAGTCGCCGACGAAAGCTACATTAAGGTTATCAAGCGTGCCTTGTGTTTCGTAAATCGAGAACAGATCCAGCAAGGTCTGTGTAGGGTGTTGGTTTGCGCCGTCGCCACCATTGACGATCGGAACACCGTTAGAAAATTCAGAGGCTAAACGTGCGGCGCCTTCTTGTGGGTGACGCATTACAAAGGCATCGACGTAAGAGGAAATAACCTGCACTGAATCGGCAAGCGTTTCGCCTTTCTTCGCCAGCGATGTGTTACCGCCATTATCAAAGCCGATGACCGTGCCACCAAGGCGCTGAACGGCGGTTTCGAATGAAAGGCGAGTTCGAGTTGAAGGCTCAAAGAAGCAGCTCGCAACGACTTTATTTTTTAGCAGCTCAGGGTTTGGCTCGGCCTTGAGTCTTGCTGCTGTGTCGACGATAAGCTCCAGTTCATTACGAGTGAGCTCAGGTATGGAGATGATGTGCTTGTTAAATAACGAATGCGCCATAACGGGTCTTCCTTCTATGCATACAGTCAAATTGCGGACAAAAAAAAGCCCCCTAACAATAGGAGGCTTCGAAACGATCAATAGAGCAAAATAAAAATGACACCAACGCCACTCTTTGGCGTGTAGTTTGACAATCATGTGCGACAGAATTGCAGTTCATTTTTTGCTCTCTTAAGACAAATTGCGGAGGATTATACTCAGATAAAAATACCATGCAATACTTTCTGTAAAGTATTCATTTAATGGATTTTTATGCGAAATAACGTCTGCATTTTGCTTTTGTTTAAACCCTTGTTGAAACAGAAAATCTTAGGCTTTTTTTAGGGAAGGTTTTCTTCAAGTTCATGAAAAAAAATGCGGGCTTTATTCAAGGTCAAATTCCCAAGAACGCCACCCGCATTTCCCTGTTATTGCACTTAACTTGTCAATGTCTTGCCAACAAGTGCGTGCTTAGCTATTTAGATCATTAGTTGCTTAGATTCTTAATTGATTAGCTTATCAATTGCCTAATGTTGCAACCATCACGGCTTTGATGGTGTGCATACGGTTTTCAGCTTCATCGAACACGATAGAGTATTCAGACTCAACCACTTCATCGGTTACTTCAACGCCGTCTTTTAGTTGCGGGTATTCAGCGGCAAGTTGTTTGCCGACTGTGGTATCTTCGCCATGGAAAGCCGGTAGGCAGTGCATGAATTTCACATGTGGGTTACCCGTCGCTTTAATCATTTCCATGTTGACTTGGTAAGGCATCATTAAGTTAATACGCTCAGCCCACGCTTCTTTTGCTTCGCCCATTGATACCCAAACATCGGTGTATAGGAAGTCACAGCCTTGCACGCCTTCTTGAACATCTTCAGTCAGTGTGATGTTGCCGCCAGTGTGCTCTGCGATTTCACGACATTGAGCTAAAAGCTCTTCTTGTGGCCAGAACTGTTTTGGCGCGACAAGGCGAATGTCCATGCCCATTTTCGCAGCGCCAACCATCAAAGAGTTGCCCATGTTGTTGCGAGCATCGCCTAGGTAAGCAAAGCTGATTTCGTGTAGCTGTTTACCACGGCCGAATTCCGTCATGGTTAGGAAGTCTGCAAGTATTTGTGTTGGGTGGAATTCGTCAGTCAGACCATTCCACACTGGTACGCCAGCATAAGCGCCTAACTCTTCGACGATTTCTTGGCCGAAGCCGCGGTATTCGATGCCGTCGTACATACGGCCAAGAACGCGAGCGGTATCTTTCATTGATTCTTTGTGGCCAATTTGAGAGCCAGATGGGCCTAAGTAAGACACTCGAGCACCTTGGTCGAATGCGGCAACTTCGAATGCACAACGAGTACGAGTGGAGGTTTTTTCAAAGATAAGCGCAATGTTTTTGCCAGTCAGTGTTGGCTGTTCGTAACCGTTGTACTTCGCTTTTTTAAGCTCCATTGAAAGATCTAACAAGTGTTGAATCTCGCGTGGAGTGAAATCTAGTAGTTTTAGGAAGTTACGATTGCGTAGGTTAAAAGCCATGATGTATTCCTTTTTAGATTTAGGCGCTTTCTTGCTACAGGGAAAGAAAATTCAAGAAAGCGCGATTTAATTTTTTAGTCAATTTATTCGGTTCTGTTTGTTTCGTTTAATTCTGTTTTTACAAGCTTTAAAAGCTCTCAAGGTTTAAGCTTATAAAGCTTTAAGTTTTTCAAGATAATAAAGCCCGTTAGCGCGTTAACCTTTGGTGATATTGGTGCCCGCTTGGCCTTGCAGGATCTGCAAACCATCTTCGAGTGCGCCGATACCCACCACTTTGCCGCCTTGCTGAATGAATTCGCACGATGCTTCAATTTTTGGCCCCATTGAGCCCGCATCAAATTCGAATTTCGCCAGTTCGCTTGGTGTGGTGCTGCGCAGTGCGTGTTGAGTTGGCTTGCCCCAATCAAGGTAAACAGCGTCGGCATCAGTCAAAATAAGCAGCGCGTCCGCATCCAGTTGTTTCGCTAAGAAAGCCGCTGACATGTCTTTGTCGATAACGGCTTCGACACCGACTAATTTGCCGTTTTCTTTTTTCACTGGGATGCCACCGCCACCAGTACAAATCACGAGGTGACCCGCATCGATAAGTTGTGTGATCGCTTCGTGCTCAACAATGCCGGTAGGGCGTGGGCTTGGTACAACGCGGCGGAAATGTTGGCCGTCGGGTTTTACGATCCAGTGGAACTTCTCCGCTAGTTCACGCGCTTCTGCTTCTTCGTAGATCGGGCCAATCGGCTTGGTTGGATCGGCAAACGCAGGATCGTTTGGATCAACCGTCATTTGCGTCAACATGCACGAGATGTTTCGGTTAGGCAGGTAGTTTTTGAACTCTTGCATCAGCATGTAGCCGATCATGCCTTGAGTCTCACTGCCCAAGACATCCAGCGGATACGGGTTTACTTTTTTGTATTCCAAACCTTGTAGAGCAAGTAAGCCAACTTGTGGGCCATTACCGTGCACTAGAACCACGTTGTACACTTTCGCGATTTCAGAGATGGTTTTAACCGCTGTTTCAATATTACGGCGTTGAACATCGGCTTCTAACGGCTCACCGCGACGAAGTAGGGCGTTACCGCCGAGTGCAACAACAACAGTTTGCTTAGTCATAATTGTGTTCTCTCATTTTGGCCAAGCTATTGATTTTACGTAAGCTTGTAAAATTGCTTAGCTTGGCCGTTTCGTCTTAGTGATTAGATACCATCACGCTCAATTGGGCAGCTCATGCAGCGTGCGCCACCGCGACCGCGGCCAAGTTCGTCTCCAGGGATAGAAAGAACCGTGATGCCTGCTTTGTCGTATTTTTCGTTGGTGTAGGTGTTGCCTTCGTAACCAATAACGACGCCTGGTTTAACTGTCAGCACATTGTTCGCATCGTTCCACTGTTCACGTTCTGCATGGAAGTTGTCACCACCTGTCGTGATAAGATTTAGCTTGTCTACGCCAAGTGCTTTTTCGATAGCTGTTACGAAGTAGCCTTCTTCTTTCACATTCACAGTGCCTGATTCATCGCCAGTTAGGCTCCAGCACTGCACGTCTTGACTAACCACCTCAGGGTAAACAGAGAATGTATCCTCGTTCATGTGAGTCATTACCGTGTCTAAGTGCATGCAAGAGCGATGTTTTGGTAGCTGCATGGCGATAACTTGTTTCGCTTGACCGTGTTTGAATAGGCTCGATGCTAAGTGCTCAACACCTTGTGCTGTGGTACGTTCAGACATACCGATAAGCACTGTGCCACGACCGATAACAAGAACGTCACCACCTTCAATCGTTGAGTTGTCGTAGCTGATATTTTCTTCATCGCCGAAGTATTTAATAAAGTCTTGGCCCGCGAATGTTGGGTGCCAGCGATAAATAGCGCGCACGTGGTTGGTTTCACGTTGACGAGCAGGTTTCGCCATCGGGTTGATAGAGACACCGCCGTATACCCAGCAAGACGTGTCGCGAGTAAATAGGTGGTTTGGTAGAGGTTCGATAATAAAGTCGGTTGGTGCGTGCATGCCTTGCATCATTGAAGACGATTTCATTGGCATCTCAGCGTAAGACAGACCGCCCGTTAGAATTTTTGCTAGCTCTAGGTTTGGTAAGTCGCTTAAGTAGCAGCGCACATCATTGGCGAATGTTTTACCCAAACGGTAATCAGATACTTGGCAGTTTAGTAGCCAATCTTTCGCTTCTGGCACGGCTAGTGTGTCTGCTAGCAAGTCAGTAAGAAGAAGAACTTCAACACCTTGATCACGTAGCGTTTGAGTAAATGCGTCATGCTCTTTACCTGCGCGCTCAACAGCCAGTACGTCATCAAATAGCAAATCGTGACAGTTAGAGGGTGTTAGGTGAGTCAGTGCGCGTCTTGGACGGTGAACTAGAACGCGGCGTAATTGACCTATTTCAGAACCTACATAGAACTTACTCATGATCGTCTCTCTCTTATATATTTGAATTACTTTTATCGCTAAGAGTAATTATTTATTTTCAATTGAGAAGAATGAATTATTTATTCATATCTCTTGTCTGGAATTAATATTACGCCTGCTAGTCAGGTATTCTTAGAGATCTATCACAAATCGTTTTTTCTCTCGCAGCCCTTTAAAATTAAGGGTTTTAACAAACTTTATGCACTTTTAGTCACGGCTAATACATTCTAAATAATTAGCTGTTGGGGAACTTTATGCACGTTTTTTTGACGAAACTTACTGGAATCTAATTTACGAGGGAATATATGCAGAATATTTTTATTGATAAGAGTGTGCTTAGCTTGGAAGTATGCAGTGTTTTTATTTAGATATTTAATTTTGGATGTGGAATTAATTATTTGTTAACAAAGTAAATGCTAATAAAGCTGTTGTGGTCACACTTTATAATTGGGTGTTTTAAGCCGGTTTTCTATGAAAATAGCCAATACTCGTCCTTTGATTATTACAGCGTAAATTACTTTAAATATAATTAACGCTAATAAGTGACTAAGTATTTCTCAAAATATAGTAGCGATGAATAGTTGCTTTTTATTTAATCTTAGCATCGATGTTTAAAGGTGAGTTTGGCTTCCTAGCAAGTGTCTTCAACTCGTTTACGTTTTGCTGTTTAGATAGATAGGTTGAGAGAGGCTTTAAATGATGCGTGTGTAGCTTGTGAGGATGTTTCGATGGAAGAGTCTTGTTGGTATCGATAGTGATAAAAAAGCCGCTAGAAAGCGGCTTTGAGTGAGAAAGTGAGGTGTGTTGGTTTTAGATAAGCGCACCAATACTTAGAACAATGATGCAGAACACCATCAAGATACCGATTAATGGCATTACCCACTTAACCCAGCGCACGTAAGGGACACGAGCAATCGCTAAGCCACCCATTACCACTGCAGAGGTCGGTGTGATTAAGTTCACCAAGCCAGAGGCCGATTGATAAGCGGTGATTACAAGGTCGCGACCTACGCCAGCAAAGTCGGCCAGTGGTGCCATGATTGGCATGGTGAGCACCGCTAAACCTGATGTTGACGGTACTAAGAATGACAATAGAATCTCTAAGAAGAACATCACGTTAATAAAGATAACCGAAGACAGCCCGGTGACCATTTGTTCTGCAGAGAAGAGAATGGTGTCGGTGATCATACCGCGGTCCATTACCACCACAATACCACGCGCAATACCGATGATAAGCGCCACGCCCAGTAGGTCTCGGGCACCATCAATGAAACTCGAAGTAAACTCCTCTTCACTCATGCGGGCCACAATACCAACGATGATGGTCGCCGCTAAGAACATGGCTGAGATCTCGGCCATCCACCACCCAGCAACGGATACACCGTAAATCATTACCGCGAATGAGCCGCCAAAAATGGCCAGAATCAGTTTACGAGTCGCAGTGAATTCAAGTTTTTCGCCACTTGCGTTGCCAAGAAAGTGCGCTTTGTTCTCTTCGTATTTGTCGTACACTATTGATTTGCTTGGGTCGGCTTGCACCATTCTTGCGTAACGCATGACGTAAGCAACACAGATACCCCAACCAACAATCAGCATGCCAACACGCAGCACGATGCCGTCGGTAAATGGAATACCAGAGGCGTTGGCAGCGATAACGGTCGCGAATGGGTTAATGGTTGAGCCTAGTACGCCAATGCCCGCACCAAGCAGTACCGTTGCAGCAGCCACAAGAGGATCAAAGCGAGCAGCCATCATCACAGGGACTAACAAGGTATAGAAGGGCAGTGATTCTTCTGCCATGCCGTAGACAGTACCGCCCGCGGCAAACAGTGCCATCAGTATTGGTATCATCAACTCTTCTCGCCCTTCTAAGCGGGCGGTGACGCGTTCGATACCGGCATCAATCGCACCGGTTTTAGTGACTAGCCCTAAGAAGCCCCCAATGATTAGAATGAACAGCGAAACGTCGATTGCCGCAGCTTCATAGCTATTGTGGTCGTAGAAGCCGTCAATCGGTGCTAGTAGTACATCAATCACACCTTGAGGGTTACCTTCTACCGTTTGATAGGTGCCGGTAACCGGTACTTCTCGGCCTAATTCTTCATTCATTGCTCGGTCGTATTGGCCTGCTGGAATAATCCATGTGAACAGAGCCACTAGCGCAATAAGAATAAATAAAATGGTGTAGGCGGAAGGGAACTTAAAGTTGGCAAAGAAGCCGCCTTTTTCTGCCTTGTTAATCGTTTCGGTCGTCATAGCCATCTCCTTTCACGTCAATGCCCTCAGGCAGATCAGTGTGAATTCGCGAGTCAAAAATAAATAGCTGATCCTAAAAAAGGTAAATCAATAAATGTAATAAAATTCGAATTGATCAGTTAATTTAATAATTAATTAAAACAAACGTTTATATTTTTGATTTTTAAATTAAATCAGATATTAGACTTGAGCTTTTATTTATCTGTTGGGTATTTTAAATCTCATTTTTAACTCTAACCTAGCGACTGTTCACATTTTTATTGTACTAATTTATTGCTCAATAATTACACTGAAAATTATCAGGGTATTAGTGTGATTAAAGTGGTTATCTATGCTGGTGGTTTATCTACGATTCTTTTATTTTAGGTTATCTAGAGTGTGTAGCGAATAAATGTGTGGAATTTTATGCAAAATGAAATTTTATAATGTTTATGGATTAATTAAATAATATTTGATTTATATCAAATAAGGATAAAGGATGGGGGGCTGTAAATTAAATGGTTAACATTAAGTTGCGGATATGATGGGGGTTAGAAGAGGAAAAAGCGATATTTTTGAGGAGAATAAAAAGAGAAGTGGTGTCACTTCTCTTTATCCAGAACGAAAGTCTATTCGATTAGATCATGACATTCGATAGTAGCAGACCAAACGCAATGCTAAATACCATACTTAGTAAGCCTGGGAGCATAAAGCTGTGGTTGAAGATGTACTTACCTATATTCGTGGTACCCGTTCGATCAAAGTCAATTGACGCGATGATAGGGCCGTAGTTTGGAATAAAGAAGTAACCATTAACCGCAACGAAGGTTGCAATAATAATTGCTGGCGGAAGCCCTAAAGCAATCGCCACAGGTACAAGAACTGCAGTGGTTGCACCTTGGCTGTTTACCATTACTGATAGAGCAAATAGTGCGAATGCAAATGTCCATGGTGCAACTTCTACTAGACCCGATACCGCTTCTTTGACCATTGCAGCATGGCCACCAATGAAGGTATCTCCTAACCAAGCAATCCCGAAAATAGCAACAATCGCACGCATACCGGCGTGGAATACAGAACCTTGGCTAATTGCATTTCCGTCTGGTTTACAGATTAAAATAATAAGAGCTGCAACCGTTAGCATGACGATTTCAATAGTGTGTGCCATACCCATCGGTGAGCCATCAAACTGAGGGCGAAGTGATGGGAATGCCCCCATGACAACAACCGTCAGCGCACCAAATAGGAACATACCAACTGATTTTTTCGCTTGTGGTGTGATGGTAATATTTTCAACCGCTTCCTCTTGTTTCATCTCTTTACGGAATTCAGGATCTTGCATGCGGCGTTGGTATTCAGGATCGTCTTTGAGCTCTTTACCGAGTTTGTTGACAATGACACAAGCACAAGCAAGGCCAAGGAAAGTACTTGGGATAGTGACGGAAAGAACATCAGCTAGCGTGATGCCTTGTGGTTCCAAGAAGGCAACCAAAGCGACAACCGCTGCCGCAATTGGGCTTGCAACAATCGCAAATTGTGATGCGATAACGGCCATACCTAGTGGGCGCGCTGGGCGAATACCACTACGACGGCTCACTTCTGCAATAACTGGAAGAACCGAGTAAGCAACGTGGCCAGTACCTGCCATCATTGTGAAAAAATAGGTTACTAAAGGAGCAATGAAAGTGATGTGGCGAGGGTTTTTACGCAAAATCCCAGAGGCAATCTTGATCATGTAATCCAGACCACCAGAAGCTTGCATTGCGGCTGCGGCTGCCACAACCGCCATTATCATTAACATTACGTTGATTGGTGGGCTGGTTGGTTGAATCCCGAAAATGAAACTGAGTACTGCAAGGCCAACACCGCCCATAACGCCGAGGCCTATCCCCCCGATACGAGCACCGATCAGGATACATCCCAATACGACGAATAGCTCAAGTAAAAACATGAGTGACTCCTAAAATATATAGTTATTAATAATTTTATTAAGCAAGAAAAAAGGCTCTGGAAACAGAGCCTTTATTTGTTCATTCGTTACTCGTAGCGTTTTGCTTTGTACTGAGGGTGCATCAAGTTTTCAACAGAGAAAATATCATCAAGCTCTTCTTCGGTTAATAAACCGCGTTCTAGAACCACATTGCGAACACTCTTACCTGTTTCAGCACAGATCTTGCCAACAATGTCACCTTCGTGGTGGCCAATGTATGGGTTAAGGTAGGTTACGATTCCGATAGAGTTGAAGACGTGCGCTTCACATACTTCTTTGTTTACAGTAATGCCGTCTACGCACTTGTCGCGTAGGTTCACACATGCGTTTGTTAGAATGTCCAGAGACTCAAACATGCTTTGTGCAATAACGGGTTCCATTACGTTCAGTTGAAGTTGGCCACCTTCCGCCGCGAAAGAAACCGTGTTGTCGTTACCTAGAACTTTAAAGCAAACTTGGTTTACTACTTCAGGAACCACTGGGTTTACTTTAGCTGGCATGATTGAAGAGCCTGCTTGTAGTTCTGGTAGGTTTAGTTCGTTCAAGCCAGTACGTGGACCAGAAGAAAGCAGACGCAAGTCATTACAAATCTTAGACAATTTAACGGCTAGACGCTTAAGTGCGCCGTGCGTCATGACGTATGCACCACAGTCAGACGTTGCTTCGATTAAGTCTTCAGCGGCTACACACTCTAGGCCCGTAACTTCTGCTAAGTGCTTAACTGCTAGGCCTTGGTAGCCAGGTGCTGCGTTTAGACCAGTACCGATAGCTGTTGCGCCTAGGTTTACTTCAAGCAGTAGTTTTGAAGTGTATTCTAGGTTTTTGATTTCTTCGTTGATGGTTACAGCCCAAGCATGGAACTCTTGGCCAACCGTCATTGGAACTGCATCTTGAAGTTGAGTACGACCCATCTTCAAAATCGTGTTGAATTCTTGGCTCTTAAGCTCGAATGCACCTTTTAGGTATTCAATTGCGTCGATCAGTTTTAGTACGCTGTTGTAAACAGAGATACGGAAGCCCGTTGGGTAAGCACAGTTTGTAGATTGGCTGCGGTTTACATGGTCGTTTGGGTTGATGAACTCATATTGGCCTTTTTCTTTGCCCATAAGTTCCAGTGCGACGTTAGCAACCACTTCGTTCGCGTTCATGTTTACAGAAGTACCAGCACCACCTTGGAAAACGTCCGATGGGAACTGATCCATGCATTTGCCAGTGTCTAGAATTAGGTCACAAGCTTGAATGATGTATTTAGCTACTTCGCTTGGAATTACACCTAACTCTTTGTTTGCTAAAGCCGCTGCTTTCTTTGTCATCACCATACCGCGAACGAATTCAGGTACATCTGAGATCGTTACCTTTGAAATGTTGAAGTTTTCAACTGCGCGTAGAGTGTGGATGCCGTAGTAAGCATCAGCGGGAACATGACGTTGACCTAAAAGATCTTCTTCGAGACGAGTAGCGTGAGGAGCATCAACTTGTGCTTCTGATAGAGTAGCCATAACAGGATCCTTAGAGAATTATTCTGATTATATAGTTAGTTATTAGCCTATTCTGTGTGCAAATACTCCGTTCGCTAGAATATTAGGCTGATAAATCCGTCCTGACTTATGTGGCACATGATACTGTACCTAGCGCATAAAAATAGTAAGTTGATCACCTTTTTCGCTTTTGTTTAGTCAATACTTTGCAAACTTATTCCCGGTCAATAAACACGTTTATTTACAGGATAAATTTGAGGTTGATAAGGCTTTCAGCGTAAACTGGAAGTAACAAAGGAGGGCGTGTGTTTCCTATCTTACTATTACTCTTTATCTTCGTACCCATCATTGAGATTGGGCTATTTATTCAAGTTGGTGGCTTCTTAGGATTGTGGCCAACTATTGCGTTGGTTTTGATTACTGCATTTGCGGGTGCATCGCTTGTTCGTAGCCAAGGTATACAGACATTAATGTCTGTTCAAGGTCGATTACAGCAAGGTGAAATGCCAGCACAACAGATTCTTGAAGGCGTGATGCTTGCGGTTGCAGGTGTATTGCTGTTGA
The DNA here is from genome assembly GCF_024347655.1 of Vibrio toranzoniae. NCBI lineage: Bacteria > Pseudomonadati > Pseudomonadota > Gammaproteobacteria > Vibrionales > Vibrionaceae > Vibrio > Vibrio toranzoniae. Next base: position 2,918,550 of record NZ_AP025514.1, on the reverse strand, counting down.
CTCCGGGTTTTATGACGGACGCACTTGGTATGTTGGTATTGCTGCCAGCACCAAGAGCAATAATTGCCAAGAAAATGATGGAAAAAATGGTGGTGACCAATATGTCTGGCGGCTTTCATGCGGGTGGACAGGCTGGTTTTGGTCAGAGTCCATTTGGCCAAGACCCATTCAATCGCGACCCATCTGAGCAACCAAAAGACGGCAACACCTTTGAGGGGGAGTTTGAGAAGAAAGACGACGACAACGATCGTAATCGCTTAAACTAAGCCCGTCGCTTTACCCCTTTCTTTACTATAGAAAGACAAAAGTACGAAACAGAAAAGGCTCTTACCTTTATCCTTCGCAAGAAAGAGATAACGGTAAGAGCCTTTTTTATTGCCTGTTAGCTATTATTGGCAACAGGCAACAGACGAGTGAGCGTTCGGTTATACCGCGCCTTCAAAGCCCATTTGTCGCCACGCTTCAAATGCAATGATAGCAACCGCGTTAGACAAGTTTAGGCTACGCGCGTCTGGCATCATTGGAATACGAATACGTTGCTCCATTGGCATGCTTTCGATGAACTCAGCAGGCAGGCCGCGTGTTTCTGGGCCAAACATCAACACATCACCTTGTTGGAATTTCGCATCCACGTGGTGACCTGTAGTTTTGGTTGTGCAAGCAAAAATACGAAAGTCACCTTCACGTTCATTCTCTAGATACTCAAGGAAGGCTTCTAGGTTCTTGTGACGCTTAACACGCGCTAGGTCGTGATAATCCAAACCAGCGCGGCGTACTTTCTTCTCTTCAAAATCAAAACCAAGCGGTTCAATGAGGTGTAAGTTCGCGCCACAATTAGCACATAGGCGGATGATGTTACCCGTATTGGGTGCAATTTCAGGTTCGTATAGAGCGATATCAAACATGTTGGCTCACAAGAATAATCAAAGATAGCCAGAGTATACGGTGGCAAGCTGAGTGAGTACAGTTCACCACCATTCGCTTACGCTTGATTCGCGAGTGCTTGTGCGTAGTTTTCAGCAACCGCATTCCAATTCACCACATTCCACCATGCGTTGATGTAATCAGGGCGACGGTTTTGGTAACTGATGTAGTAGGCGTGTTCCCAAACATCCAGTGCAAGAATTGGCTCACCGTTGCTGGCGATGGTATCCATCCAAGGGTTATCTTGGTTTGAGGTTGAGATGATCTTTAGCTGTCCCTCTTCTACCACTAACCAAGCAAAGCCTGACCCGAAGGTATTGATCGCCGCTTGAGCGAACTGTTCTTGGAATGTTTCGAAATCTCCGAATGTGCTCTTGATAGCGTCGCCAAGTTCGCCAGCCGGTTCACCACCGCCGTCTTGAGACATACAGTTCCAATACAAAATATGGTTGTAGTAGCCGCCACCATTGTTGCGAACGGCAGGACTATGCTGCGAGATATTAGCGAAGATCTCGGTCAGCGATTGCTGTTCTAGTTCACTACCCGCGATAGCATTAACAAACTTATCGTAATAGGTTTTGTGGTGCTTGCTGTAATGCACTTCCATCGTTTTAGCATCAATGTAAGGTTCTAGAGCATCGTAAGCGTAGGGTAGAGCAGGAAAAGTGTGCAACATGGTAAATCCTCCGTAATTAGAGGATTTACCATAATGATAATAACAATCATTATCAACTGCGATCTTTGTGGGGGTATTACACCGGTAAGATAGGTAGAGTGATTTCGAGTTGTAATCCACCTAGCTGGCTGCGGCTGGCGGTGATGGTTCCGCTGTGTTGGCGAATCGCACTTTCAGTAATGGTTAACCCAAGACCTGTACCGCCAGAGTTACGATCACGGGCGGTTGAAACACGATAGAAAGGCCTGAAAATAGAATCTAATTCATCTTCAGGCACGCCATCACCGTTATCATTTACACAAATTGTGAGTAGATCTTGTTGAACACTGAATTGCACATCGACGCGGTCCTTACCGTAATAGATTGCGTTACGTGTAATATTGTCTAACGCACTCATCAATAGCTTGGGGTTGCCTGAGATAGAACGCTCTGGGATCTCCGAAAACGTCAGCTGTTTGCCCATCTGTTCGGCTTCAAACTGTGCGTCTTTTATAATTTCTTCCCATAAGCTCGAGATGGGCTGAACCTCACGAGTAATATGGCTGTTGACCTGCATACGAGATAACGTCAGTAGTTCACTGATCATCTGTTCTAAACGTTGCGCTTCGGTATCGATACGCTCGAGTTCTTGGCTCTCACCTTGTTTACGAATCGCCAATGCATTTGCCATGCGTAGGCGGGTCAATGGAGAGCGTAGCTCGTGTGAGATATCAGAGAGCAGACGCTGTTGCCCTGAGATCATCTGGTTTACCGCTTCGACCATTTGGTTAAAGCTTTCACCAGCTTGTCTGAATTCTGAGGTACCTTTTTCTAATTGAGGGTCGACCTCAAATTGTCCTTTCGCTACACGTTTTGCGGCGCGTTCTAGTCTGCGAGCAGGTTGACTCAATGCCCAAGCTAACCAAAGTAATAGCGGGGTACTCGCTAACATGACGGCAAGTAAAAGTTGTAGAGGTCTATCAAATAGGCGTAACAAGAACGGCGGCGGCTGATCCCACTTAACTCCGATATACATCATCAGGTTCTCACCGGCAAGTGCGACTGGTATTGGGCCTGCTACCATGTAATGTCCATACAGCTTTTGTTTTGGCACTTTAGGGTTATCAATTGTCGTCACGAAGTTACGAATGGCTTTTACTTTGTAATCTGAATGCTTTTTAGTTGTTAATACCGAGCCTTCAAGATCGGTTAAGTAGATGCGAGGGCGTGTGTCTTTCCGGCTGCGTGGTGGGCCTTCCAATTGGAAGACAATCTTGCCCAAGTTATTTTCTTTGGCGAATCGCTTTTCGATACTCTTTGCAATACGGCTGAGTTTCGTGAAGTGTTCTTCTGGGACATCACGCGCAACTCTAGGGTCTAAATGGGGAAGCGATAGGACCGATAAAAGCACCAATAACATGGTGAACCAAAAGATAGCAAAGATACGCCCATATAAGCTGGTGATTTTAGGTATGCGCATTAATCTTCCTCTATCAATAAATAGCCACGGCCGCGTAAAGTTTTGATACGAGATTTACCGTCGTGGCGCTCTGGAATCTTCTTACGGAGATTAGAGATATGCATATCAATCGCGCGATCAAAAGCGGCGAGTCTTTTACCCAATACATCTAAGCTCAAGGCTTCTTTGGTGATCACTTGCCCCGGATTCTGGATTAAATGGCTAAGTAAGACGAATTCTGTGGTTGTAAGGTCGATGATTTGTCCATTGCAGTAGGCTTCTTGTTTGCCTGGGAAGATCTCGATGTCTTGGTATTGAATGGTGTCACTGGCTGCCTTAGGCGCGGTGTTGGTTTGTGTTCGGCGCAGAATGGCGCGAATACGCGCGAGCAGCTCTCGGTCACTGAATGGTTTTGGTAAATAATCATCAGCTCCAAGTTCAAGGCCAATCACACGATCGATTTCTTCGCCTTTTGCGGTCAGCATCAGCACGGGTGTTTCCCAATTTTCTCTCAGCTTCTTTAGTGTTTCCATACCATTAAGGCGTGGCATCATTACATCCAAAAGAATTAGATCAATCTCCTCATTGATAGCCTCAAGCCCCGTATAGCCATCATTGGCTTCGGAAACTGTAAAGCCCTCAAAGCTCAGAATATCTTTAAGTAAACAGGTTAATTCGGTGTCGTCATCAATCAGAAGAATGTTCGCCATCAGGGAGCCTTAATCGGTTAGTTAGGTTAATAATACTGCTAATTATTCGCCAGCTTTCACTCTTTACGATTCTTTACGCTTTCTAAACGTCACTTTACGAGGGAGGAACTAATCTATATCTAAGCGCTGAAAAACAGACGTACCACATAACTTATTATACCGAATTGAGGCAAAGATTATGAAAATGACTAAGAAACTTGTACTAGTAGCGGCGGCACTTCCACTTATGTTCGGTGCAACCACTGCGTATGCATACGGTGGCGGTGATAAAGGCGACCACAAAGGCATGCACGGCAAATGCGGCGGCTTCGATAAGAAAGTGATGCGCCAACTCGATCTCACTGACGCACAAAAAACAGAATTGAAAGAGATGCGCGAAGCAAATCGTGCAGAGATGAAAGCAAAACGCGTTGGCAACAAAGCCGATAGAGTGGCGCAAATGAAAGCGCACCACGAAAAAGTTCAAGCCTTGGTATTGGCTGACAACTTCGATGAAGCCGCAGCGAACGACTTAGCAAGAGAAATGGTTGAAAAGCAAACTGAGCGTCGCGTGGTAATGCTGAAGAAGCAACACGAAATGATGAGTGTACTAACGGCTGAGCAAAAAACGCAACTGAAAGAAATCCAACAAGAGCGCATGACTAAGTGTGCTGACAAAATGGAAAAACGCATGAACAAAAACAAGTAATTCATGGCTTGAAAAAGCCGGATTGAATGAAAGTGTTGAGAAAGAAGCGGCCAAGTGTCGCTTTTTTTGATCCCTAAAAATGAATGTTTTACATCCTAGCTGTCATATTCAATTGATTGTTTGCAGGTTATACTTTGTGCTATCAGTCACTTTATAGCCAAATTATGAAACAAGAATACGCACGTTTAGTTACGCTCGCCGCTTGGGCAGCCACCACCATCGCTACTGTTTTATTGATAGTGAAAGTCGCAGCGTGGTGGGTGACAGGTTCAGTGAGTCTGTTGGCTTCGGTGGTGGATTCAATGTTGGATATCGCCGCTTCTGTCGTCAATCTTATTGTGGTTCGTTACTCTTTACAGCCCGCCGACAAAGAACATACCTTTGGTCATGGTAAAGCTGAATCTCTTGCCGCATTAGCACAAGCGATGTTTATTTCAGGCTCGGCCTGCTTCCTTATTCTTAATGGTATTGAACGCTTTTTTAGGCCACACGAATTGAATTCCCCGGAAATCGGTATCTACGTCAGCTTGTTCGCAATAGTGATGACCTATGGTTTAGTCAGATTTCAAAAGCACGTGGTGAAAAAAACCGGTAGCCAAGCTATTGCGGCGGATTCACTGCACTATCAGTCTGATCTTTACATGAATGCGGCCATTATGTTGGCGCTTGCATTGAGCTGGTTTGGCATTGGGCAAGCGGATTCGGTGTTCGCGATTGGTATCGGTATCTACATTCTTTATAGTGCTTATCAAATGGCGATGGAAGCCATTCAATCTTTACTGGATAGGAAACTGCCCGATGAAGAGCTGGAACAGATAAAAGAAACATCGTTGAGTGTGGAAGGCGTACTCGGTGTGCACCAGCTAAGAACGCGCCGTTCAGGGCCAATTCGATTCATTCAATTGCATTTAGAGCTTGAAGATACTATCCCACTTATTGAAGCGCATCGCATTTCTGACGAAGTAGAGGCTAAGCTTATCTCCGTGTTCCCTGATGCTGATGTATTAATCCATCAAGACCCGTATTCGGTCGTATTTGGACCCGAGAAGCAGCAGAAATTTCATTCTTGGTAATAGACCGGAAAAATGGCGAGCAAATGGTAAGTGTATGGCTTTTGAACTAAAGTGAGTAAAAATTGCTAATTCTTTGGTGATACAAAAACCACCGTATAACAATTAATGTTGATTCTGATGTGAATCAACAAAGTTATTAGTTAAAACTGTAATACTCTTACAGAAGTAGAAATGTTACATAAATTTACGCGATTTAAGTGCTATTCCTATTGAGGAAATGTAACATAAAGCACAAATATAGATTTAAAATCTTGTTGATATACGATCAGCAAGCAAAAGAATTGAATAATAGATTCCCAAAAATCGAGGGTGAGCATGATTAAGAAGATCGGTGTTTTGACCAGTGGTGGTGACGCTCCAGGCATGAACGCAGCAATTCGCGGTGTAGTTCGTACCGCGCTATCAGTTGGCATTGAAGTTTACGGCATTCACGATGGCTACCAAGGCCTTGTTGAAGACCGTATCGAAAAGCTTGACCGTTCAAGCGTATCTGACGTAATCAACCGTGGCGGAACTTTCCTTGGTTCTGCACGTTTCCCTGAATTCAAAGATGTTAAAGTTCGCGAGAAAGGCATCGAGAACCTTAAGAAGCACGGTATCGAAGCGCTGGTTGTTATTGGTGGCGATGGCTCTTATATGGGAGCGAAAAAACTGACTGAAATGGGTTACCCATGTATCGGCCTTCCAGGTACGATCGATAATGATATCGCAGGCACTGATTACACAGTTGGCTACCTAACTGCGCTTAACACGGTTATCGATTCAATCGACCGTCTGCGCGACACGTCTTCTTCTCACCAACGTATTTCTATTGTTGAAATCATGGGCCGTCACTGTGGTGACCTTACGCTTATGTCTGCGATCGCGGGTGGTTGTGAGTACATCATTACGCCAGAGACTGGCCTAGATAAAGATCAATTAATTAGCAATATTCAAGATGGCATTGCTAAAGGTAAGAAGCACGCAATCATCGCTCTAACCGAGCTTATGATGGATGCGAACGAGCTAGCGAAGGAGATCGAAACGGCAACAGGTCGTGAGACTCGTGCAACGGTTCTTGGTCATATCCAACGTGGTGGTCGTCCTACTGCATTTGACCGTGTACTGGCTTCTCGTATGGGTAACTACGCTGTTCACCTTCTTCAAGAAGGTCACGGTGGACGTTGTGTTGGTATCGAGAAAGAAGAACTTGTTCACCACGACATCATCGATTGTATCGAGAACATGCAGAACCCTGACCGTTCTGAGCTGTTCCGCGTTGCCGAAGAGTTGTTCTAAGTACGCTTAGCGTTAACTTAAATATTTTAAAAACCGCTGATTTATTAGCGGTTTTTTTGTGCCTGTCATTTGAGTTTGAAGCTTGAATCCCAAACGACAGACAATAAAAAAGGCCAACCTAAGTTGACCTTTCATTCAATTTAAACGGTGAAGTTTAAATTAAGCTTTTGCTTCAGCTGCTGCTTTAGCGATAGCTGCGAAGCTTTTCGCGTCTAGAGCTGCGCCGCCAACTAGAGCACCGTCGATGTCTGGCTGTGCGAAGTAAGCTGCTGCGTTGTCTGGCTTAACAGAACCGCCGTATTGGATAACAACTTTCTTAGCAACGTCTTCAGATTTCTCTGCGATGTGTGCACGGATTTGAGCGTGGATGCGTTGTGCATCTTCAGCTGTTGCTGCTTTACCAGTACCGATAGCCCAGATTGGTTCGTAAGCGATGATTGCGTCTTCAAGAGCTTCAACACCTTGAGTGTTGATAACAGCATCAAGCTGACGAGCACATACAGCAACCGTTTCGCCTGCTTCGTTTTGTGCTTCAGATTCACCGATACAAAGCACTGGAGTTAGGCCGTTCTCTTTTAGGAATGCGAATTTCTTAGCTACGAACTCGTCTGATTCGTTGTGGTATTCACGGCGCTCAGAGTGACCGATGATGATGTGAGATGCGCCGAACTCTTTAAGCATTGCTGGAGACATGTCGCCAGTGAATGCACCGCTGTTGTTTAGGTCAGAGTTTTGAGCACCTAGGATGATCGCGCTGCCCGCTTCAGTAAGCGTACGCTCTGCTAGATCAACGAAAAGTGCTGGTGGAGCAACTGCTACGTCTACGCCTGTTACGCCTTCAAGTTCAGCGTTAAGACCGTTTAGTAGATCAACAACCATTTCTTTGCTGCCGTTTAGTTTCCAGTTACCCATAACTACAGGATGACGCATAGGAATATCTCCAAAGTATTTAAATAAATCGAATGTGAAAAAGTAAACTTTATTACGAAATAATATAACAGATTAATATCAACAGATCATGACTGTGGTCATGACTTTCTTGGATCTTACTCAATGGTAAGAGTAGATTTTGTGCATATATCAGTGATCCGACAGACAGAATAATCGCTAACTTCTCGGATTTTTCACCGTTAGTTGCTATTAAGAGACAAACGATTGCGTTAACAATAGGAAGTAATAATGCCGAATCTAGTTTTAGAGTACTCAAATTCAGTGGACGAGCGAGTGAATATCCAAGGTTTACTAGAAGATCTTCATCAAGTTGCATTAAACTGTGGCTTGTTTGATGTGCCTTCTGTGAAGTCGCGTTCACTGCGTTGTCATAACTGGCTAGTCGGTGACGAAGAGGACAGTGTGGATTTTATTCACATCAGCTTCGAGTTACTTTCAGGACGTACCGAAGAACAGAAAAGAGAGTTGTCACGTTTGCTAATGCAAGCCCTACAAGAACAGGCAAGTCATATCCGCAGCCTTACGGTGAACATAAGAGATATGGATAAAGATTGCTTTCAGAAAGTGATTAACTAATTAAAAGTGATTAACGGGCTATTTGCTGCTAACTTTTTGGTAGCGTATTAATTTTTGAGTACTTTAAGATGTCGATGAAAGATTTACTGCTCTCTTTCAAGGGGAGAATTGGTCGTAAGACTTATTGGATGTGGAATATTTTCTACTATGTGGCGATTACTGGTTTTGCTTCGGGTATCTCGGTTTTGTTCCCCGCATACACTTATATTCTACTGCCAATTTTCTTACTGGTGCTGGTTATTCCAGATCTTGCGGTAACGGCTAAGCGTTGGCATGACCGTAATAAGTCGAACTACTGGTTATTGTTAAATGTGCCTCTCGTTCTGGGACGTTTAGCCTCGCCAATGGCAGCAACTACGACAGAGTCGGTATCGCCAATTCATATGGTGGCTACCGCTGCGGCATTAGTGTGTGGGCTATGGATTTTGATTGAATGTGGCTTGTTGAAAGGCACAGAAGGGCGTAACGACTACGGTGAAGATCCAGTATAACAATTGAATGGATATAAGAAGGGAGCCTTGCGCTCCCTTTTTTGTATTATAACAGTCTGATTTTCATGTGTGTCTGCTGTTAACTTATATTCGCTTTAATACATTTTCGGCTCCGTATTTGGTCTAAAAGGGACGACATTCTCGGACTTTGGTTCAGCAAGGGGACAGCGACCTTCGAGGGCGTCTTGGAATTTACAAACCTGACAGCGCAACTCTTGCATCAGTACGACATTGGTATGGTGAGGGTTTTTGCAGCGGCTAACGACTAAATCGATGTGACTTTGCTGAGCTCGAAGCCTGTCTTGCATCACTTGAGAGGCAGAACAGATCATTTGCTCACACATCTCGCGTTTGAATTGATTGAATGCTTTAGGATCGCTTTTCGCGAGTTGGGCCAGTTCATCAAAGGGTGGCAGTTTTTGGTCGGGTTGTGGATGTGCCATCATTCCTTCCTTAGCATTAAGTATGTTTCATATGCTTTAAGCTTAAGAAAGAATTCTGTACAAATTTTGTTCTATTGTGGTTTTCTCAATATTGAGACGAGACCAGTCGTTTGGCGCAAAGCTCAAGCACTGAGTATTACGATGAAGGTGTGGGTGTTAGGGTGTAAGTGCAACGTCGCTCGCCAGCAATAATGTGTTCAGTACGGCTTACATGGCACTCGCCTTTGAGCAGTTCGGTGAAAACATTGAGTTCTGACTGGCATAGGCTAGGGCAACGAGTCGCAGCCTTACAGATAGGGCAGTGGTTCTCTATCAAGATGTAATGATCGTCATGCTCTTGAAGCTCTGCCATGTAACCTTCTTCTTCACGAAGTTGAGTGAGCTTTTCAAGTTTACTGATCAGGTTATCACAGCCAGATAGAGCGGTTTGATACTGCTTTAAAGTATGTTGTTCACGCTCGGCAGCAACCTTAGCTAGCCCCTCTGGGCCAAATAGGTTCTCTACGGCATCAATCACTTGAATCGTCAGCTCACCGTGTCGGTCTGAGAATTGGCTATGGCCTTGTTGAGTCAGTGACCAATGGCGGGTAGGACGTCCCACTTTTACTTTAACGTCATGAAACGCAAGAATACCGTCATCTTCCAGGCTTTGCAGATGTTGCCTTGCCCCCATTGTCGTCATGTCAAATTCTTCTGACAGTTGCTTCGCGGTTACCGCTCCTTGGCGCTTAATGGTTTGTAAGATTTTGTCGCTTGTTTTCATATTATCCCTACCTCATGAACCTTACTATTATGAGGCAAGGTGTTTATAAAGCAAACCATTTACTATATTGGCCGCCGTTCACGCTATTGCTAGCATATGGTGTGCTTGGCACAGGCCAATAAAACAAAAGGCTGATACGTGGTATCAGCCTTTGTTGTTCTGTTTAACTTAGGTTTACAGAATGTGACCAATTACTTCTGGGTCTTTACGTTCTAGGTAGTGGATTGATTTGATGCGACGAATCGTGCGGCAGCGACCACGGATAAGTAGTGTTTCTGTGGTTGCGATATTACCTGTACGAGTAATGCCTTCTAGCAAATCACCTTTGGTGATGCCGGTTGCTGAGAATACTACGTTGTCGCTGCGCGCCATGTCTTCCATCTTCAACACTATACCCGCCGTTACGCCCATTTCAGCGCAACGTTCTAGCTCAAGCTCACCGTGCTTACGGTTTTCTGCGGTATCGCCTTTCACCTCGTAACGAGGGAGAAGACGACCGTGCATGTCACCATCTAGTGCGCGAATAACCGCCGCAGAAACGACACCTTCAGGCGCGCCACCGATGCAGTACATGACGTCTACTTCGCTGTCGGGCATACAAGTTAGGATAGAAGCAGCAACATCACCGTCTGGCACTGCGAATACGCGAACGCCCATTGCTTGCATGTCGGCGATGACTTGATCGTGACGTGGCTTAGCCAGTGTCGTTACAACTAATGTATCCAGCGTTTTACCTAGTGCTTTCGCAATGTTTTCTAGGTTTTCTGTCAATGGTAGTTCTAGGTCAATCGCGCCTTTTGCGCCAGGGCCAACAACCAATTTTTCCATGTACATATCAGGCGCTTTAAGGAAGCTGCCTTTTTCGCCTGCCGCCAATACCGCCAATGCGTTTGATTGGCCCATTGCTGTCATGCGTGTCCCTTCTATTGGGTCAACGGCAATGTCGACAGCATCACCGCCCACACCTACTTGCTCACCGATGTAGAGCATAGGTGCATCATCAATTTCACCTTCACCAATAACAATCTCACCGCTGATTTCGGTTTTGTTTAGTAGACTACGCATGACTTCTACAGCAGCGCCATCCGCAGCGTTTTTATCGCCACGGCCAAGCCATTTGTAACCAGCTAGTGCTGCACCTTCAGTGACACGAGAAAATGACATTGCTAAATCGCGTTTCATGCGAACTCCAAAACTTTTAAAGGGGAGGGAAGATAAATTTTGCGGCGGATTTTACCATATCCAAAAGAAAACGTTTGCCTTTTTGTTTTTGGGGATTGCTCTCGATCAATTTGCAGTAGAAAACAATAAATCTTCATCAAAATAATCAGCCTGTGGATGTGGAGATAATCATTCGCGTCAATATTCGGTAAAAAGCGCTGTTTTTTTCATCGAATGGTGCAAATTATCGAATATATTGAGTGTTTATCCTTGCTCTGCTGAGTAGAATGGGGAAATAAGTGGAGTGAACCTTCACCATTAAATGGATAACTAAAGGTAGGCCAGAATGTCTTTTGAAGTACTAGAGCAGCTAGAAGCAAAAATTCAAACAGCAGTAGATACAATTGCACTTCTTCAAATGGAAGTGGAAGAGCTTAAAGAAGAGAAACAAGCACTAGCGACAGAAGCTGGTGAGCTAAAAGCAAGCCGTCACGAGCTAGAGCAAAAAACTCAGCAAATGCAGGAAGAGCATTCAGCATGGCAAGATCGCATCCGTAACCTTCTAGGTAAAATGGATGACGTTGAGTAATTGACTCTTCAGATTAAAAAAACGCCCGCTACTGAGTAGCGGGCGTTTTTGTTCGTTGTTCTAATTGGCTGGAGCTTTGTTAGAGATACTTAATCTGATTCTTCTTCGACATCAAGGTCGAGTTCAACATCTAACGGCTCAGCAGAGAGAATGATGCCTGTATTATCCGCGTAAAGGTAATCTTCAGGTAAAAAAGTCACGCTGCCAAAATTGACTGGAACATCAACCTCGCCAATGCTCTCTTGGCTAGCTCCGACGGGAATGGATGCTAAAGCTTGAATGCCGAGGTTCATATCTTCTAATTCATCGACTTCACGTACACAGCCATAAACCACAATACCTTCCCACTCATTGTCTTCGGCAAGCAGGGCGATTTCAGCATCGATCAGCGCTTTTCGTAATGAGCCACCACCATCGATTAGCAGCACTCGACCTAACCCATCTTGCTCCAATACAGAGCGAATCAAAGCGTTGTCTTCAAAACACTTTAATGTTGTGACCTGTCCTGCGAAGGATGCTCGTCCACCGAAGTTGCTGAACATTGGCTCCACGACATCAACTTGATCTATGTAGATGTCGCACAGTGCTGAAGTGTTGTATTCCATTCGTTTACCTTTTGAACAATGAACTTACTCTGAGTATATCGGTGCCTGATCCCTTTGCAATGATTAGTCTCAATTAACTCAATAGAGTTTGAGCTACGACAACCCCTGCAAACAATAAGTTAGTGACCAGGGAGCATTTCACAATAACGGGCATCATTGGTGCAATCTGAGCTGGTTTATCGGTTTTCCATACGGCTTTACCATGCTTGTAAACAACAATGATACTGAACAAGAATGGCAGGCTAATCCAAACGGGTTTCTCCTGAATCAGTAGGTATAGCGCGAAAGATGCAAGGGCGAAACCAAGTAACAAGAAATGATAGTGCTTGGCTTTGCGCTGCCCTAAGCGAACGGCCATAGTGCGCTTACCACATTCGCTATCGTTTTCGATATCACGCATGTTGTTGATATTGAGAACTGCCACTGCCATTAATCCACAACCTAAAGCGGGAAGAAATAGGCTAGGCTCAACGTGGCCAGTATGCAAGAAGTACGTTCCAGACACGCCTAGCAATCCAAAGAAGATAAACACTGATAAGTCGCCAAGGCCGATATAACCATAGGGCTTGTTACCAACTGTGTATGCAATAGCAGCCGCAATCGCCAGAACACCAAGAGCGATGAACGACAAGATACTCTCAATCGAGCTTAGTGCATAAAAAATAAGAACCAATCCAGCTATTACCGTCAATACGATGTTGAGGATGATAGCTTGCTTCATGGTCTTCGCGTTGACTGTACCAGACTGCATCGCGCGTATTGGGCCTAAACGCTTCTCGTTGTCGGTGCCTTTGACGGCATCGCCATAGTCGTTGGCTAGGTTCGATAGAATCTGTAATAGAGTGGCGGTTAAAAAAGCCAGCAGCGCTATCGATAAAGAAAAATGATTGCTAGCGAACGCCAAACTACTCCCTGTAAGAATGGAGACAAGTGCGAGGGGCAGAGTTTTTGGTCGCGCGGCATCAAGCCAGATCAGTAAAGATTGTTTCATCGTAAGTCTATTTTCATTGTAAGTGCACTTTTGTCGTTAGTACGCTAGTGGTCGGTATATCGTGTCATACAGTAATTCGAGTATACGCCCATTTTTTAGGTAATAAAAAGCCCACTTTATAGTGGGCCTTGAATTCGTCTATTAGCTGCTATTTCTTTGAGATAGAGCAATAAGTTGGAGTTTAATGTGCTACAGAATGAAGCGGCTCAGATCTTCGTCTTCCACGAATTCACCTAACTTTGATGTTACGTAAGCTTCGTCAATCACTAGTTTGCTGCCGGCTCTGTCTGTTGCGTCGAATGAAATCTCATCCATTAAGCGCTCCATTACTGTGTGTAGACGACGTGCACCGATGTTTTCAGTGGTTTCGTTAACACGCCATGCCGCGTCAGCTATTTGGTTGATGCCATCTTCAGTAAACTCAATGCTGACGTCTTCTGTTTTCATTAGAGCAATGTACTGCTCTGTTAGAGACGCTTTTGGCTCAGTCAGGATACGTTTAAAGTCGTTCGCTGATAGTGCTTCCAGCTCTACGCGGATTGGCAAACGACCTTGCAGCTCAGGGATTAGGTCAGATGGCTTAGCCACTTGGAATGCGCCTGATGTGATAAACAAGATGTGGTCAGTTCTAACCATACCATGTTTGGTTGAAACTGTGCTGCCTTCGATAAGAGGCAGTAGATCACGTTGAACACCTTCACGAGATACATCTGGACCTGAACTGTCGCCACGTTTACAGATTTTGTCGATCTCATCGATGAATACGATACCGTTGTTTTCAGCGTTGAAGATCGCATTCTCTTTTAGCTCTTCTTGGTTTACAAGCTTAGCGGCTTCTTCTTCAGTTAGTGCTTTGAATGCATCCTTGATTTTAATCTTGCGCTTTTTCTTGGTGTCGCCAGCTAGGTTTTGGAACATACCTTGTAACTGGTTTGTCATCTCTTCCATGCCAGGAGGAGCCATGATTTCAACACCCATTTGTGGTGCTGCAATATCAATTTCAATCTCTTTGTCATCCATCTTACCTTCGCGCAGTTTTTTGCGGAAAACCTGGCGAGTATTCGAAGATGTTGTGTCATCAGTTGTCTGTTCATTCTGGCCCCAAGCATCACGAGCTGGCGGCAGAAGGGCATCAAGAATACGTTCTTCGGCTTGCTCTTCAGCGCGGTATTGCACCTTTTCCATCGCTTGTTGATGTGTCATCTTGATCGCAACATCGGTTAGATCACGGATGATGGTTTCAACTTCTTTACCTACATAACCCACTTCAGTGAACTTGGTTGCTTCCACTTTGATGAAAGGCGCGTTCGCGAGTTTTGCTAGACGACGAGCTATTTCAGTTTTACCCACACCCGTTGGGCCAATCATCAGGATGTTTTTTGGCGAAACTTCAACACGCAGGCTTTCTTCGAGCTGCATACGACGCCAGCGGTTACGCAATGCAATCGCTACTGAACGCTTAGCGTTGTCTTGGCCGATAATGTGGCGATTGAGTTCATGAACAATTTCGCGAGGAGTCATCTCAGACATGTTTTTTCCTTAATTCTTTAATCACTGTTGAATACAACGTTATGGATAGAGGAGGTCGTTATTCTGGTTTTGGCAGTTCAACGGTGCTATCTAGCTCTTCAACAGTGTGTTGATGGTTGGTGAAGACACAGATATCGCCAGCAATGCTCAGCGACTTTTCTGCGATTTCACGTGCATCTAAATCAGTATTTTCTAGTAGGGCCGTTGCCGCTGCTTGAGCGAAGTTACCACCAGAGCCAATAGCAATCAGGTCATTCTCTGGTTGAACGACGTCACCGTTACCAGTGATGATCAGTGAAGCGGTTTCATCCGCTACGGCAAGCAGTGCTTCTAATTTACGTAGAGCACGGTCGCTACGCCAATCCTTTGCCAGCTCAACGGCCGCTTTGGTTAGGTGACCTTGGTGCATTTGCAGTTTGCTTTCAAATTTTTCGAATAGCGTGAAAGCGTCAGCCGTACCGCCAGCAAAACCTGCCAGTACTTTGTTGTTATATAGGCGACGTACTTTGCGGGCATTACCCTTCATTACAGTATTGCCTAGAGATACTTGTCCATCACCCGCGATGACGACTTTATTATTACGACGTACAGATACAATGGTAGTCACGAGTAGGGCCTCTTTATATTCTTATCCTTGGGTATAAAAAGTATATGAGGATGACACTCGGGTAATTCAAGGAACCATGAGTGATGTCGAGCAACTTATTAGTGGAAGTGGTAAGGAAATTTGGTTAAGGGGACTAAATAAAAGAAAACCTCCACAATGGGAGGCTTTCGGGTTTGTCTTTGCTGCGACTCTAGCGGTTACACAACTGCGCTGTCGCTTATCACTACTCGGTGTCTTTCCAAATAGCACAAGGTTCGATTTTTGCGCGTTGTAGTTTGTGGCGATCTCGTTCGGCATCACGTTTAAATTTATAAGGTCCTAGAACCACACGGTACCAGCTACTGCCTTCTTTCTTGCGGATCTCACTCGAGATACCTTGGAAGGCAATGTCCAACTTACGTGTTTCTGCCTGTGCTGAGGTTTTGTAAGCGCCACATTGCATGATGTAAGGGATTTTCGAGATCTGTTGCTCTTTGGCTTTTATTTCAATCTCGCGACTTGGCAGCGTTTCGACGTAGTCCCATTTCTCTGTTGGAGGCGGCGGAATGACTTTTGCTGGCTTAGGTTTCGACTTGTTCACCACAGGAGCTGGCGCTGGTGGCTCAGGATCATTACTTAATAAGTAAAGCCCGTAACCAAAACCACCAACAAGGAGGATCGCCAAAAGACCACTGCGCCAAGGTTTACGGCGAGGGGCTTGTTTGTTGGTCGTTTTTTTTGTGCCACGACCGCGCTTTACATAATCTCTATTAGCCACAAGACAATTCAATAGTTGATAGTTCTGCTCTCATGGTAATCCAGATTGCGTGAGGATAATAGTGCAGAAATTGAAGCGGCACATCAAAATGTGCCGCCGGTTTGTTTGGGTATTTACCTTGTCTAAATTCGAGGTGGCGCTGTACTGCCACGAACCACGAGTTTAGCTTCAAGTAGACGTGAACCTGTTTGAACATCGTTACCTTTAAGTAGGTCGAGCATCATCAGCATCGCTTGGCGTCCGATTTCGTAACGAGGCTGAGAAATGGTCGTTAGTGGTGGATCGCAGTATTGAGCGAATTGGATGTCATCAAAACCAACAATGGAGAGGTCTTGAGGAACACGCAAACCTAATTTTTTTGCTTCTTGAATAGCGCCAATTGCCATTGAATCGTTATGACAGAAAATTGCGGTTGGTTGTTCCGGTAGTGCTAATAATTGACGAACGGCTTTTGTTCCAGCTTCAAAGGTAAAATCACCAACAGTACTGTAAGCTGGGTTCATTGATACACCAGCTCGGCGTAATGCCTGTTGGTAGCCTTGTTGACGGAACTTACATAGAGTGGCGGAGGTTGGGCCAGATATTTGTGCGATGCGCTTGTGACCTAACTGAGCTAGATAGTTGACGGCTTCAAATGCAGACGTCAAGTTATCGATGTGTACCGTTGGTAACTCAAGTTCAGGTGCAAACTCACATGCCATCACCATAGGTGGTAAGTTCTTCTGTTCAGATTTACTGACATCAAATGGGTGGTCGGTGCCAAGCAGTAGCATGCCATCAGCCTGTTTGGTGAACACCAAGTTTACAAATGATGATTCACGTTTCTTCTGTTGACCACTGTCGCCAAGCAGAACTAGGTAATCATTTTCTACAGCTGCATCTTCGATACCACGAATGATTTCGGCGAAATAAGGGTCACAGATATCAGGAACGATAGTAATGATGGTTTTTGATTCGTTGCGACGTAAGTTTCGAGCTAATGTATTGGGTGAGTATCCAGCTTCAAGTACTGCTGCCTCTACTCGTTTGCGAGTAGAAACTGAGACTTTTTCTGGGGTCATCAATGCACGTGATACCGTTGCGGTTGAGACGCCTGCTAGCTGGGCAACATCCTTCATTGTCGCCATAAATTAAACCCTCTTTTAAGTTCCTTTGTTGCCTAAGTATCTAAGGCGTGAATAATTAATACAATCAAATAGACATAATGAAAGTGTTGCTAACACTTTTTTTATTGCAATATTCTATTTGTTTCATCCGTGTAAAGTTACGGCTAGATTAACAAAAATCGCATGACTAGTGTGATGTTGCTCACGAGAAATATGAAATATTTGTGAACAAACTTATCATTAGTTTTAACCCAGGTGGGTTTAGCTTAAATCTTGCGGCTCAATATCGAGTGACCAGCGAACTTTTTTCGCAGCAGGTAACATATTGATGGCCGGCTTGGCGCTCATTAATAGCTTCTGCATCAATGAACGAGTTTGGGTTTGCAAGATCAATTGCCAGCGAGATTTGCCTGCACGTTTGGCTAGTGGTGCAGGCGTTGGTCCTAACACCATGCAATATTGGTCAAACAATGGATGTGACTCCAGTGTGTGACGAACTTGACGTAAGAACTCTTCCACCAAGCGCGTGTCGTTCGCTTCTGCTCTAAACAGAGTCATAAAGGTGTAAGGCGGCAACATCGCCTGTTTACGTTCGGCTAAGGCCGTCTGAGCGAAGTGGTTATAGTCTTTGTGCAGCAATGCTTGTAGCAAACCATGTTCTGGATGGTGCGTTTGTAAGATCACTTCGCCGGGTTTACTGGCACGACCTGCGCGCCCTGCGACTTGGATAAAGAGCTGAGCAAGGCGTTCAGGCGCTCGGAAGTCACTGCTATATAAAGAGCCATCCACATCCAATAACGCCACAAGTGTCACGTCAGGGAAGTGGTGACCTTTAGCCAGCATCTGGGTGCCAATAAGAATTTGGTATTCACCCTGGCGAATCGACTCTAATGCGCTTTCTAAGCTACCCTTACGACGGGTGCTGTCGCGGTCAATACGAATGGTTTTATATTCTGGAAAGAGTTGACCAAGTTGTGCTTCGAGCTGTTCGGTACCGACACCCACTGTCACTAAATTCGCTGAACCGCAGCCTTGGCAATGGTGAACGATATGGTGTTGTGAACCACAGTGGTGGCAACGCATTTCATTGCTGTATTGGTGATAGGTGTAGTAAGCATCACAGCGCTTACACTCGGCAGTCCAACCACAGTCGTGACACATTAATGCCGGAGAGAACCCGCGTCGGTTGAGGAACAACATCACTTGGTTGCCCGCTTTCAGGTGTCTTTGCATCTCAGCAATTAACGACGCAGACAAACCGCTTTCCAGGTATTCGCCTTTCACATCCAACACTTTATTAGTGGTCGGCAATGCGACACCTGCACGTGAGGTGAGGGTAAGGTAGCTGTATTTGCCTATCTGAGCGTTGTGCAGTGTTTCAAAAGCCGGAGTTGCTGACCCAAGAACGACCGGAACTTGCGCTTTATGAGCGCGCATAATGGCGACATCACGTGCGTGGTAGCGCAGGCTGTCTTGCTGTTTATAGGAGGCGTCATGTTCTTCATCGACAATGATAATGCCTAGATCAGCGAAAGGCGTGAATAGAGCCGAACGAGTACCAATTACGATGCCTGCAATATTGTCGCGTGCAGAGAGCCACGCATTCAGTCGCTCTGAATCGTTTAAACCAGAGTGGATAACCTCAACAGGCACATTAAAGCGTCGCTTAAAGCGGTTAATGGTTTGAGGAGTGAGGCCTATTTCAGGCACCAAAACTAGTGCCTGTTTACCCTGGTCAAGAATCGGCTTGATCATATTCAGATAGACTTCTGTCTTACCTGATCCGGTAACGCCCTCTAGTAGAAAACAGCCAAAGTTGGTCTGGCTATTGACTGTTGCGATTGCGATGGCTTGCTCTGCATTGAGTTTTGGCTTGTCTTGTTCGTTTTCGAGTTCAACTGGCCATGGTTTGCGCTGCGGTTTTTTCTCTACCGATTCAATCCAACCTTTCTCTTCCAGTGTCTTAAGTACTGTGCTACCCACTTCTTCATCAATGAATTCTTGATGAGGAACTGCGCCATTTTCAAGCATATGCATCACTTTGGCTTGTTTGATGGCGCGACCAAAGCCTTGCATCAGTTGATCTCTGCCTGACGATGTTAACTGCCATTCGATAAGCGTTGCGAAGTCGGCGGCTTTGCCTTTTCTTAGGGCGCTCGGTAGGGCGTTAGCAAAGGTTTCGCCAAGCGGGTATTGATAGAATTGACTACACCACATCAAGAGTGAGTAGACCGACTCTGGCCAAACGGGTTGGTTATCTAATAAGGTTTTAATCGGCTTGAGTTTGTCTAGCTCGAATTCAGATTCGTTAACCAGAGCCGTAACAATCCCAGTTAAGGTTTGGCGTCCAAAAGGCACAGAAACTCGTCCACCAATAACCGGAAAGAGGTGGTTAGGAATCTTGTAATCGAACTGCTTGTCGAGTGGAACAGGCAGGGCCACACGGGCAATCATTGGACGCATAAAGTGACGGCTTTACTGAGTTGAGGAGAGCGAACAGTCTAAATGATAAGGCGGTTAAATTCGAGGAGCAGTTGAGGTGAAAGAGGTGAGTTAACGAATGAAGGTCACTAGAGCTCTTGAATTTCAACCAACATGCCAGTTAACAAAAGAAATAAAGACACTATTGGCGAAAAATGTATCAAATCGGTTGATCCTGTCTTATAGATTCATTACTATACTGCGCCTTAAAGGTATGGCTTCGTCACTTTTTTGTACGAATGCGGTGTCTTTATTTCTTTTTTAAACTACGTGTGGTGTGCGGCTTAGAATCGTATAGCGACACGGCCTACTTGAGGTTATCCCATGAAAGCTGGAATCCACCCAGAATACAAAGCAGTAACAGCAACTTGTTCTTGCGGCAACACATTCGAATTCAACTCTACTCTAGGTAAAGATGGTATTCACCTAGATGTATGTGACAAATGTCACCCATTCTACACAGGTAAGCAACGTATCGTAGATACAGGCGGCCGTGTAGATCGCTTTAACAAGCGTTTCGGTGCTCTTTCTAGCAAGAAGTAATTCTCGCTATTTAGACATGAAAAAGGACACTTAGGTGTCCTTTTTTGTTGCCTATAATTTGAGTAAATGATGGATACTGCTCTGCTATCTAGTTATTCAATAGGTAGGCAATTAATACAAATGATAGGTCGTTGATCCGAATTTTCCACAACGGTCGTTCCGCTACTTCTATTTAGAAATTCGCTTGAAAGTTCAACAGGCAATAGTAATTTCCACTGCTCACTGGTCTTATTAGTAGTTAAATCTCGTTTTTTAATGAGACAGAGGCTTTAACTACCTAGGAACTTTGAAGTACATCCATTAACATGAACAAGACCCCCAAATAATAATAACCTAGGAACCTACACCTATGTCTGAAGACAGCCGACAAGACCAATCCTCTCAAGAGTTATCGCCTCAAGAACAATTTCGTCAGCAAGCTCTTGATTATCATGAGTTCCCAATTCCAGGCAAAATTGCCGTAGAACTGACAAAGCCTGCAGATTCTGCAGAAGATCTAGCACTTGCATACAGCCCTGGCGTGGCTGAACCTGTTCGCGAAATCGCACAAAACGTAGATAACGTTTATAAATACACGGGTAAAGGCAACATGGTTGCAGTTATCTCTAACGGTACGGCGATTCTTGGTCTTGGAAATCTTGGCCCTATTGCTTCTAAGCCGGTAATGGAAGGTAAAGCGTTACTGTTTAAGCGCTTTGCAGGTTTAGATTCTATTGATATTGAAGTGAAACACCGCACAATCGATGAGTTTGTAGATACCGTTGCCAATATCGCAGATACATTCGGTGGTATTAACCTAGAAGACATCAAAGCACCAGATTGTTTTGAGATTGAACGTCGCCTGATTGAACGTTGTGATGTTCCAGTATTCCACGATGACCAACACGGTACTGCGATTGTAACAGCAGCTGGTATGCTGAACGCAATTGAACTTCAAGGTAAGAAACTAGAAGAATGTAAGATCGTTTGTTTAGGTGCAGGCGCAGCAGCGGTTGCTTGTATGGAACTGCTGATTAAGTGTGGCGCCCAGCGTGAGAAGATCTACATGCTGGACCGTAAGGGGGTAATCCACACTCGTCGTGATGACCTTAATGAGTACAAAGAACTATTCGCAAACAACACTGACAAACGTACTCTTGAAGATGTTATCGAAGATGCGGATCTATTCTTGGGTGTGTCTGGCCCTAACTTACTACCAGCTGAAGCACTAACACTAATGGCTGATAAGCCGATTGTGTTTGCATGTTCAAACCCAGATCCAGAAATCAAACCAGATCTTGCTCATGAAGTTCGAAAAGACCTTATTATGGGTACAGGCCGCAGTGATTACCCGAACCAAGTTAACAACGTACTTTGTTTCCCATTCATTTTCCGTGGTGCGCTAGATGTGCGTGCGAGCGAAATTAATGATGAGATGAAACTGGCGGCGGTTCATGCTATTCGTGAACTGGCGAAAGAAGAAGTGCCAGCTGAAGTATTAGCGGCAGCAGGTGAGACGGCGCTGGAGTTTGGTAAGAGCTATATCATTCCTAAGCCAATGGACCCGCGTCTGCTTCCTCGAGTAGCAAAAGCGGTAGCGGAAGCGGCCGTTGAATCTGGCGTTGCGCGTATTGATATGCCAGCTAACTATATGGCGTAATAGCCCGCTGTGGTGGATTCTCTGTAGCGGTTTCGCTATGGGCAAGAATAATAAAAACCGACTCATTAGGAGTCGGTTTTTTTATATCTATCACTCACAGCCCACTCGCAAGCAGTATAGTGAGTGATGTTATGAATAGGGGCCGCTATAACGAATCAGTAGTAAAGGCGGTGACTGAGTTGTTTTTATTATTCGTCAAACGCTTCGAATTCGATCCCCATCTCTGTCATCAGCCTTTTTACTTCAGTAGGGATATCGTCTGGACGGTCTTTACGGAGATCTTCATCCGTTGGTAGTGGTTGGCCTGTGTACGCATGTAGAAAGGCTTCGCACAGTAGCTCACTGTTTGTTGCATGGCGCAGGTTATTAATCTGGCGGCGAGTACGCTCGTCAGTGAGAACCTTTAACACTTTTAGAGGGATAGAAACTGTAATTTTCTTTACTTGTTCGCTTTTCTTTCCATGCTCAGCATATGGGCTTATGTATTCACCATTCCAGTCGGCCATTGCGTACCTTCATCACTTTAGTTGTTAGAATAAATTAATAGTGGTGATTTTAGCGGGATTTACTGCCATAAGCAAAGACATACGGACGTCTAGAAGTGTTGACGTCTCACGTTTATGAAAGTAAAGTGAATTACATATATCTAACACAGCCGAAAAATGCCGACAAGCAGCTGTGATTCTCAGACGCAAAACTTGTAAGGAAGCACCTATGAGCAGCCGGAAGCCAGCAACAATTGCAGTACGTACTGGTATCGAGTCAGACACGCAACACCATGCCGTTGTCCCACCTATTTACCTTTCGACTAATTATGGGTTTCCCGCTTTTGGTGAAGTGCCAAAGTACGATTACACTCGTTCAGGTAACCCCAATCGAGGTTTATTAGAGACGGCACTGTTTGAGCTTGAATCGGGCAAAGGCGCGGTTGTCACCAACTGTGGTACCTCGGCGCTAAACTTATGGGTTTCTGCTTTCTTAGGCGGCGATGATCTTATTATCGCACCACACGACTGCTACGGCGGTACTTATCGTCTATTCAATACACGCTCGCTAAAAGGTGACTTCAAAGTTCTGTTTGTTGATCAATCGGATCAATCGGCACTGGACGCGGCGATCGCGCTTAAGCCAAAGTTGATCTTAATCGAAACACCATCGAATCCATTGGTTCGCGTGGTTGATATTGCAGAAACTTGTCGTAAAGCGAAAGAAGTGGGCGCTATGGTTGCTGTCGACAACACGTTTTTGACGCCTGTATTCCAAAAGCCTTTAGAGCTGGGAGCTGACTTTGTTATTCACTCTACCACTAAGTACATCAACGGACACTCGGACGTTATTGGTGGCGTTATAGTTACAAAAACAGAAGAGCACGCTGAAGAACTAGCATGGTGGGGAAACTGTATTGGTGCGACCGGCACACCATTTGATAGCTACATGACTCTACGTGGCATTCGTACGCTAGGTGCGCGTATGCGAGTTCACGAAGAGAGTTCACGTGAAATCCTGGCTTCTCTGCAACAACAAGATCTGGTGGGCACTATTTACCACCCAAGCCTTTCTAAGCATCCGGGGCATGATATCGCGAAGAAGCAGCAATCGGGCTTTGGCTCAATGCTGAGCTTTGAGTTTTCGGGCTCTTTTGAAGCACTTAAATATTTTGTCGATAAGTTAGAGTTATTTTCTTTGGCGGAATCACTAGGCGGTGTGGAAAGCTTGATTTGTCACCCTGCGTCGATGACTCACCGTGCCATGGGTGAAGAAGCATTAGCAGAAGCGGGGGTTTCGCAACAGTTACTGCGTCTTTCTGTTGGCCTTGAAGATGCAGAAGATTTGATTGATGACCTCAAGCAAGCGTTTGAAAAAACACAACACTTTATCGTAGAAGGGGAGGGTTAATAATGGCAACCTTTCGCCAGCTACATAAATTTGGTGGTAGCAGTTTAGCCAACCCTGAGTGCTACCAGCGCGTGGTCAACATTCTTAGAGAATACTCATCTACCACTGACTTGGTTGTGGTATCGGCAGCGGGTAAAACAACCAACCGTTTGATTGAATTTGTTGAAGCGCTCGACAAAGATGGTCGTATTGCTCATGAATGCCTACAAACCCTTCGTCAGTTTCAACTTGAGCTGATTGAAGCGCTGCTTGAAGGTGAGTCGGCAGCGCAACTTACGGCCACTATTCAACAAGAATTTACCGCTTTGGGTGAGCTAACTGCTCCCTTGAGCGAAGCGCAAAAAGCACAGGTGCTAGGACACGGTGAGGTTTGGTCTTCGCGTCTGCTAGCCGCTTTGTTGTGCCAACATGATTTACAAGCGGTAGCTCAAGATGCGCGCGCCTTTTTGCGTGCAGAAGTGGGCGCTCAACCTGAGGTTGACCGAGCACGTTCTTATCCTCTCATTAAAGAAGCCTTGGCGCAGCATGCACACTGTCGCGTGGTGATTACTGGTTTTATGGCTCAGAACAGCGACGGCGAAACCGTATTGCTTGGTCGGAATGGTTCGGATTATTCAGCTACCGTGATTGGTGCATTGGCTGAAGTTGAACGCGTGACGATTTGGAGTGATGTGGCAGGCGTATACAGCGCAGATCCTCGTTTGGTTTTGGATGCGTGTCTATTGCCTCTGCTTCGCCTTGATGAAGCAAGTGAGTTAGCTCGTCTGGCGGCGCCAGTGCTTCACAGCCGAACGCTACAGCCGGTGGCTCAAAGTGCTATGGATTTAAGTTTACGCTGCAGCTATCAGCCAGAAGCGGGCTCCACACAGATTGAGCGTGTACTGGCATCGGGTCGTGGCGCAAAAATTATTACCTCTTTAGATGAAGTGCTTATCGTGCAGCTGACGTTTGGTCACGGCCATGATTTCGACCGTCTCGAGAGTGAAGTGCTTGAAGGGCTTAAGCGCGCTCAACTCGAGCCACTTGCTTATGAACTTGAACCCGATCAACACTGTTTGCGCCTTGCTTACACCGAAGAGATTGCTGGTGGCGCTCTAGAATATCTGCAAGATCACGCGATTGAAGCTGAGATTAAACTTAAAGAGGGGTTCTCTCTGATCGCGGCGGTGGGCGCGGGTGTGACTAAGAACCCGAACCATTGCTACGGTTTCTATCAACAACTCAAGAGCTCGCCGGTTGAGTTCATCTCAGAAGCAAACTCAGGCTTGAGCTTAGTGGCTGTCATTCGTAAGAGTGAAACCTCAAGCCTAGTGAAAGGCATTCACTCCCAACTGTTCCAAGCACAGAAGCGTGTTGCGATTGCTTTATGTGGCAAAGGCAATATCGGTTCAAGCTGGTTAAGACTGTTCGCAGAGCAAAAAGCGGAACTTGAAAAGCGTCGTGGAATGAACTTTGAATTGGTTGCGGTGGTTGATAGCCAAACCTATTGGTTCGACGATCAAGGTATTGATGCGACTTCGGTAGGTAAGCGCTTTGATGACGAAGCGATTGCCAATAATGGTAACGACTGGTTAGAGCGTTTGGGTTCTATTCAAGGTTATGACGAAGCGGTTGTTCTTGATGTTACTGCGAGCCCGGTACTTGCAGCAAAATATCTGCAAATCGCACAGCAAGGTATCCACCTGATCTCGGCGAACAAGGTCGCAGGTTCTGCATCAAGTGAGTATTACCATCAAGTCAAAGATGCTTTCGCTAAGATCAGTCGTCATTGGTTGTACAACGCGACGGTTGGTGCAGGCTTACCGATTAACCACACGGTACGTGACCTGCGTGAAAGTGGCGATGACATTATTGCATTGTCAGGTATCTTTTCGGGCACACTGTCTTGGTTGTTCCAACAGTTCGATGGCACAGTACCATTTAGCGAGTTGGTTGACTTAGCATGGCAACAAGGCCTCACAGAACCGGATCCTCGTGCGGATCTAGATGGGTCAGATGTGATGCGTAAGTTGGTCATTCTGGCGCGTGAATCGGGTTTAGACATTGAACCTGAAAGCGTAAAAGTGGAATCACTGGTGCCAGTAGAACTGCAAGACCTGTCGGTGGATGACTTCTTTGATAAGGCCTCAGTGCTGAGCGAAGAGTTGGCTGAGCGCTTAGAGAAAGCACATTCGCAACAAAAGGTTCTGCGTTACGTAGCGCGTTTAGAGAAGAATGGTAAGGCAACCGTAGGAGTTGAAGCTCTATCTAAAGAACACGCTCTAGCGAACTTGCTGCCTTGCGATAACATCTTTGCGATTGAGAGCAAATGGTACAAAGATAATCCACTAGTTATTCGTGGTCCAGGTGCGGGCCGTGAAGTAACAGCGGGCGCAATTCAATCTGACCTGAACAGAATGTCTAGCCTGTTCTGATACTCAGATCGGTTGGTTTAGTGTCTAAATAGCATACTATCCACTAAGATAGATAAGGCTGAAAGCACGATGTGTTTTTCAGCCTTTTTTCTACCTTATTTCTGCTTTGCGACCCATCTAACTACTTGAGTTTTACTCACGATCTACTTGAGAAAAATTCATAATCGATCTGTTGACATTAAATCGTATTCAATACATCCTACAGACATATAGACGTCTAAACGTCGTTTAGGGATTTGAGTTTTTAGTGGTTGCTTTTGCCACAGGGAGAGTAAGATGGGATACACATACGCAGGCCATATCGACGCTTTAAATCAGAATATCGCAGAGCTTTCTGACAACATTAATGTGTCATTTGAATTTTTTCCGCCAAGCAGTGAGAAGATGGAAGAGACCCTGTGGAACTCTGTCCACCGTCTTAAAACACTTCAACCAAAATTTGTATCGGTAACCTATGGTGCAAACTCGGGTGAACGTGATCGTACCCACTCAATCATTAAAGAAATCAAAAACCAAACAGGCTTAGTAGCAGCGCCACACCTAACGTGCATTGATGCTAGCCGTGAAGAACTTATTCAAATCGCCGACGATTACTGGGCGAATGGTATCGAGAGCATTGTTGCTCTACGTGGTGATATTCCAGCAGGCGGCGGTGCGCCAGATATGTATGCTTCTGACCTAGTTGAACTGCTTAAATCGCGCCATGATTTTGATATCTCAGTCGCGGCATTCCCAGAAGTTCACCCTGAAGCAAAAAGCGCTCAATCGGATCTTATTAATCTAAAACGTAAAGTGGATGCCGGTGCTAACCGTGCCATCACTCAGTTCTTCTTCGATGTAGAAAGCTACCTACGCTTTCGTGATCGCTGTGTGGCGGCGGGCGTTGATGTTGAGATTGTACCGGGTATCTTACCAGTTTCTAATTTCAAGCAAGCGTCTCGCTTTGCTGCAATGAACAACGTTAAAGTGCCGGGCTGGATGGCGAAGCAATTTGAAGGCTTGGACGATGATCCAACGACTCGTCAGTTAGTTGGTGCTAGCCAAGCAATTGATATGGTCCGCACCCTGAGCCGTGAAGGTGTGAAAGACTTCCACTTCTACACACTAAACCGTGCAGAAATGACCTACGCACTTTGCCATACGTTAGGTGTTCGCCCGCAAGTGGTTACGCTGTAGTTGAAGCTCTTGATAAAACGCCATCGGCGATAGAATCTCAAATCCTATAGATACAAAAAAGGCTTGGACTCTAAGAGTTCAAGCCTTTTACTTTTCTAGCTTCTAGCTTCTAGCTTCTAGCTTCTAGCTTTTAGCTTAAGCGATAGTACCAAGCTCTAACAATACCTCTTCAGCCCACACTATCCATGCTTCACGAAGAAGTAGGTTACGACGAAGCGTTAGACGTTCTAAACGAGCTTGCTTGTCTAGCGTTGATGGCGTTGCGTAGTAAGCCGCTTCGATTTCTTTGTAATGAGAAACCAGTTTGCGAGACTCTTCTACTAACTCGGCAAGTTGTACACGGTATGCGTCACAAGGTTGTACAGCACAAGCCATTAGTTTAGCTGAGAACTCGTCACGAACGGTTGGGTGTGCAGTTGGTTGTTCAAACCATTCACCTAGAGCGCTACGTCCAGCGTCAGTGATAGAATAAACCTTACGATCAGGTTTGCCTTCTTGAGGTTCAAGCACACAAGTTACCTGGTCGTTTTGAGCCATTTTATTTAGCTCGCGGTAAACTTGTTGGTGGCTAGCTTTCCAGAAGTAACCAATGCTTGCTGAGAATTCTTTTGTGATATCGTAACCAGTAGCATCGCGTGTACTTAAAACGGTTAGAATTACGTGTGGTAATGACATGTCTGAGATCCAAATGGTAAACAGTAAACAAAATACCTAAACATCAAGTGTGCTTCTTGTGGCACGTTATATTGGTTATGTTTAAGTAGCACCAACTTAGTCGTTGGTTATGTCACCTTATAAAGCCGTTTATCACCTAGGTCGACCAGTATATTGGCCAAGCTGCTGCAGATTATTATGTTGGAGTATTTCTGCAGCGGAGCAGTAGTATATCTAAATAATAAGCATAAAGTAGAATACATGGACAAAATAACCCAAAAAACTTACAAAAAACTAAAATAATTGGATTTATTAAAATAAAAAGGCCACTTGTAGTGACCTTTTGTTCCTTTTTTGGTTTTAATAACTGGTTATCCAGTGTTTCGCATACCTGCCGCGATGCCCGCAATCGTCACCATGAGCGCTTCTTCTAGCTCTTCTGGTGGTGTTTCACTCTTACGAGTACGGTAAAGTAGTTCAGCTTGAAGCATGTTCAATGGCTCAACGTAGATGTTACGTAGACGAATCGATTCAAGCCCCCAAGGGTCGCTCTGCATCAAGTTTTCGTTGTTTTCTACATTAAGAACTGCTTTGATGTCTTTTTGCAGCTGTTCACGCAGTAATTCACCTAACGGTAGTAGCTCTTCGTCAACAAGACGCTGGTCGTAGTACTTAGCGATTTCCATGTTGCATTTCGAGTACACCATTTCCAACATACCCAAGCGGGTTGAGAAGAATGGCCATTCGCGACACATCTCTTCAAGTAGCGCTTGATGGCCTTGGTCTACTGAATACTGAATCGCTTCACCAGCGCCTAACCATGCAGGAAGTACCAAGCGGTTTTGGCTCCAAGAGAAAATCCATGGAATCGCACGTAGGCTTTCTACGCCGCCGTTCGGGTTACGTTTCGCAGGGCGAGAGCCAAGTGGCAGTTTGCCTAGCTCTAGTTCAGGCGTCGCTTGACGGAAGTAAGGGACAAACTTCTCTTCACCACGAACTACCTTACGGTAAGCCTCACAAGATACTTGAGACAGCACTTCCATTAGGTCGCGCCATTCTTGTTTAGGCTCTGGTGGCGGTAGAAGGTTCGCTTCTAGAATCGCACTTGCGTAAAGGTTGAAGCTGTTTACCGCAACATCTGGCAAGCCCAGTTTAAAGCGGATCATCTCGCCTTGCTCAGTTACACGTAAACCGCCTTTTAAGCTCTTAGGTGGCTGAGAAAGAAGCGCAGCATGTGCAGGCGCACCACCACGACCGACGGTACCGCCACGACCGTGGAAGAGGGTCAGCTCAATGCCTTCTTCGTCGCAAACCTTAACCAGTTTGTCCATCGCATCATACTGAGCCCAGCCGGCAGACATTACGCCAGCATCTTTGGCTGAGTCAGAGTATCCAATCATCACCATTTGGTGGTTCTGGATAAAGCCACGGTACAAATCGATGCTCATTAGCTGCTTCATTACTGCTTCTGAGTTGTTCAAATCGTCTAGTGTTTCGAACAATGGACAAACGTCCATGCGGTATGGGCAACCACACTCTTGCAGAAGCAAGTGAACAGCCAGTACATCTGACGCAGTACGAGCCATAGAAATCACGTAAGCGCCGAAGGCTTCACGAGGTTGAGCGGCAATGACCTTACAGGTGTCTAAAACTTCTTTAACCTGTTCAGATGGCTCCCAGTCGCGTGGCAGTAGTGGGCGTTTTGAGCTTAATTCATTGGTTAAGAAAGCAATTTTGTCTTGCTCACTCCACTGGTCATAATCACCAATGCCTAGGTAGCGAGTCAATTCAGATAGCACATCCGAGTGACGAGTACTTTCTTGACGAACATCGAGACGAACCAAATGCACACCGAATGCTTTTAGGCGACGCAGGGTATCGAGTAGAGAACCGTCTGCGATTACGCCCATGCCACATTCGTGCAGTGATTGGTAACACGCATAAAGCGGTGTCCATAGTTGATCGATGTTCTGTAGTGTTTCTTTCTTAGGGACTTCTACATCTTTGAGCTCAGCATCTAAGACTTCTAGTGTGTTTCCAAGCAGGGTGCGTAGGCTTTTGAGGATCGCGCGGTAAGCTTCGTGTTCATCACCCGCGAGTTCACGCACCTGATCATTGCACTTAGTCATCGACAGTTCAGTAATCAGCTCGTTTACGTCAGCTAGATAAAGGTCAGCGGCTTTCCAGCGAGAAAGTCGTAGTACTTCTTTAGTGATGGTGTGCGTGACGAAAGGGTTTCCATCACGGTCGCCACCCATCCAAGATGAGAAATGCACTGGGCGTGCATCAATCGGTAGGCCTTCGCCAAGGTAGCTTTTAAGTCGGCCATCCATTTCGCGTAGGAAGTCAGGTACCGCTTCCCATAGCGAGTTTTCAACAACTGCAAAGCCCCACTTAGCTTCATCAAGTGGTGTTGGACGTTGCTGACGAATCACATCAGAGTGCCAACCTTGAGCGATAAGCTGCTCTAGGCGGCGTTCTGTTTTTACGCGTTCTTTGTGTGATAGGTCGCTTAACTCTAATTTAGACAGACACTCGTTGATCTTAACCAGTTTGTTGATCATGGTGCGACGAGTGATTTCTGTTGGGTGAGCGGTCAGAACGAGTTCAATGTTCAGGTCGCGAACGGCTTGAGCCGCGTCTAGCTTACTGATGTTATTCTGGCTTAATTTGGAAAATAGAGATTGCAGAACGTCTGGTTCGCAAACATGCTCTTCACAGTGGCGAGAGATGGTGTGGTACTGCTCTGCCATGTTGGTGAGGTTGAGAAATTGGTTAAATGCACGAGCAACAGGAGTGAGTTGTTCGTTCGGCAGGTTTTTGATCTCTTCAACTAGGCTGTCACGGTCAGCTTTGTTACCTGCGCGGGCGGATTTGGAAAGTTTACGGATAGTTTCCACTTTCTCTAAGATAACGTCACCATGTGCATCTTGGATTGTGTTACCTAGCAAGCGTCCCAGCATGCTTACGTTACTCTTGAGAGCGGCGTATTTCTCGTTCATTGTCATCCTGCCTCGTAAAAAAATTACATCCATTGTTCCTTGTTAAGTACACAATCTAGCGAAAACTGCTGTATCTAGTCAAATAAAGCATTCTAAGTTTGCAATTATTAGCTTTCGAAATGCGGGAGAAGTAAATTTTCCAATACTTCGGAATAAAGTGAAATTTAATTACAAGATTGAGTCCAAATCAGGGATAACAGAATAAAAGCCACGTTTTAAGGTGGCTTTTATTGGAAAATATCGAATGGGTAGTAATAGCTAGAAGCAGTATTTACGGATCGATTTCCTCAGAACATCAATCGTTGGATCGATAAAATCGAAGCTCAAGAACTCATCCGGTTGGTGAGCTTGGTCAATCGAACCTGGGCCCAATACTAAGGTTGGGCAAAGTTCTTGAAGGAAAGGCGCCTCGGTACAGTAGTTCACAGTTTGCGATTCAGTTTCGCAAACGGATTCCATACCGCCAATAAATGGATGGTCATGTTGGCACTCGTAACCCGGAATTGGCTCATGCAGTGGCGTAATTTCAATTCTGTCCGGCCATTTTGCTTCCACTTCTTTGAGTGCGCTGCGCAGCATGTTATTCAAGCCATCTAAGCTGATACCCGGTAAAGGACGCACATCGTAGTGCAGCTCACAACAACCACAGATACGGTTAGCACTGTCGCCACCGTGAATATGACCAAGGTTTAGGGTCGGGCTTGGAATCGCAAAACCTGGGTGGTGATACTCTTTGACTAATTTGTCACGTAACTGCATTAAAGCAAACAACACTTCATGCATGATCTCGATAGCATTGACGCCTAAGGCAGGATCGGAAGAGTGACCTGATTTACCCGTTACGCGCACCGCATTTGCCACGTGGCCCTTGTGCCCTCGAATCGGCACTAGGCTAGTTGGCTCACCAATGATGCAGTAGTCCGGTTTAAATGGTGCATTCTCCGTGAAGTGACGAGCACCAAGCATGGTGGTCTCTTCATCGCAGGTTGCTAATACATAAAGTGGTTTTGCCTGCTTGCTCCAATCCGTCTTCTTTGCCGCTTCATAAACGAAGGCAAAAAAGCCTTTCATATCGGCGGTGCCTAATCCGTAGAAGCGGTTATTGTGTTCGGTCAGTGCGTGAGGATCGAAGTTCCAACGCCCTTCATCAAATGGCACCGTATCGCTGTGTCCAGCAAGTAATAAGCCTCCTTCTCCAGAGCCCATCTTTGCGACCATATTATGCTTGCCGGGCTCGACCTCCACGACTTCAACATTAAAGCCCAAGTCTTTAAACCATTGAGCCATTTTTTCGATCACTTTCTCGTTGCCATGATCCCAGCTTGGATCGGTTGAGCTAATGGAGTCGGTGGAAATTAGGCCTTTGTAGACCTCAAGAAAACTCGGTAATTGCATAATAACTTCACTTCTACTATTGACAGGAAAACCATAAGTCGGTAAAACACATATTAAATCATATTTAATGCATAAGAAATCAAATAAAGCTAAAAATTAAGTATGAATAGTCAAATTTGAAATGTAACTTACCTCAGAAATGGATGTGTTGAGATGTTGAAAACCACGATCATTGGCGCAAGCGGCTACACAGGAGCAGAACTGGCTCTAATGATAAACAGACACCCTGATCTCACGCTATCAGGTTTATATGTCTCCGCCAATAGTGTAGACGCTGGTAAACCTATTGCGGCACTGCACGGTAAGTTAGCTGGCTTGATTGATATGCCAGTACAGCCATTAACGAATCCAGAACAAGTGGCTAAACAGTCTGATGTGATTTTCTTAGCCACGGCACACGAGGTCAGTCATGACCTAGCACCAATCTTTCTTGAGAACGATTGCCAAGTGTTCGACCTATCCGGTGCCTTTAGAGTTAAGGGCGAAAACTTTTACCAAGAGTTTTACGGTTTTGAACATCAACATGAACAATGGCTTGATAAAGCCGCTTATGGTTTAGCTGAGTGGAATGAGCAAGACATTAAAAAAGCTCAACTGGTGGCAGTTGCGGGTTGTTACCCAACCGCTTCTCAATTGGCGATTAAGCCTTTAGTTGAAAGCAAGTTATTAGATGAAACCCAATGGCCAGTGATCAACGCAACCAGTGGCGTGACTGGTGCCGGTCGCAAAGCAAGCATGGTTAACAGCTTCTGTGAAGTGAGTTTGCAGGCTTATGGTGTGTTCAGTCACCGCCACCAACCTGAAATGGTTGCTCATCTCGGACGTGACGTGATTTTCACACCGCACCTCGGCAATTTTAAGCGTGGTATTTTAGCGACCATCACCATGAAACTGGCTGAAGGTGTGACGGAGCAACAGATACAAGATGCCTTCGAGCAAGCTTATCAAGGTAAGCCAGCCGTGAGGTTACTCGAAGAGACATTGCCAAGAATTCAAGATGTAGAACAGACGCCTTTCTGCGATTTAGGTTGGAAGGTTCAGGGGCAACATATCATCGTTGTTGCAGCGATCGATAACTTATTAAAGGGTGCATCTAGCCAAGCGATGCAGTGTTTAAATTTACGTTATGGTTTTGCGCCATTAACTGCATTAGTGTAAAGGAATCTAGATATGAGCCTTAATAATCAACCATTAATCATAAAGTTAGGTGGTGCTGCGCTATCTTGTGGTGAAACACTTAGCAAGTTATTTGGTGCTATCTCTACCTACCAACAACAGGCACAGCGACCAATCGTGATTGTTCACGGCGGTGGTTACCTAGTTGATGATTTGATGAACAATCTGAATCTCGAAACGGTTAAGAAAGAGGGGCTACGTGTTACTCCTTATGATCAGATCCCTGTGATTGCAGGTGCACTAGCGGGTACGGCGAATAAATTACTTCAAGGTCAGGCGATTAAAGACGGTATCAATGCCGTTGGTTTGAGCCTAGCAGATGGTGGTTTATGCAAAGTGAGCGAACTGAACCCTGAACTGGGTGCGGTAGGAAAAGCGGAACCGGGCGACTCAACCGTCCTGCAAGCGATTCTTAATGTTGGCGCACTGCCAATCATTAGCTCGATTGGTCTAACTGAGCAAGGCCAACTGATGAACGTCAATGCCGACCAAGCTGCGGTTGCCGTTGCTGGCGCACTTGATGCTGAGCTAGTACTTCTTTCTGATGTAAGTGGTGTGTTGGATGGCAAAGGCCACCTCATTCCAAGCCTTAATCAACAACAAGCCGATGACCTTATTGCAGGCAAAGTGATTACTGATGGCATGATCGTTAAGGTTCAAGCCGCACTAGAAGCCGCTAACGAGCTCGGACGACCAATCGAAGTGGCGACTTGGCGATACCCAGAAAAGCTAACACAACTGTTTTCAGGTAAAAGCATAGGAACACAGTTTTTACCTCAGTAGTTCTCACAACGAGTCACTACTTAAAGAATTTAGACAAATTAAATAAACATATAATTATGAAGTCATTTCCAACGCTGACCGCCATGTGCAGTATGGAAACTAGGAGAAAGAAAATGAGCAAAGTTAACGTAAAGAAAGTTGTAGTAGCCTACTCTGGCGGTCTAGACACATCAGTAATCATCCCATGGTTGAAAGAGAACTATGACTGTGAAGTGGTTGCGTTTGTCGCGGATGTTGGTCAAGGCGACGAAGAGTTGATTGGTATCGAAGAGAAAGCGAAAGCTTCTGGTGCTTCTGAGTGTTACATCGCTGACCTTAAAGAAGAGATGGTGGCAGATTACATCTACCCAACGCTAAAAACGGGCGCTTACTACGAAGGCAAATACCTACTAGGTACTTCTATGGCTCGTCCAATCATCGCGAAAGCGCAGGTTGAAGTAGCACGTAAAGTAGGTGCAGACGCACTGTGTCACGGCTGTACAGGTAAAGGTAATGACCAAGTTCGTTTTGAAGGTGCATTCGCAGCACTAGCACCAGACCTACACGTCATTGCACCATGGCGTGAGTGGGATCTAGTGAGCCGTGAAGAGTGTCTAGATTACCTAGCAGAGCGTAACATCCCTTGTACTGCCTCTCTTACTAAGATTTACTCGCGTGATGCAAACGCATGGCACATCTCTACAGAAGGTGGCGTTCTAGAAAATACATGGAACGCACCTGATGAAGATTGCTGGGCTTGGACGGTAGATCCAGAGCAAGCGCCAAACGAATCTGAAACCGTCACGCTTAAAGTTGAAAAAGGCGAAGTGGTAGCGGTAGATGGCGAAGCAATGACACCATACAACGCGCTGGTTTACCTAAACGAGAAGGGGGCGAAGCACGGTGTTGGTCGTATCGATATCGTAGAAAACCGTCTGGTTGGTATGAAGTCTCGTGGTTGTTACGAAACCCCAGGTGGCACAATCATGATGGAAGCACTGCGTGCAGTCGAGCAACTGGTTCTTGATAAAGCAGCCTTCGAATTCCGTGAAGAGCTAGGCGTTAAAGCTTCTCACCTTGTATACGATGGCCGTTGGTTCACGCCGCTATGTAAGTCAATTCTTGCGGCGACAGAAGAACTAGCACAAGACGTGAATGGTGAAGTGGTGATCAAACTTTACAAAGGTCATGCAACAGTGACTCAGAAGCGTTCTGAGAACAGCTTATACTCAGAAGAGTTTGCAACCTTTGGTGAAGATGAAGTGTACGACCAAAGCCACGCTGAAGGCTTCATCCGCCTTTATTCGCTATCAAGCCGTATCCGTGCGCTGAATAGCCAAAAGTAATCCTAATAATGAGTTAGCGAGCTAGTCTTTAGCGAAAGATTGAAGGCGAGTAAACGAGACATCATTTTTAAAGCCCATTTACTATTGATTAGTGAATGGGCTTTTTGCTTTCTATTTACTCAATCAATCAGCTTCGGTTTTTACTATTGAATGGCATATAATTCTCTTTCCACGTGAAAATAATCAATGGTTTGAAGTTTTGGTGAATAAATATGTTAAAATAATGAATTAATACTTTATTTTCATTTTGAATTGCCGTAAGTTTAAACCATCAGAAAAATACTGAATCTTAATCAGAATTATCATTTGCAAAAACAGTGAGCACTGTGCAATTAGGAGATACACAATGGCATTATGGGGCGGTAGATTTACCCAAGCAGCAGACACCCGGTTCAAAGGTTTTAACGATTCTCTTCGTTTTGATTACCGATTGGCTGAGCAAGACATTGTGGGCTCAATTGCCTGGTCTAAAGCTCTACTGTCGGTCAACGTATTAACCGAAGAAGAGCAACAGAAGCTTGAGTTAGCGCTGAATGAGCTAAAACTTGAGGTGATGGAAGATCCTGAACAGATTCTACGTTCTGATGCAGAAGATATTCACAGTTGGGTTGAGCAGCAACTTATCGGCAAGGTCGGTGATTTAGGCAAAAAGCTTCACACTGGCCGTTCTCGTAATGACCAAGTGGCGACAGACCTGAAACTATGGTGTCGTCAGCAAGGTAACCAACTGCTATTGGCATTGGATCGTCTACAGAGCCAAATGGTCAACGTTGCTTCTCAGCATCAAGAAACCGTGCTTCCTGGCTACACTCACCTGCAACGTGCTCAGCCGGTAACTTTTGCTCACTGGTGCTTGGCTTACGTTGAAATGCTTGAGCGTGATTATTCTCGTTTGAATGATGCGATTAAGCGTCTAGATACATGTCCGCTGGGTTCTGGTGCCCTTGCTGGAACCGCTTACCCGATGGACCGTGAAGAGTTAGCTCACAACTTAGGTTTCCGTCGTGCAACACGCAACTCTCTAGATTCAGTTTCTGACCGTGACCATGTGATGGAGCTGATGTCGATCGCTTCTATCTCTATGCTTCACCTTTCGCGTCTTGCAGAAGATATGATTTTCTACAACTCTGGTGAATCAAACTTCATCGAGTTAGCCGATACCGTGACGTCAGGCTCATCTCTGATGCCGCAAAAGAAAAACCCGGATGCGCTAGAGCTTATCCGTGGCAAAACGGGCCGTGTTTACGGTTCATTAGCAGCAATGATGATGACAGTTAAAGCACTGCCTTTGGCGTACAACAAAGACATGCAAGAAGATAAAGAAGGTCTGTTCGACGCTTTAGACACTTGGAATGATTGTATGGAAATGGCTGCTCTTTGTTTTGATGGCATCAAAGTGAACGGCGAACGTACACTTGAAGCGGCGAAACAAGGTTATGCGAACTCCACTGAACTGGCTGATTACCTAGTAGCGAAAGGCATTCCTTTCCGTGAAGCTCACCATATTGTCGGTGTGACGGTAGTGGCGGCGATTGCTAAAGGCTGCGCATTAGAAGACTTAACCATCGCAGAGATGAAAGAGTTCTCAGAGGTGATTGAAGAAGATGTGTATGACATTCTGACCATTGAATCGTGTCTTGAAAAACGTAGTGCGCTGGGCGGTGTATCACCACAACAAGTGGCTTACGCAGTCGACCAAGCAGAAAAGCGCTTATCGCAACGTGACACCTCTATCGTTAAAGTTCGTTCTGCCCGTTTGACCGATATCGAGGCGCTAGAAGGTATGGTGGCCTATTGGGCCAATATGGGTGAAAACTTGCCTCGTTCTCGTAATGAACTGGTCCGTGATATTGGCTCGTTTGCAGTCGCAGAGCATCATGGTGAAGTGACGGGTTGTGCATCACTCTATGTCTATGATTCAGGCTTAGCTGAAATTCGTTCACTCGGTGTTGAAGCGGGTTGGCAAGGTCAAGGGCAGGGGACGGCGATTGTGCAACACTTGGTTGATAAAGCACGACAAATGGCCATTAAGAAGGTGTTTGTACTGACTCGTACGCCTGAGTTCTTTATGAAGCACGCTTTCTTACCAACATCGAAATCTTTGCTACCTGAGAAGGTGTTAAAAGATTGCGACCAATGTCCTCGTCAACATGCATGTGATGAAGTGGCCTTGGAAGTGAACTTGGTAGAGCAGATTATCGCCAAGGTTAATGTGGCATAACGCATTGATTTTGTAGCTCCCTAAAAAAAGATCAAAAATCTGCTCTTTTTTGGGAACAAACTAAGAAAAGCCCGGTCTATTAAAGTACCACTGCTTTTTCTTAGAATTTTCTAAGAAAGCCCTAGAATCGATTGATTCTGGGGCTTTTTTCTATCTGCTATTTGGGAAATGATGATGGGGCGCTAAATAGAAGCTCTACCGGGTCATTGAATCGATATTTGACCGTTATCACTTATCTCCCCCCAAGATCTTAGTTAACGCTTTTTGTTCCTTAAAGGCAGCACCACAAACTTCATAAACCAATGCAGCGACAACAAACCACTGAATGCGCAAGCTGCCATCATCAAAGCGATGGCATTGATGGTTTTCGGGTCTTCTCTGAAAAATAACCACCATGCTCCCCAGCTTATTATCGACAACATCATCAGTTGATTCATGCAACGTTGGCAGCGACCGAGTTTGTTGAAGATTTTTCCATTTTTATTGCAATGAACACATGTCATCTTAGGCTTAATTCGCGTTATGCTTGTTGCCTTGATAATACCACGTCACAAGATATTGGATCACGGTGACATAGAGAGGAAGATCGATGATTGAGCGCCAAGAAACCAAGCAACGTATGAGCCGTATTGTTAAACACAACGGTACTATCTACCTATGTGGCCAAGTTTGCGCTGATGCAACCAAAGACATCACAGAACAAACACAGACCATGCTAGATAAAGTTGAAGCGCTACTTGAACAAGCAGGTAGCGACAAAGAGCATATGCTGTCAGCAACGATTTACTTGAAAGACATGAAAGATTTCCAAGAAATGAATGCCGTATGGGATGCATGGGTTCCAGAAGGTCACGCTCCTGCTCGTGCATGTGTGACTGGTAACATGGCTCGTGAAGCGCTATTGGTTGAAATTTCTGTGATTGCCGCTGAGAAGTAATAGCTAAGTTTTTAGCGATAGGCAATGGCTTCAAGAGGTTCTAGGTACTTTGTTCCTCAGTTCAGGAATGGCGTGTCTTGCCAAAAACAAAAAGGAAAGCTCATGGCTTTCCTTTCTAATATCTAATGTTTGCTATCTTTTTAGGTGACCTGAGATTAACAACCAGGTCCACAGTCTAGACAGTGCTTCACCATCTGTGGGCCTAGGTGTAGTTTCGCATTGAGGTCACGCAGAGCGGTTCGTACACCCTCTTCGATAACGGGGTGGTAGAAAGGCATGTCTAGCATTTCCGAAACCGTCATCTTGTTTTGATGCGCCCAAGCTAATAGGTGCGCCAAGTGTTCTGCGTTTGGCCCCATCATTTCAGCGCCAAGGAAACGGCCAGTACCTTGCTCACCGTAGACGTGCAGAATACCTTTGTTGCGTAGCATCACTCGTGAACGACCTTGGTTCTCGAAAGACACTTCTCCTGTTGCGAAACAACCACAAGTACCTAAGCGTGTTGTGATCTCTTTGTACGTTTCACCAACCATTGCGATTTGTGGGTCAGAGAATACCGCTGAGATTTTAGAACGACGTAGACCTGCACGAATCTCAGGGAAACGACCTGCGTTGTCACCCGCAATACGAGCTTGGTCTGCTGCTTCATGCAGGAGAGGCAGTTGGTTGCTTGCATCACCAGCGATAAATACTGATGGTAGCGATGTTTGTAGCGTGTAATGGTCTGCGATTGGCACACCACGTTCATCAAGCTCAAGAGAGGTGTTCTCTAGGCCAAGCTTGTCTGTATTAGGACGACGGCCTGTTGCTGCCAGTACATACTCAACGACGTTAGTTTCTAATTCACCTTGTTTATTGATGAACTGGATTTCGACGCGATCTTCACCAGATTCAGTGGTAATACGCTTCATACTTTCGATTTTTACGTCTGCATCCAGGTAGAACTCTTCATTGAAGGCTTTGTCTGCATAAGCCATGATCTCTGGGTCGGTTACTGGGCCTACTTGACCACCTAAACCGAACAGTTTTGTTTTTACACCCAAGCGGTGCAGTGACTGACCAAGCTCAAGACCAATAACACCAGGGCCAAATACGGCTACTGATTTCGGTAAATCATCCCAATTGAACACATCATCATTAATGATTAGACGGTCGCCCAGCTCGTTCCAAGCTGCAGGGTATGCTGGGCGAGAACCCGTCGCGATGACAATACGCTTAGCCGTCACAACTGTGTGGTCATCAATTTGTAGCGTGTTGTCATCTAAGAATTTTGCGTAGCCAGAGATCTTGTCTTGCTCTGGGATTTCATCAACACCTTCTAAAACAAAACCAACAAAACGGTCACGCTCAAACTTCACTCGGTCCATGACTTCACGGCCGTTAACTACGATACCACCTTGTGGGTGAACGCCAAAAGCCGGCGCTTTCTCGATGTGGTGTACGCTTTCTGCAGCTGCAATAAGCAGTTTAGATGGCATACAACCAACACGGGCACAGGTTGTGCCGTAAGGGCCGCCTTCAATCATCACAACACTGTCAGTGTGTGCTTTTGCAGCGCGGTAAGAACCTAGACCTGCCGTACCGCCCCCGATAACTGCTACATCTACATTGACTTGTTTCATAATAATCTTCTCGCAATGGCTAAATTTAGTTTGAACGAACCCCTCCAACTCAAGTGATTTTTAAAGCGAGTCAGCGTAGTGGGTTAGTTTTGTGATTTTGTTTCTTAGGTTTAGCGTGACTCTTAAGTCAATGAGTCGAAGCTATATGCTTTGTCCAGCCTCACTTTCTAAATGCTTTTTTGAAACTTTAGAAGGAGAACTTGTAAGTAGCTAACCTACAAAGGGTAGGTTAGCCAGTGTTTCCAATATTGCTAAGTTCTCGCTAGAAAAATTAAGCTAGGAAAGCTTCCAGCTCTTCGCTGCCACCGATGTGTTTGCCACCGATGAATACTTGAGGAACGGTAGTACGACCAGAGATTGCACGTAGGCTTACGGTTGTTGCGTCTTTACCTAGCACGACTTCTTCGTAGTTTAGACCTTTGTCGATAAGGTTCTGCTTCGCTTTCATACAGAAAGGACAGCCTGGTTTAGTGAATACTGTGATTGACTCTTGCTCTTTGTGCTCAGGAGCTATGTAGTTAAGCATAGTATCTGCATCAGAAACCTTGAACGGGTCACCTGGTACGTCTTCTTCGATGAACATTTTCTCTACTACGCCGTTTTTAACCAGCATGCTGTAGCGCCATGAACGTTTGCCGAAGCCGATGTCGTTTTTCTCAACTAGCATGCCCATGCCGTCTGTGAAATCACCGTTACCATCTGGGATGAATGTGATGTTTTCCGCTTCTTGGTCTGCTTTCCAAGCATTCATTACGAATGTGTCGTTTACTGAAACACATAGAATGTCATCAACACCGTTCTCTTTGAATACAGAGTGTAGCTCGTTGTAACGAGGTAGGTGGCTTGAAGAGCACGTTGGCGTAAACGCGCCTGGTAGGCTGAATACGATAACTGTTTTGTCTTTGAATAGTTCTTCCGTCGTTACGTTAACCCATGCATCACCTTGGCGAGTTGGGAATGTTACTTGAGGGATTGATTGACCTTCTTTAGATGTAAACATATTGATTTCCTTAAATAGTATTTTTAATTTGTTCTATCAGAGCTTAACGTTTTTCTTTGCTCTGTTTCGTTTCGTTGAGCCCATTATTAGATAATTTCTTTGATAGCTCTAATCGTTTGATGTTATGGTTTTGATAGGTAAATTCTATCAAGAACATTTATTTTAAATATTTCTATTAAAACCTTTGTTCTTATTAAAACTTGAGGTGAGAGACTGCTCATGAACATTCGTGACTTTGAATACTTGGTAGCGCTTGCAGAGCATAAACACTTCCGAAAAGCGGCAGAAGCGTGCTTTGTAAGTCAGCCCACGCTCAGTGGCCAAATACGTAAATTGGAAGATGAAATTGGCCTTCAGTTAACCGAGCGTAGCCCAAGAAAGGTGATATTTACAGAATCAGGCTTACAACTTGTTGAGCAAGCGAAGTCTATTCTCAATGAGGTGAAGACTTTTAAAGATATGGCGAGTGGACATGGTGAAGCAATGACGGGGCCAATGCATATTGGCTTTATTCCGACGGTAGGCCCGTACATTTTGCCCAAAATTATTCCTCATCTGAAAGAGAGCTTCCCCGATCTTGAGCTTTACCTGCATGAAGCGCAGACTCATCAACTGGTCAGCCAGTTGGAAGATGGCAAGCTCGATTGCTTGGTATTGGCTGCGGTTGATGAAACGGCGATGTTCAAAGAGATTGATGTTTATGATGAGCCGCTGAGTCTAGCTGTGCCTTGTGACCATGAATGGGCTCAGCAAGACAGTGTGGATATGCTTCAACTTAATGGTAGAACCGTACTTGCGCTGGGCGATGGCCACTGTTTACGAGATCAAGCTTTGGGCTTCTGTTTTGCGGCGGGAGCAAAAGACGATGAACGTTTCAAAGCGACTAGCTTAGAAACGCTGCGTAACATGGTCGCGGCAGGGGCGGGTATTACTTTACTACCTCAGTTATCGGTACCAAAGGAAAAGCAGAAAGATGGTGTGTGCTATGTTCCTGCGGTGAATCCTACTCCTTCGCGCAGAATTGTCGTGGCGTACAGGCCAGGATCTCCGTTAAAGGGACGCTTTGAGCAACTGGCTGAAACTATTAGAACGCAACTTGAGAAACAGTAAGATTTAATGCCTCAATAGGCGGTTTTCAGGCATAAAAAAGGGCAGGTACGAATTATTGTATCTGCCCTTTTACTTGGTGTTTGTTTAATAGACTCTACTGCTAAAAGAGCGCTTCTACGGCTTCTCCAGACGACGTTGAGTAGATATCATCGTTGAAACCTTCGGTGGTGTACTCGGTTGGCTCTGTGCCTTTTTCGAAGTACTCGAAGATTGATGAGCTATCGAATTTGTTAGTTAGCAAACCTGTTTCACGATCAATACGAACTCGGATGATGTTTTTCGGAAGTTCTTTGCGCTGTGCTGGTACGCCCGCGAGTGCCGTTCCCATGAATTTAACCCATGCTGGCTCTGCGGTTTTCGCTCCAGCTTCGGCACCTGTAATCGGGTTTTTTTCAAGGTTTGAATTCGCTCTGGTACGACCTAGAGCGCGGTTGTGGTTATCAAAGCCGACCCATACGGTCGCAACCATGCCTGGTCCGTAGCCGCTATACCAGGCATCTTTCGAATCATTGGTTGTACCTGTCTTACCGCCAATGTCACGACGTTTTAAAGGTTGAGCACGCCAACCAGTACCATTCCAACCTGTGCCTTGACTCCAGTCGCCGCCACCCCAAATATTGCTGTACATCATTTCACGTACTAGGAATGCGTTCTGCTCAGAGATAACTTGAGGTGCGTATTGTACTTCAGTGTCGACATCTTGCTCAGCAAACTC
The DNA here is from genome assembly GCF_024347655.1 of Vibrio toranzoniae. Classification (NCBI taxonomy): domain Bacteria; kingdom Pseudomonadati; phylum Pseudomonadota; class Gammaproteobacteria; order Vibrionales; family Vibrionaceae; genus Vibrio; species Vibrio toranzoniae. The sequence goes on along the minus strand of NZ_AP025514.1, from coordinate 2,875,104 downwards.
ATCGGCCATAGTGTTGCTCGTTATCTGTTGTTGACAATCTTCCTTACAAACGACCTTCGGTGCTGCTTTAAACTCAATCTCACCAAATGGTGTTTCAATGTGACTGATATAAAAAGGTTCAACGTAGTAGCCGCCATTGGCGAATACTGAGTAACCTTGTGCAACCTTCATTGGCGTTAAGCTGCCTGCACCCAAAGCGATGGTTTCAGAGCGAGGCACTTTATCAATATCAAAACCGAAGCGTGTTAGATAGTTACGTGTATCATCCAAGCCTACTTCACGCAGTACACGTACGGCCATCACGTTTTTAGATTGAGCTAGGCCAATGCGTAAACGGGTTGGGCCGACATAGGTAGGCGGTGAGTTTTTTGGTCGCCATGCGGTACCTTGGCTCTTATCCCATTGGTTGATAGGTGCATCGTTGATCAGTGATGCCAACGTTAAGCCTTTATTAATCGCTGCTGAATAGATAAATGGTTTGATACCAGACCCAACCTGACGAATAGATTGCGTCGCTCGGTTAAATTTGTTGTGCACGAAGTTAAAGCCACCCACCATCGACAAAACCGCGCCGTTGTTAGGGTTCATTGCAACAAAAGCAGTGTTCGCATTCGGTACTTGGCTTAGTCGCCATACTACAGGCGTTTCTGATTTCGCCTCTGCTGACTCTTCTCTCGGTTCTTCAGATACTTCATCGCCTGTTACGGCTTCATGGCGAACCCAAATTTGTTCACCAACAGCAAGTATCTCTTTCGCTTGAGAAGGCGCAGGGCCTTGGCGATTGTCTGTTAGGAACTTACGTGCCCAGTTCATGCCTTGCCACTCGATCGCTCCTTCCCCTTGGTTCTTAACCCAAACCTGTGCACTTTTCGCATCAACGCTCGTCACGACCGCTGGGACTAAGTCACCATAGGTTGGTTGAGACTTGAGGTGTTGAACGATTTGTTCATGATCCCAAGCCGATTGCTCGGTTTGCCACAGCACCTTTTCAGCACCACGGTAACCGTGACGTTCATCGTAGTTGAGTAGGTTCTTAATCGCGGCTTGGTTGGCTGCCCTTTGCAGTTTTGAATCAACCGTCGTGTAAACTTTCATGCCTGATGTATAAGCCTCTTCGCCGTAGCGTTCGACCATCCAAGCGCGCGCTACTTCCGCGACATACGGAGCGCTGACTTCTATTTCTGCACCATGATATTTAGAGAGAAGTTCTTCGTTGCGAGCCTCATCGTACTCTTCTTGAGTGATGTATTGTTCATCCAACATGCGGCGTAATACAACATTACGACGGTTGGTTGCACGTTCAACGGAGTAGATAGGGTTCATGGTTGATGGTGCCTTTGGCATACCCGCAAGTGTAGCCAGTTCACTCAAGGTGAGATCTGGAAGGTCTTTACCAAAGTAAACACGAGCGGCTGCACCAAAACCATAGGAACGGTGACCAAGGAATATCTTGTTCACGTAAAGTTCCATGATTTCTTCTTTGCTAAGCAGTTGCTCAATGTGGATCGCAATGAATATCTCTTTGATCTTACGCATGATCTTCTTCTCATTAGATAAGAAAAAGTTACGCGCAAGCTGTTGAGTAATGGTACTCGCCCCTTGCTTTGCAGAGCCCGACATAGCGACCACGATTGCAGCACGAGTAATACCGATAGGGTCAATACCTGGGTGATCGTAGAAACGACTATCTTCAGTAGCAATTAGAGCTTCAACTAAGTGGCGAGGGATCTCGTCATAAGTGACTGGATTCCGACGTTTTTCACCAAATTGAGATATCAACTTACCATCTTGACTGAAGACTTGCATTGGTGTTTGGAGTTCTACGTCACGCAAAGTGGCCACATCAGGTAGCTCTGGTTTTACGTAATAATAAAACCCGAAAATTGTACTGACTCCAAGAATCATGCAAGTCAATGTAAATATGAATAATCTCTTTATGAACTTCACCGGATAATCCCTGATTAGTTAAGGCTGACAAGCAGCAAACCCTTGTACTCTAGGTTAAAAACTTAGCTTTCGTTTATTAACGCTTATTTAACTAATAATCACAACCCCTAGATAATCAACGAAATGCTCAGCACTTCAGGAGCTAGGTCAAATGGGTTCATCATTAATTACAGGTATAGATATAAATCATCACAGTATCAAAGCTGTGGTACTAAAACCCGTTGGGGAGTTGTATGCCATCGTGGGATACAAAGAGCTGCCGATTTCGGACGACATTTTTACAGCTAACCATACTTTGGAGTATCAGAAAACTGTTAAGAAACTCAAAGAACTTAAGAAAGGACTGCCTTTTGGAAGTCGTAACGTCGCTATTTCAGTACCAGATAACACGGTGATCAGCAAAGTACTGCAAATAGAGAGCGATCTAGAAGATAGAGAGAAAGAGTTTTCTATCTATCAAACCTTTGCTCATCAATCTCCCTTTCCTATCGAAGAGCTGAGTTTAGATTTTGTAAAGCTCGAAGACAAACGGTTTGGTAAAGGATCGACAAGTAGTTATCAGGTGTACGCGACTCGCAAGGAAGTTGTGGATAGTCGAGCCAATGCATTAAGCAAAGCCGGGTTTAAACCTATCGTCGTTGATACCCAAGCACATGGGCTTCTCAATATTTGGCAATTGGCTTCGCATTTGTACCCAGAAAAGAAGAACTGGCTGCTGGTGGACGTTGGAATCGACCAAACCTCGTTAGGGATTATCCCGCATAATTCTACGCCTTTTTATAAAGACATCGCCTTTGGTACTCAAGAGCTGTTAGGCGCAGGCAATCCAAGTGATATGGAAAGCGTGTTCGGCACCACTCAGGATACACATCGGTTTATTGTTAATCTTATTGAAAAGCTCAAGCGTCAACTGCAGCTCTATTCGTCGGTCAATGCGCTTCAACCTATCTCAGGGATTTGGTTAATGGGTGAAGGAGCGAGCATGCCAATGGTCGTTGAGGAGTTAGAACGTCATTTTCAGATGAGTTGTGAGTCACTGAACCCTATGTCTTTGTTTGAGAATAAGGTGGCCCAGAAACGCCGATCGTCATTGAATTGTCAGCACTTTGGTATTGCGGCGGGGATGGCAATGCGTGGCCTCAAGTGGCAGGGAGAAAAGCATGTTGCATCAAATTAACTTGCTGCCTTGGCGCGATGAAATTCGAGCTCAGTATAAGAAGCGTTTTGTTCATCTAGTCATTCTTGGCGTCATCATTGCGCTTGGTGGGCAAGGAGCGGTCGGTAACTACTTTCACGGCCAACAAGCCAAGCAACAAGCGCGCCTCAACTATCTCAATCAATATATCGCTCAACTCGACCAGAAAATTCAGTCGTTAAAAGTCGCAGAACAGGAACACAAAGCCATTCTTACTAGACTTGGCGTGGTCGAATCCTTACAGCTCGGTCGCAATAAGACAACTGATTTTATGAACCTGATGCCGGAGCTCATCCCTGAAGGCGTGTATGTCGATAAGATAAAAATGAATGGTCAGGAAATTGAAATGGAGGGGATCAGCGACAGTACTTCTCGTTTGGCAACGATGTTGGATAACTTAGAACGCTCCCGTTCCCTTAAAGGGGTTGAGATGCACTCTATCATTCATAATCGCAAACGCTTCAATAAGGACTTTCAGACCTTCAAGGTCTCTTTTGTGTTTATCCCTGTGTCATTAGATAGTCCAGCCGAGAATGTAAAAGAGAAGGGGGCGAATCATGGTTAGTTTTCAAAATCGGGTGAGCTTGCAAGATCTCGATGTTGATGAGATCACCGAATGGCCTTTATTGCCTCAGCTATTGGTCATTTTTGCCTTGATGATACTTATCCAAGGTGTGGGGACTTGGTTGTATATTGCTCCTTTGGACGATGAACTTCAGCAGATGAAACAGCAAGAACAGACGCTTAAAACAACTTTGCGGATTAAAGCCAATAAGGCGGCGGTTTTGCCTAAGCTCCAGAGTCAGTTGGATGATTTAACCAGTCGTTATGATTATCTATTAGAGCAGCTACCAGTACAAAAAGAGTTGGCAAGTATGTTGGCCTCAGTGAATGAGCTTGGGTTGGATAATAAGCTGACGTTTACGCGTATTGATTGGGGACAGAAGCAAAACAAGGAGTTTCTCTATCGTTTACCGCTCAATATAGAGCTAACAGGGGACTATCACGCGATTGGAGACTTCTCAGCAGCCATCGCCAAACTCCCACGAATCATTAGTTTTAATGATGTGAGTTGGCAGCGCGTCAGCCAAGAAAGTAGCACGCTCCATTTCAGGGTGCGAGCGTATACCTACCAATTTAAGCCGGAGTTGAGTGATGAAACCCAATAGAGTGTTCTGTTCAACCTTACTACTGCTTTTGCTTGTGGGCTGTAAAGCGAATGAAGATTCGTTAGAAGGTTTTGTAGTGCAAGTTGAAGCCAAGGCCAGGAAAGAGGTGGAACAGCTTGTTCCTGCCGCTGAGTTTACGGCTGCTACTTATCAACGCCGAGCTTTTCGTCCTCCGTTTGAACTTCCTAAGGAAGCCATTGTGCAGAATCAGCCTCTAATTAAGAAAAATTGTTGGCAACCTAGTGCTCGCTCTCGGAATGGCAAGCTAGAGAAATACCCGCTGAGTAAGCTTCGTTTAAGAGGCGTGATGGGAAGTGGCTCAAGCGTGTTTGGATTAGTGCAAACACCCAAAGGGAATGTGGTAAACGTGAAAAAAGGCCAGTTTATCGGTTTAAATAACGGTCGTGTTACTAAAGTAACGAGCCAGCACGTTCTGATTAATGAAACTCTTCCAGATGGCTTAGGTTGTTGGCACAAGCGCAACGTTAAGCTGGCTCTGAAGTAAAACAATGTCACGTGATGTGAATATGAGATGTAAATATGATTAAAGGAATAAATGAGTCAATGAACAAAGGGTTACAAGGCTTGATTGTGTCTGTGATGTTGATCTTTAGTGTGCTCAGTCACGCTGAGGACTTACCTAATAAGTTAGAGAATATTGATTTTAGGGTGAACAAAAATAAAGACGCTGTCCTAATTATCGAACTCGCAACCAGCACGGTTGTGGTGGATGTTCAACGTGCGCAAGAGGGGCTAAGCATAGAGCTGATCAATACTCATGTTGATGACAACAAACTCCAGCTTCTTGATGTGAAAGATTTCGCTACCTTGGTTGAAGGCGTGGAAGTGTATAAAGAGGCCCCAAGCACTCGGTTGTTAGCGACAATCAGCAAGGACTACCAATACGAATACAATCTCAAAGGCCGTTTTATTGAGGTGGTGATCAGTAAGCCTGCTATAGAAGAAGCGGTAACAGAAAAAAGTATACTCGAGAAAGAGGGTAAGCTGATATCGATTAACTTCCAAGATATTCCAGTGCGAAATGTCCTGCAGCTTATCGCTGACTATAACGACTTTAACTTAGTCGTGTCTGATTCAGTAACCGGAAACCTAACTTTACGTTTAGATGGTGTGCCTTGGCAGCAAGTTCTGGATATCATCTTACAGGTCAAAGGGTTAGATAAGCGGGTAGATGGCAATGTCATCTTGGTAGCGCCAAAAGATGAACTCGACCTTCGAGAGCAGCAAGCGTTAGAGAAGTCGCGTTTAGAAGAGGAATTGGGTGAGCTTAAGTCGGAAATTATTAAGATTCACTTTGCTAAAGCGACCGACATTGCCGACATGATTGGTGGTGACGGGACGGTGAGCATGTTGTCCGATCGTGGCTCGATTACTATTGATGAGCGCACCAATTCATTGCTTATTCGAGAACTGGAGGAAAACATTGCCGTGATACGAAGCATTATTGAATCTTTAGATATTCCTGTGAAGCAAGTTCAGATAGAGGCGCGCATCGTGACTGTTACTGAGGGGAACCTTGATGAGCTAGGAGTGCGTTGGGGAGCATCTTCAACAAACGGAAGCTTCACGGTTGGTGGTTCTATCGAAGGCAACTACCCGTCGATTGCACCTTACGATAGTAATGGGGGGAATAGCGTCATTGATGAGTACCTCAACGTTAACTTAGGTGCGACATCTTCAAATGCATCAAGCATTGCCTTTCAGGTTGCCAAACTGGGCTCTGATACCTTGCTCGACCTTGAGTTATCAGCGCTACAGCAAGAGTCAAAAGCTGAAATTATTTCGAGTCCGCGTTTGATTACCACCAATAAAAAGCCCGCTTATATTGAACAAGGTACTGAAATTCCTTATTTAGAGTCATCTTCAAGTGGTGCAACGTCAGTCGCATTTAAGAAAGCGGTATTGAGCCTTAAGGTGACTCCACAGATCACGCCTGACAATCGTTTAGTGTTGGATTTGAGCGTAACTCAAGATAGGCCCGGACAGGTGGTGAAAACCGGAACTGGAGAGGCTGTTGCAATTGATACTCAGCGCATTGGCACGCAAGTGCTTGTTAATAATGGTGAAACGGTCGTTCTTGGTGGGATATTTCAGCACAGTGTGAGTAGCACCGTCGATAAAGTTCCTCTATTGGGAGACCTGCCTGTATTAGGGGCTTTGTTCCGCAGAAGCTACGAAAATGTAGGGAAAAGTGAGTTGTTGATCTTTGTTACACCGAAAGTTGTGATTCAGTAATGAACAATTAGATTAAAAATAAAGTTGCATTAGTGGCACCTAACCTTGATAATTTCGGGTCTTATCACGAATTATCTGTGAGGAATCGGTGCCACGGGCCTTTTAATTTCAGTACTTGTACTGACCTACCTTGTGGCGATGTCATTGAATTAACGTTGTAAATTACTGCTAAAAACATGGCTGAGAAACGCAATATTTTTCTTGTTGGCCCAATGGGCGCCGGCAAAAGTACAATTGGTAGACACCTAGCTTCCCAACTTCATATGGAGTTTTTAGACTCCGACACTGTGATCGAAGAGCGCACTGGCGCAGACATCGCATGGGTTTTTGATGTTGAGGGCGAAGAAGGTTTCCGTAAACGCGAAGAATCTGTAATCAACGACCTGACAGAAGAGCAAGGAATTGTTCTTGCGACAGGCGGTGGTTCAGTGCTGAGCAAAGAAAACCGTAACCGTCTATCTGCACGAGGCATTGTTGTATACCTAGAGACAACAATTGAAAAGCAACTTGCTCGCACTAACCGCGACAAGAAACGCCCTCTACTTCAAACAGACAACCCGCGAGATGTACTAGAAGATCTAGCCGTATCTCGCAACGCACTATACGAAGAAGTGGCGGACTACACAGTTCGTACTGACGACCAAAGTGCAAAAGTGGTAGCCAACCAGATCGTAAAAATGCTAGAAGAACGTTAAGTTCATTTTTTTGGAGAGCAAACCCATGGAACGGATTACGGTCAATCTAGCTGAGCGTAGCTACCCTATCTCTATTGGCGCCGGGTTATTTGAAGACCCGGCGTACCTTTCTTTTTTATCAGGCAAACAGAAAGTTGTTGTTATCAGTAACGTGACAGTAGCGCCTCTTTATGCCGATAAAATTTTATCGCTATTGGATCAAGTCGGCTGTCAAACTTCTCTTTTAGAGTTGCCAGATGGTGAACAGTACAAAACTCTTGAAACGTTCAATTCAGTGATGAGCTACATGCTTGAAGGAAATTACAGCCGCGATGTGGTGGTGATTGCTTTAGGTGGTGGTGTTATCGGTGATTTGGTCGGTTTTGCTGCTTCTTGTTACCAACGCGGTATTGATTTCATTCAAATTCCAACGACACTTCTTTCTCAAGTGGACTCTTCTGTAGGTGGTAAAACCGCAGTAAACCATTCCCTTGGTAAGAATATGATCGGCGCTTTTTACCAACCGAAATCTGTCATCATCGATACTAACTGTTTATCAACGCTTCCTGAGCGTGAATTTGCTGCGGGTATTGCTGAGGTAATCAAATACGGCATCATTTACGATGAAGCCTTCTTTGATTGGTTGGAGCAGAATCTAGAGAAACTTTATCAACTTGATGAAGAGGCACTGATTACCGCAATTGCTCGTTGTTGTGCAATTAAGGCTGAAGTGGTGGCTATAGATGAAAAAGAGTCAGGAATCAGAGCGTTATTGAACCTAGGTCATACATTTGGTCATGCGATTGAAGCGGAACTAGGCTATGGTAACTGGCTACATGGTGAAGCTGTGTCGTCAGGCACTGTAATGGCAGCGAAAACGGCTCAATTACAGGGACTGATCTCTCAGCAGCAACTTGAGCGAATTATTTCTATACTCAAGAATGCGAAACTGCCAATCCATACGCCAGAAAGCATGTCTTTTGAAGACTTTATGAAGCACATGATGCGCGATAAAAAAGTGCTGTCTGGTCAGTTACGTTTGGTATTGCCAACAAGTATTGGTGCTGCTGAAGTGGTCGCTGATGTGCCTCAAGACATCATCAAGCAAGCGATCGATTTCTGCCGTACCCTTTAAATTTTGTTGTGAGGTTGCCTAGCGAAACTCTAGGCAACTGAAGCGTTTTACTGATCGATCTAATCAGTAGGGATCCCCAATGAGTTTGGCTCATGAATTAAGAGTATTAGAGTTAGAGTCTCAAGTTGAGCTGCTAGAGCGCTTACAGCTTTTGACTAACTTTGGCTCAAATCTTGTGACGGTCGCTGGAAAAGCCGGTTCTGGCCGCTCTTGGTTGGCTCAGCGTTATCTTGAAGCATGGTCGACAGAAAAAAATCAGTGTTTACTACTTTGTCATCCAAGCCAAGACGATCAACAACGCCGCGCACTTATTCTTAGTCAGATTGTTTCTGATCCACTCTTTAATCAACATGACTCTTTGTCAGATAGCCTCACCCGGTTACTGGATGGAGATTCGTGTCATGTGGTTATCGTTGTTGATGATGCGCACCGTCTCTCTGAGCTATTGGTATCCGAATTATGGATGTTGGTACTGGAAGCTCAATCAAACCCTCAGTGGACGATCAATATCGTTCTCTTCTCGGAAACGGGTCATCTAGACACCCTATTAACACGTCTGAGTTACGGCCAACAACACAAGCCTATCGATCTCGAGATCGATGATCTTTCGCAACCAGAAGCTGAACATTTTTTTGAATCACTGGTGATTCGATATGTTGATGATGAGTCTGAAACTCGCGTGCGACGTGCGTTTAGTAAAGCGCGACCTCTGCCCGGAGAGTTAATGGCTTTAGGAGAATTGAAAGTGGAAAAAAGGATTATTATTCGCTCAATCATTGGTTCACCGATCAATATCGCGATTGTGGTGGCCTTGTTGCTGTTGTTGATTGGTGGCGGTTATTGGTGGATGTTCAGTCAGCCAACACCAGACGATAAAGCGCAATCGCTTATCGCACCGATTGAACAGACGGCTATTCCAACCTTTGAAGTGGAAAGCGGCACTGAACAAACCGGCGTCAATGAAGCTGTTGACTCTGAAACAACAACCGACATGAGTTACCAAGGTGCAGATGATGACAGCTCTTCTCTGCCACCGAGTGTCGTTGAAGACACCGCCAGTGTTGGAGAGGCCGAGCAAGATCAGCAGCGCGTTGTGATCACCTCTGACGTGGTTGATGCTCTGCTTGATGACAAAGTTGAGGGTGCCGATACCAGTGCGCTTGATGCGGCCGTGGAAGAAAATACCGATGCTGCTGTGAGTTCGCAGGCTGATTCAAAAGAAGCCGAGTCACAGTCGACAGCCGATGAAGAATCAGAACGAACTGACTCAACACCGCCGGCTAAAAAGATCACCTTCTCGTTTGCTCGTGAAGAGTTACAAGCTATCTCGCCACGAGCATATACTCTGCAGTTGAGCGCGATGACCTCACTGGAAGATGTACAATCTTTCATTGAAGAATATGACCTTGAGAATAAGGTTCGTATCTACCCAACACTTCGCAGCGACACTAAGTGGTTTATCATCACTTATCAAGATTACCCAACAATTCAAGTGGCACGAGACGCGGTAAGTCTGTTATCAAAACCACTTCAGCAGTTGGAACCTTGGGCAAAATCGATGAATCAAGTACATCGAGAAATAGAACGTGCGAAATAACCCTGAGCTTGGCCTCAAAATATGTTACATTCCGCAGCCTTATTTTTGAGTTGATAGATAGAGCAGTAAATGAAAAAGCAGCGTGCCTTTCTAAAATGGGCTGGTGGTAAATATGGCCTAGTTGAAGACATCCAACGTCACCTGCCACCTGCTCGTAAATTGGTAGAACCGTTTGTCGGTGCTGGCTCAGTGTTTTTGAATACTGACTTTGAACAGTACCTATTGGCAGATATCAATCCCGATCTTATCAACCTGTATAACCTTCTTAAAACCGATCCTGAAACCTATATCACTGAAGCGAAGCGTTGGTTCTGCCCTGAGAACAACCGTAAAGAAGCGTTCCTAGATATTCGTGCTGAGTTCAATGGTACAGATAACGTCATGTATCGTTCGTTGGCTTTCTTGTATATGAACCGATTTGGCTTTAATGGCCTATGTCGTTACAACAAGAAGGGCGGTTTTAACGTTCCGTTTGGTTCTTATAAAAAACCTTACTTCCCAGAAGCTGAGCTGGAGTTTTTTGCCGAGAAAGCGAAAAAAGCCACCTTCGTTTGTGAGGGATACCATGAAACCTTTAGCCGCGCCCGTAAAGGCTGCGTGGTTTACTGTGATCCTCCATACGCACCGCTGTCGAATACGGCTAACTTTACCTCTTACGCAGGTAATGGTTTTAGCTTAGATGATCAAGCTGCGCTGGCGGATGTTGCTGAAAAAGCAGCGATGGAACGCGGTATTCCTGTTTTGATTTCAAATCACGATACGACATTAACGCGTCGTTTATATCATGGTGCGGAATTGAATGTGGTTAAGGTGAAGCGCACTATCAGCCGTAACGGCGCTGGCCGTAATAAAGTGGATGAGTTACTGGCGCTTTTCCATAAAGAGAAAAACCAGCAACACGCATCAGCGGAATAGGACTCGTCAGAATAACCTCCAAACTCATTAAATTGAGTGACCAACGGATACTTTCTTAAACTAATCTTTCGAACTGCTAGGATCTGCTTAGGGGCTTAGGTAGAATTGCACACCAAATAGTCTTGGGCTTGAGTCTTGTATTTGTGTATGAGATATCACCAAGGCGGTGACATTCGCAATTTACTCACTCTTAAGAGGTTTGGTATGAAAGATTTTCTAATCGCTCCATCGATTTTGTCTGCAGATTTTGCTCGTCTTGGTGAAGATGTAGAAAAAGTACTCGCAGCGGGTGCTGATGTTGTGCACTTCGATGTGATGGACAACCATTACGTACCTAACCTGACTTTTGGCGCGCCTATCTGTAAAGCGCTGCGCGACTACGGTATTACCGCTCCGATCGATGTTCACCTAATGGTTAAGCCAGTGGACAGCATCGTGCCTGAGTTTGCGAAAGCTGGCGCATCAATGATTACTTTTCACGTTGAAGCATCAGAGCACGTCGATCGTACTCTACAGCTAATCAAAGAACACGGCTGTAAAGCCGGTGTGGTTCTTAACCCAGCAACACCACTGTCTTGCCTAGATTACATCATGGATAAAGTAGACATGATTCTACTAATGTCGGTGAACCCAGGTTTCGGCGGTCAATCTTTCATTCCTCACACACTTGATAAGCTACGCGCTGTTCGTAAACTTATTGACGAATCTGGCCGTGATATCCGCCTTGAGATTGATGGCGGCGTGAAGGTTGATAACATCCGTGAAATCGCAGAAGCGGGCGCAGATATGTTCGTTGCTGGTTCGGCTATCTTTAATCAACCGGATTACAAAGAAGTGATTGATGAGATGCGCGCAGAGCTTGCAAAAGTTAACGCATAAAAGTAGAACTAGGGTCAGTTGACCTAAACTAGAAAAATTTAGATTAAGGGGCTCATTGGCCCCTTTTTTACGTCTTATCGCTCAACATATAAGACGAATATAATTAATAGGAAAGTAAGATGTCATTAAGCTCAATAAAACTGATCGCCTTTGATTTGGATGGAACCTTGTTAGACAGCGTACCAGATTTAGCCGTCGCGGCTGACCAAGCTTGTCAGGAGCTGGGTTTCTCTTCAGTGAGCGAAGAACAAGTTCGCGATTATGTAGGCAATGGTGCTGACGTGCTTATCGGGCGCTCACTCAGCCGCAACCTAACCGTTGACCCAAGTCTAGCGCCTGATCTGTTAAAGAAAGCGCGCATCCTGTTTGATGATTTCTACGAGCAGGGCGGCCATAAGCTCAGCCACCTTTACTCGTCAGTAAAAGAGACGTTAGCTGAGTTACATAAAGCGGGCTTCACCATGGCACTTGTGACCAACAAGCCGTCGAAATTTGTCCCCGACGTTCTGGCGCAACACGGTATTGATAAGTACTTTGTTGATGTGTTGGGCGGCGACTCTTTCCCAGAGAAAAAGCCGAACCCTGTGGCGCTGAACTGGTTGCTAGAAAAGCACAATGTGAAGGCAGAAGAGATGCTGATGGTTGGCGATTCAAGTAACGATATCAAAGCCGCTAAGAATGCAGGCTGTCACTCGTTTGGTCTGACTTACGGCTACAACCACGGTGAGCCAATTTCAGCATCAAACCCTGACTATGTCGCAGACAACATTGCGCAATTACTAGATGTCGTTCTAGTTTCAGCATAAAGCGGACAAAAGTTAGCGAACCTACTAGCAAAATACTTGTCAATGAGTACACTGGATGAGCCGCGTAGAAAGAGCTACGCGGCTTTTCTATATTTAAGTTAAGAAGCTAGGCAAACAAGCGAAGTTAACAAACTAAGTTAACAAGCGAAGTGAAAAACCAAGCGAACAAGCAAAGGAATTAAAACCATGAGCAAGCCCATCGTATTGAGTGGTGTTCAACCATCTGGTGAACTAAGTATCGGTAACTACTTGGGTGCTCTACGTCAATGGCAACAGATGCAAGATGATTACGATTGCCAATACTGTGTTGTAGACCTTCACGCAATTACGGTTCGCCAAGACCCGAAAGCACTGCATGAAGCGACTCTAGACGCATTAGCAATCTGTCTTGCTGTCGGTGTTGATCCAAAGAAGAGCACGCTATTTGTTCAGTCACACGTACCAGAGCATGCTCAGCTTGGTTGGCTTCTTAATTGTTACACTCAAATGGGTGAGCTGAGCCGTATGACTCAGTTTAAAGATAAGTCTGCTCGTCATTCAAACGATGTCAACGTAGGCCTATACGACTACCCAGTGTTGATGGCTGCAGACATCCTGCTTTACGGCGCTCACCAAGTGCCAGTAGGTAGCGACCAGAAACAACACCTAGAGCTAGCGCGTGATATCGCCACTCGTTTCAACAACATCTACGGTCCAGAAACGCCAATCTTCCAAGTGCCAGAACCTTACATTCCAACAGTGAATGCACGTGTAATGAGCTTGCAAGACGCGACTAAGAAGATGTCTAAGTCGGATGATAACCGTAAGAACGTGATCACTCTGCTAGAAGAGCCTAAGTCGATCATCAAGAAGATCAACAAAGCGCAAACCGATGCAGAAACGCCACCACGCATTGCTCACGATTGGGAAAACAAAGCGGGAATCTCGAACCTAATGGGTCTTTATTCTGCAGCGACAGGCAAAACCTTCGCAGAGATCGAAGCGCAATACCAAGGCGTTGAGATGTACGGTCCATTCAAGAAGGATGTAGGTGCAGCATTGGTTGAGATGCTTGAGCCGATTCAATCTGAATACCACCGTATCCGTGCTGATCGTGCTTACATGGACGCAGTAATGAAAGCGGGGGCTGAAAAAGCGTCTGAGCGTGCTTCTGTGACACTGAAAAAAGCGTACGCAGCAGTCGGTTTTGTTACTCGCCCATAGGGTGCACTAAAACAACTCGCTTGAGAATTTGAGCCCAAAGTAGACTTTGTTTACTTTGGGCTTTTTATTGCCCGCTCCATTTACCTTCCCAATAAATCTCTTGTTTGAATTGATAATTCATACACTATCTAGCTAACATATTCACTTTGTGGATGCTGTGTTGTTGATCTTATTCACGGCTCTCAAGTTTTATAAAATTGCACTCATTTCTATATATGTTGGAAATATATAACGTGCCAAACAATTGATGATTCCAAAGTGATAAGTTCCTCATTTTCTTGCCAACTGACTTATTCCTTTCATAAATAAACCTGATAGTTACCACAAAATACATGACTGCCCATAGACGGCAGTGACGATAACTCAATGAACTCAGGTGAAACGGATGGCTCTTTTACACAAACCTTCATTGCTAGCAGTGGCAATTGGTAGCTTGTTAACCACAAGCGCACACGCTGATTTGTTTATTTCACAATATGTGGAAGGCGGCAGTTACAACAAAGCGGTTGAGATTGCTAATAACGGTGATAGCCACATTAACTTAGATGGTTATTCGTTGGCTAAATCAGCGAATGGCAACGGATCATGGGGGGGCACTTTACCTTTAGATGGCCACGTTTTAGCGCCCGGTGAGGTACTTGTTGTCGCTCATACCAGTGCCAGTGATGAGATTAAGGCCGTCGCTGACATTCTAAATGCTTCGCTGGCTAACCATAATGGAGACGATCCGCTGGCTATCTTGAATTCAGACTCAAGTGTGCTGGATATGATTGGTGTGATGGGCGATGTGGACTGGGGCAAAGATGTCACTTTGGTTCGAGCTGAACAAACACCCTCGGCGACGTTTGACGCTTCACAGTGGATATCGCTACCAAAAGACAACATTGAAGGGTTAGGTTCACTAGACAGTGTTGAATTGCCAGAAGCGTTTACTTGTACACAAGATGGCTCAGATCCGGTATTCACCACTATTCAAGAGATCCAAGGTGAAGGTGCAACATCGCCATTCATCGATGGCTATCCGTATATCACTGATGATGAATACTTCGTCAAAGGTGTGGTAAGTGCAGTGACTACAGGCCTAACCAAAGGCTTCTATCTGCAAGCACTTGAGGATGACTTCAACTCAAGCACCTCTGAAGGTCTATTCATTCATACTAACCAGTCAAGCTCAGAGCTAGCCGCGGGCGATGTGGTGTGTGTCAAAGGCAAGGTTCAAGAATACTACAGCCACACTCAACTTAAAGTTGAAAACAATCAATGGCTAAAGCAGTGGACACAACAAGCACCTGAAGCAACGGCGATTGAAGCGCTAGACAGTGACGAGAACTTCGCGGCAACGCTTGAACGCTACGAAGGCATGTTGGTGAAAACAACCGAAGCACTTGATATGCGTGTAACGCGTACCTTCGGTTATGACTACGCAGGTCGTCGTAACAACATGGTGTTGGCGCATGAGCGTATCAACATGCAGCCTAACCAGCTTTTCGCCGCAGGTTCTGATGACGCGAAACAGCAAACAGAAGACAACGCTGATCGTCGTATTTTCGTAGAAACGGATCAAAAAGCGGGTGATGGTCAAGTTCCTTTTTATCCAGACTTTGGCCGTACCGACATCGACCAAGATGGCTCAACAGAAGACTATATCCGTATCGATGACACCATTGTTGGCCTAGAAGGTGTGTTGACTTACAGCTACGGTGAGTACCGTTTAATTGCGACTAACCAGATCTCGGCTGAAAACTTCGTTCGCAACGATCCGCGTAACGACAAGCCAGACATGGATGAAGGTGACCTACGTATCGCGACCTTCAATGTACTGAACTACTTCAACTCTCCATTTGATGGTGATGCGAACCAGCACGGCAGCAACCGTGGCGCAAACACCATCACTGAGTTTGAGATGCAGCAAGAGAAGATTGTCAACGCGATTCTTCGCTTAGACGCTGACATCATTGGTTTGATGGAAATTGAGAACAACGGATTTGGTGAAGGCTCTGCCATTGGGCAGCTTGTTAATCAACTGAATAACCGTATTGAACGTAAGAAAGACCGTTATACGTTTGTCGCTGTCGATTCTAATGAAGATGGCGTAACCGACGAGATGGACTCGATTGGTACCGACGTAATCACAACGGGTGTTATCTACCGTAAGAAGGTAGTGAAGCTTAAAGACAGCCGTGTTATCGCGATGCCAAGCCAGCAAGCACCAGAGGTGTTAGACGATTCTGGCAAGGTGATTGAAGACGGTAAGAACTACCAACGCGACTCATTGGCGCCAACCTTTAAAGTTAAAGGCACCAAAGAGAAACTCACCGTAGCGATTAACCACTTTAAATCGAAAGGTTCTAAGTGTTGGGAAGATGCTGCGTCAGTTGAAGAGGGTGGTCAAGGTGGTGTTGATGCCGATAAGCAAGGTTCATGTGAGAACTTCCGTGTGGCAGCTGCGGTCGCATTAGGTGAAGCGCTTGATGGCATCAAAGGCCATAAAGTGATTCTGGGTGATATGAACTCGTACGGCATGGAAGATCCAATGCTGGTGCTAACGGATTACTCTGAAGAGAAATACGGTAAGCAAATCAAAGCGGCGCGTAACACTTACATTGATGGTGTTGAGCAGTTTGGTGATAGCGGTGCGGTGATTACTAAGAACTACGGCTACATTAATGCAGTGGCTCAAAAGCACCCAGACAGTTGGAGCTACTCATACAATGACGAAGTGGGCGCGTTGGATCACTTACTGATCAGTGACAGCTTGAAGGACATGGTGGTTGATGCTACTGACTGGCACATTAACGGTGGCGAATCGACGTTATTTGACTACAACGAAGAGTACAAAGGCGATCTGCCTAAGTACCAAGATCACTTCCGTTCATCGGATCATGATCCTGCGGTTCTTGAGCTAAGAGTCGGCGGCTCATTCGGTTTTGGTGCACTGATGTCATTGTTCGGCCTAGCAATGTGGCGTCGTCGCAAATAGCTAAATCGTAAGTAGATTAGTAAGCTATACAAGCAAGCCAATCCAGATAGCTTAGAGCTATCTGTAAACAATTAAGGTCAACTTAGGTTGGCCTTAATTATTGGCGAAATGCAGTTTCCACTTGCCTTTCGCTATGGGTATTGCACAATACCGCCCCTATATCTCCCAACCCTTTAGTATTTAGCAAACGATTTCGACCCATGTTACTTATCATCGATAACTACGACTCCTTTACCTATAACTTGTATCAGTATTTCTGTGAGTTAGGGGTAACTGTAAAAGTTGTTCGCAACGATGAGATTGATATTGTGGGCATTGAAGCGCTGAATCCTAGTCATCTTGTTATCTCGCCGGGCCCTTGTACGCCCGATGATGCGGGTATTTCTCTGCAAGTCATTGAGCACTTCGTTGGTAAGCTGCCGATCTTAGGGGTGTGTCTTGGTCATCAAGCCATTGCCCAAGTCTTTGGTGGTGAAGTGGTGAGAGCCAGACAAGTGATGCATGGTAAAACCTCTCCAATCCGTCACAACGGTAAGAGTGTTTTCCAAGGTCTCAATAATCCTCTGACTGTGACGCGATACCACTCTTTAGTGGTGAAGAATGGCACGCTACCCGACTGCTTTGAACTCACTTCTTGGACGGAATTTGAAGATGGCAGTATGGATGAGATCATGGGTTATCAACACAAAACCTTGCCGATTGATGCAGTACAGTTCCACCCTGAATCGATTAAAACAGATCAGGGACACCAACTTCTGGCTAATTTCCTAAGACGCTAGGTGTTTGAATCCGTGTTTTAAGCGCTCCTCTCTCCCTGACACTGATCACCTTTTATAACATTTCTCCCTCGTTAGGCTAAGTTTTTAGTCTATGCAATATTATTCGCCTTATTTCCTCTCGACCTCAATATACAGCTGTACCAGTAAGGCTTTGCTGTTTTTATAGATACGTTTGAATAGAAAAAGCTTCATAAAATAGATTAATTGATGCATAAATAGTCATAGGTAGTGACATTTAGCTGGCTGTCATGGATGGCTAAAGAATAATCTACTATTGAAAACGTTAATTAAATGTAAATATAATGCTGCGGCGGGATTATGACGGGACAAAATATTTTTGTCTCACTTATAAACCAATACGCTTATTTGCGAAGCTTGCGGTATCGAGAAGGAATGTACGATGACAGTGGAAAATAAAGTAGAACGTAGTCTGTTTAATGAGGTGATGGTGCCTTGTTATAACCCAATGGAAATGATCCCAGTAAAAGGGGAAGGCGCACGCGTTTGGGACCAACAAGGCCGAGAGTATATCGACTTTGCTGGTGGTATCGCTGTGAGCTGTTTGGGTCACTGTCACCCAGCAATGGTGAATGCAATTACTGAGCAAGCGAATAAGCTTTGGCATCTAAGTAATGTGATGACCAACGAACCTGCGCTGCGTCTAGCGAAAAAGCTAACCGACGTGTGTTTTGCAGAAAAAGTATTCTTTGCGAACTCTGGCGCTGAAGCCAATGAAGCAGCATTGAAGCTAGCTCGTCGTTGGGCTGCGGATGTCCATAGTCCTGAGAAATCTGAAATCATTGCATTCAAACAAGGTTTCCACGGTCGTACTTTCTTTACCGTAACCGTTGGTGGGCAAGAAGCTTATTCTGACGGTTTCGGTCCTAAACCGGGCGACGTTACTCACCTGCCTTACAACGATATTGCAGCGCTAGAAGCGCACATCTCTGATCGCACTTGTGCAATCATGATGGAACCTCTGCAAGGCGAGGGCGGTATCATCTCGCCAACCTCTGAATTCGTGAACACAGTTCGTGAACTGTGTGATAAACACAATGCACTGCTTATCTTTGATGAAGTGCAAACGGGTAATGGTCGTACGGGCAACTTTTACGCTTACCAAGGCCTAGGTGTGACACCAGATATTCTAAGTACGGCTAAATCTCTGGGTGGTGGTTTCCCTATCGGTGCCATGCTAACGACCACTGAATTAGCGGCACATCTAAAAGTAGGTACTCACGGTTCTACTTACGGTGGTAACCCACTGGCGTGTGCTGTTGCAGAAGCGGTTGTTGATGTGGTTAGCCAACCTGAAGTATTAGCAGGCGTGAAAGAGCGTGAAGCATTGTTCCGTGATGGTCTTGCTAAGATTAACGATAAGTACCAAATCTTCAGTGAAGTCCGTGGTAAAGGTCTATTGCTAGGTGCTGCGCTTAATGAAGAGTGGCAAGGCCGTGCACGCGACGTATTAGTAGCAGCAGGTGAACAAGGCTTGATGGTACTGGTTGCGGGGGCAAACGTGGTTCGTTTCACGCCATCACTGGTTATTACTACACAAGAAATTGAAGAAGGCTTATCAAAACTAGACAAAGCAATCGCTACGCTAGTATAGCCTGAGCGGCGTCATAGGAATCATCGTCATTAGAGCGATCCTATGACGTTTCGCTAAAGGCCCAAGCTTCTGGTTTTGGGCCTGTTTTGCATCTGGAGGGAATATTGATGCTAGTTGTTCGCCCAATTAAATTATCTGACTACGATTCGCTGCATACCTGCGCCGTTGAGTCAGGACATGGATTTACGTCTCTTCCGGTTAATGAAGAACTGTTAACCAACCGAATTACTCACTCTGAATACAGCTTTGCCAAACAAGATGTGACTGAGCCCGGTGACGAAGGCTACTTAATGGTTGGCTTTGATACCGAAACTGGAGAAGTGGCCGGTACTACAGGGATCGAAGCTTCGATTGGCTGGGATGTACCGTTTTATTCTTACCACATCAGTAAAGTGGTTCACTCATCACAAAAGCTTGGCGTTAATAATGTCGTGAAGCTGCTGACTTTCGGTAATAACTACACAGGATGCAGTGAGATCTGCACACTATTCTTGCGACCTGATTTCCGTGGTGGATTGAATGGCCGTTTGATGTCTAAGTGTCGTTTCTTGATCATGGCTGAACACCCAGAGCGTTTCTCGAAAACGATTTTTGCTGAAATGCGTGGTGTATCGGATGCTGAAGGCAATTCACCTTTCTGGCAGTGGCTGCAAGAGCACTTCTTCTCTATTGATTTTACACTTGCAGATTACTTAACTGGTATTGGTAAGAAAGGCTTCATTGCTGACCTTATGCCAAAGTTACCAATCTACGTAAACTTATTGAGTAAAGAGGCCCAGTCTGTGATTGGCCAAGTGCACGAGAATACTCGTCCGGCACTAAGGCTACTTGAACGTGAAGGTTTTACTAATCGTGGCTATGTTGACATTTTTGATGCCGGCCCAACGGTTGAATGTGATTTAAAAAATATCGAATCGGTGCGTCATGCGATTCGTGCTCAAGTAAAAATTGCCGATCACTCTAGCTCGAAAGACTTCCTAATTGGTAATACCTCGTTTGAAAACTTCCGCGCGGTCGCCGCGAAAGGCGCGTATGACCAAGAAAGAGACACAGTGATTTTATCATCTGAAGTAGCAAGCGCTCTTGAAGTAAAAGAAGGCGAATTCGTTCGCATGTTGGCTCAATAAGAGCGGTGATTATCTGTCGAAGATTTTTAAGGATAGAAGTATGACTCAGTGGATAGCAGGACAATGGGTGGCAGGTCAAGGTGATGCCATGACATCAGTAAGCCCATACAACAACGAAGTAGTGTGGCAGGGTGATAGTGCAACACCGGCACAGGTTGAATCCGCAGTAGCGGCGGCTCGTGAAGCCTTCTTAGTTTGGAAAAAGCTGAGCTTTTCTGAGCGCGAAGCGATCGTGTTGAAGTTCGCGGAAAAAGTGAAAGAGAACAGCGAAGAAATCGCACAAATTATCGCAAAAGAGACGGGTAAACCTATTTGGGAAACTCGCACGGAGGCGGGCGCGATGGCAGGCAAGATAGCTATCTCTATCCGTGCTTACCACGAACGTACTGGTGAAGCTTCACGTGAAGCGGCAGGCAACCAAATCGTACTTCGTCACCGTCCACTGGGCGTGATGGCGGTATTTGGTCCTTATAACTTCCCAGGACACCTACCTAACGGTCATATTGTTCCTGCACTGCTATCGGGAAATACCGTGGTATTTAAGCCTTCAGAGCAGACACCTTGGACAGGTGAGTTCGCAATGAAGCTATGGCAAGAAGCGGGTCTTCCTGCTGGCGTAATCAACCTAGTGCAAGGCGCTAAAGAGACAGGTATCGCACTGGCCGATGCTAAAGGTCTTGATGGCGTGTTATTTACGGGTAGTGCGAATACGGGCCATATCCTGCACCGTCAATTCGCGGGTCAACCGGGCAAGATGCTAGCGTTAGAAATGGGCGGCAATAACCCTATGGTGATCAGCGACCAATACGGTGATGCGGACGCAACGGTATACACCATTATCCAATCGGCGTTCATCAGTGCAGGTCAACGTTGTACATGTGCTCGTCGTCTATATGTTCCTATTGGCGAGAAGGGTGACCTACTGATCGATAAGCTTGTTGCAGCAACTCAAAAGATTCGTGTTGATCAGCCTTTCGCTGAGCCAGCACCATTCATGGGCCCACAGATCTCTGAAACAGCAGCTAAGTTTATTTTAGACGCGCAAGCGAATCTGCAATCGCTAGGCGGTGTCAGCCTCGTGGAAGCAAAAGCGGGTCAAGCGGCGTTTGTTTCTCCGGGGATTATCGATGCAACCAACATTGCTGAACTGCCGGATGAAGAGTACTTCGGTCCATTGCTACAAGTGGTCCGTTACCAATCACTAGAGCAAGCGGTTGAGTTAGCTAACGACACACGCTTTGGTTTATCTGCTGGTTTAGTATCAACAGATGATTCTGAATGGGAATACTTCGTTGACCATATTCGAGCGGGTATTGTGAACCGTAACCGTCAGTTAACAGGCGCCAGTGGTGATGCACCATTTGGTGGTCCGGGTGCTTCAGGTAACTTACGCCCTAGTGCTTACTATGCGGCTGACTACTGTGCTTATCCTATGGCTTCAATGGAAGGTGGTGAAACTCAACTTCCAGCAACGTTTAGCCCGGGTATTGAGCTGTAATTTAGGCTAATGAGTACTAAGCTCATTCGTTAAATTGGAAATAGGGAAGTGGTGTTATCGCTTCCTTTTCCATCACGTCCGACACCTAGATTGGGCGGTAGATAATAATAGAACAAGTATGTCACAGGCTGATGGCTGCTGACTTTGGGTCTCAGCCACTCCCTTTCTAATCCAAATTACTAGCTTGCTAGAACCTCTGACAAGGAGTCACCATGACGCCCGATCTACTCTTTAAATCACTATGGGATGATTACATTCACAGGCTGTGCCCATCGGCTGAGAAAGTACACCAGTTGCTAAAAGAAGACGAAGCGCTGATTAATGATCATATTGCACTGCGTACTTTCAATGTAGCTCCGCTGGGAATTGAAACGCTGGCTAAGCCTTTCCTTGAGTTAGGTTATAAAGCGTGTGGCGATTACCTGTTTGAGAGCAAGAAGCTAGTCGCTAAGCATTACGAGCATCCAGATCCAAAGCAGCCGAAAGTGTTCATTAGTGAGTTGAAGGTAGAAGAGTGCTCAAGTGAGTTGCAACAGATCGTTGCTAAGTTGGTTGAGCAAGTTGACGCAAGTCAGCTTCAAGGTCATGAATTCTTGTTTGGTGGTCGTCTCTGGGATTTGAGCTTCGCTGATTTCCAAGTGCTAGCAAAAGAGAGTGAATACGCGTCTTGGCTAGCGGCTCATGGTTACGGTGCCAACCAC